>JBEEPT010000218.1:0-4900 GCA_041190985.1 Pseudomonadota bacterium
ATCGATCGCCTCGTTGGCGTAGCCGGCGGCAAAGCGGTAGGCCGCCACGCCGCCCGCGATCCAGAGCACCAGCTGCGGCAGCAGCATCCACAGCAGCAGCTGGCGCGCCAGCGAATGGCGCGCGGGTCCGAACATGCGACGCAGGCAGCCTTTGAGGTTCAAGCGCCGTCCGCCTCTTCCAGCAGGTAGCCCAGGCCGCGCACGGTGCGGATCGCCAGCCCGGCGCCCTCGAGCTTGCGGCGCAGGCGGTGGATGTAGACCTCGATCGTGTTGCCCGTGCCGCCCTCGGATCCGTCGCCCGACCAGGCCTGCGCGATCTGCTCCTTGCTGACCACCTTCTCGCGCTGCGACAGCAGCAGCTCGAGCAGGGTCCACTCGCGCCCGCTCAGCTCGAGCGCCTCGCCAGCCACGGTGGCGCGGCGGCGGTCGGCGTCGAGCTCGAGGCCGCGCAGCTGCAGCGTGGCCGGCTGCGGCTGGGTGCGGCGCAGCAGCGCCTGCAGCCGCGCCAGCAGCTCGGGCAGGTCGAACGGCTTGGTCACGTAGTCGTCGGCGCCGGCCTGCAGGCCGGCGACCCGGTCGTCCAGCGCGTCGCGCGCCGACAGCAGCAGCACCGGCAGGGCCGGCTGGGTCTGGCGCACATGCCTGAGCACCGCCAGCCCGTCCATCATGGGCAGGCCGACGTCGAGCACGGCGATGTCGAAGGCCTGGCGGTGCAGCAGGTAGTCGGCCACCGGGCCGTTGGGGGCATGTTCGACCTCGTAGCCCGCGTCGCCGAGCTGGGTGCTCAGGGCGTCGGCCAGGATGGGGTCGTCTTCGGCGAGCAGCAACTTCATGGCCGAAGCTTAACGGATGCCTGGCACGCAAGGCACGTAACCGCCTTGTACCTTAAGCAAGGGTTTACACCTAGCTCAATTCATTAATCAAACGTTAATAATTCGACCTGCCAGTCAGCTTCATTAAAGCGACGGCGTTGACCAACCGGCCGACCACACAGGCCAACACAGGAGACACCATGAACAAGCGTACCCCCTTCTCGTACAGCCGCTCGGCGCTCGCCGCGCTGGCTACCTGCGCCGCCGCGTCGGCCTTCGCCGGCGAGGTCGAAGTGCTGCACTGGTGGACCAGCGGCGGCGAGGCCAAGGCCGCCGCGGCGCTGAAGGAGCAGCTGCAGGCCAAGGGCCACAGCTGGAAGGACTTCGCGGTGGCCGGCGGCGGCGGCGACAACGCCATGACGGTGCTGAAGTCGCGCGTGGTCTCGGGCAACGCGCCGGCTGCGGCCCAGATCAAGGGTCCCGCGCTGCAGGAATGGGCCGCCGAAGGCGTGCTGGCCAACATCGACGACGTCGCCAAGGCCGAGAACTGGGACAAGGTGCTGCCCCCGGTCGTGGCCAACGTGATGAAGTACAAGGGCAACTACATCGCCGCGCCGGTCAACGTGCACCGCGTGAACTGGCTGTGGGCCAACCCCGAGGTGTTCAAGAAGGCCGGCGCCAAGCTGCCGACCAACTGGGACGAGTTCTTCGCCGCCGCCGACAAGCTCAAGGCCGCCGGCATCATCCCGGTCGCCCACGGCGGCCAGAACTGGCAGGACTTCACCACCTTCGAGAGCGTCGCCCTCGGTGTCGGCGGGGCCGACTTCTACAAGAAGGCCTTCGTTCAGCTCGACCAGGCCACGCTCAACGGCGCGACCATGACCAAGGTGCTCGACACCTTCAAGCGGGTCAAGTCCTACACCGACAAGAACGCCCCGGGCCGCGACTGGAACCTGGCCACCGCCATGGTCATCAAGGGCGAGGCCGGCATGCAGCTGATGGGCGACTGGGCCAAGGGCGAGTTCATCTCCGCCGGCAAGAAGCCGGGCAAGGACTTCGCCTGCATCGCCGCCCCCGGCACCGCCAAGGACTTCACCTTCAACATCGACTCGTTCGCGATGTTCAAGCTCAAGAACGAAGCCAGCATCAAGGCGCAGAAGGACCTGGCCGCCGCGATCATGTCGCCGCAGTTCCAGGAAGTGTTCAACCTGAACAAGGGCTCGATTCCGGTGCGCCTGAACATGGACATGTCCAAGTTCGACGACTGCGCCAAGCTCTCGGCCAAGGACTTCGTCGAGACCGCCAAGTCCGGCACCCTGGTGCCGTCGATCGCCCACCAGATGGCCGTCGCCCCGGCGGTCTCCGGCGCCATCCAGGACGCGGTCAGCCAGTTCTGGAATGACGACAAGATGAGCTCCAAGGACGCCCAGGCCAAGATCGCCGCCGCCGCCAAGACCCGTTAAGCCATGTCCGCCACACCACGTTCGTCCACCTCCTGGCTGCCCAAGCTGGTCATCGCACCCAGCTTCGTGCTCTCGCTGCTGTTCATCTACGGCCTGATGGCCTGGAACGGCTATCTCTCGATGTCGGCCTCGCGCATCCTGCCCAACTACGACTTCGTCGGGCTGACGCAATACGAGGCGCTGTTCGACAACGAGCGCTTTCGCGTCGCGCTGGGCAACCTTGCCATCTTCGGCCTGCTGTTCATCGGCGGCGCCATGGCGGTCGGCGTGGTGCTGGCGGTCCTGCTGGACCAGAAGGTGCGCGGGGAAGGCTTCCTGCGCACCATCTACCTCTACCCGATGGCGATCTCCTTCATCGTCACCGGCACCGCATGGAAATGGATGCTCAACCCCGGCCTCGGGCTCGAGCACCTGATGCACCAGTGGGGCTTCGAGAGCTTCAGCTTCGGCTGGCTGGTCGACCCCGACAAGGCGATCTACTGCGTCGTGATCGCCGGCATCTGGCAGAGCTCCGGCTTCGTGATGGCGCTGTTCCTGGCGGCGCTGCGCGGCATCGACGACTCGATCATCAAGGCCGCCCAGGTCGACGGCGCCAGCCTGCCGCGCATCTACTGGAGCATCATCCTGCCCAGCCTGCGCCCGGTCTTCTTCAGCACCCTGATGGTGGTCAGCCACCTCGCGATCAAGAGCTTCGACCTCGTGATGGCCCTGACCGCCGGCGGCCCCGGCTTCGCCACCGACCTGCCGGCGACCTTCATGTACGCCCACGCCTTCACCCGCGGCCAGATCGGCCTGGGCGCGGCCAGCGCGACGGTGATGCTCGCGACGATTGCCGCGATCGTCGTGCCCTACCTCTACTCTGAACTGCGGACCAAGCGATGAACCGACTGAACCTACACCGACTGCTGCTGTGGGGCGCGCTGCTGATCTTCGCGGCCTGGTTCCTGACCCCGATGTACGTCATGCTGACGACCTCGCTCAAGGACGCCGAGCAGCTGCGCGCCGGCAACCTGCTGAGCCTGCCGACCGCGCCGACGCTGGACGCCTGGTCCAAGGCCTGGAGCAGCGCCTGCACCGGCGTGCAGTGCGAGGGCCTCAAGCCCTTCTTCTGGAACTCGGTCGCCATGGTGGTGCCGGCCGTGCTGACCTCGACCCTGCTGGGCTCGCTCAACGGCTACGTGCTGAGCAAGTGGAAGTTCCGCGGCAGCGAGACGCTGTTCGCCTTCATGCTGTTCGGCGTCTTCATGCCGATGCAGGTGGTGCTGCTGCCGATGAGCCAGGTGCTGGGCTGGCTCGGCATCGCGAGCTCGCTGTGGGGCCTGATCTTCGTGCACGTGCTGGCCGGCATCCCCTCGACCACGCTGTTCTTCCGCAACTACTACGTCGGCCTGCCCGACGAACTGATCAAGGCCGCGATGCTCGACGGCGCGACCTTCTGGCAGATCTTCCGCCGCATCGTGCTGCCGCTGTCCACGCCGATCCTGGTCGTGACGCTGATCTGGCAGTTCACCAACATCTGGAACGACTTCCTCTACGGCGTCGTGTTCTCGGGCGCGGACAGCAAGCCCATCACGGTCGGCCTGAACAACCTGGCCAACACCTCGAGCAGCGTCAAGGAATACAACGTGGACATGGCCGCAGCGCTGATCGCCGCCCTGCCCACCCTCATCGTCTACATCGTCGCAGGCAAGTTCTTCGTGCGCGGGCTGACCGCCGGCGCCGTCAAGGGTTAAAGGAGATCATCATGGGCGCACTCGCCATCCGCAACGTCCGCAAGACCTATCAGCAGGACACCCACATCCTCAAGGGCATCAACCTCGAGATCGAGGCCGGCGAATTCCTGATCCTCGTCGGTCCCTCGGGCTGCGGCAAGTCCACGCTGCTGAGCATGATCGCCGGCCTGGACTCGCCGACCTCCGGGTCGATCCACATCGGCGAACGCGACGTCACGAACCTGCCGAGCAAGGACCGCGACATCGCCATGGTGTTCCAGAGCTACGCGCTCTACCCCAACATGACGGTGGCGCAGAACATCGCCTTCGGCCTGGAGATCCGCAAGGTGCCCAAGGCCGAGCGCGAAGCCGCGGTGCAGCGCGTGGCGCAGATGCTGCAGATCGGCCACCTGCTCGACCGCAAGCCGGGCCAGCTCTCGGGCGGCCAGCGCCAGCGCGTCGCGATGGGCCGTGCCCTGGCGCGCGACCCCAAGCTGTTCCTGTTCGACGAGCCGCTGTCCAACCTCGACGCCAAGCTGCGCGTCGAGATGCGCGCCGAGATCAAGCAGCTGCACCAGCGCACCCGCACCACCACGGTCTACGTCACGCACGACCAGGTCGAGGCGATGACGCTGGGCGACCGCATCGCGGTGATGAAGGACGGCATCGTGCAGCAGTTCGGCAGCCCGGCCGACATCTACGGCCGCCCGGCCAACCGCTTCGTCGCCGAGTTCATCGGCTCGCCCGCGATGAACATGATCGACGCGAGCTGCCACGGCCAGCGCGTGACGGCGCACGGCGTCGACCTCGCGCTGAACTCGCGCCAGCAGGCGGCGCTGGACGTGCGCGGCGGCGGCGAGCTGGTCTACGGCCTGCGACCCGAGGACCTCAGCCTGTCCGATCAGGGCCTGCC
>JBEEPT010000219.1:0-5268 GCA_041190985.1 Pseudomonadota bacterium
ATCGCGAAGCATGCGCTCAAGGCACCGCTCCGGGATGTGGACGCCATTCTCCTCGTCGAAATAGAGGCCACCGAACCACTCGCGGCGGCTCATCTCCATCATGTCGTCCTCCGTCTTCTTCTTCTTCTTGCTGATCTCGGCCACCAGCCTCGCCCACTTGTTGAGAGGGTCGGCGAGCTGCTCGTTGTGCTGAACCAGCGGGCGGGTGCCCTTGATCGTGTACGTGCGTTCCTTCATCTGTCTGCTTCTCTCTACGGTTGTTGGTGCCCGCCGTTAACGGCCGCAGGCGTTCGCCGATTGGTGGGGAGTTTCACGACTTCCCCAGGTCGCCATGCCTTGCCTGGACCTGCCAAGCCTTGCCCGGTCTTGCCCTGCCGAGCCGAGTTCCGAGCCTTGCCACGCCCTGCCTAGCCCCGCCCCACCTCGCCACACCAGGCCGCGTTCCGAGCCGCGCCGCTCCCCGCCACGCCTCGCCCCGCCACAACAGGCCGTGCCACGTTCCAAGCCAAACCCTGCCCGGCCCTGCCGTGCCCAGCCGCGCCGCGCCATGCCGGGGCCAGCCGCGCATCGCCATGCCGCGCCAAGTTCCAAGCCAAGCCCGGTGCCATGCATTGGCCCGCCGCGCCTTGCCTCGCCTAGCCCGGCCCCGCCGTTCCTAGCCGTGTTCCGAGCCCCGTTCACCGCTTCCGCCTCCCCCCGAACTCGTCCACCGCGCTGTCGTTCGGATACAGCACGCCCTGCAGCGCGTCCGCGATGGTCTCCAGCATCCCGTGCACGTCGCGCTTCGTGCCGCGCCGGCCCTTCGTCGGCAGCGTGCCGATCTTCGTGACGGTGACGGCCAACGAGTCGCTGGCGATGTCGTGCACGTAGTCGATCCGAAGCGCGTCGTCCGTCCCGAACTGCATGCCACGCGCGGCGGCTGCGGCGAGGGCTCGAATCTCGGCGATGTCGTCCCGCGCCTGCTTCGACGGCAGCACGATCGCGCGGCGGCCGGGGCGGGCGAAGATGCGCTTCCGGTTCTTCGACGACGCGACGGGGTGCGGGACCGTGAACGTCACGGCGGTGCCGATGGGGTGGGTCATCGGGTCACCTCAAGTTCGAGCCGCTTCCGCAGTTCGAGGAATGCAGCCGCCGCCATCGCTGGAACTTGCGCGTTGCCGAGCGCCCGCAGTCGGTCCATGCGAGCGGGAGCCCCATGAGCCACTCGACCCACACGGGGTTCAGTGGCCCACCAGCGTGCGCCGCTAGGCCAGGCGTGTGGCGCTGGTATTCCGATGGATGCCCCCCGTCCTTCCAGTCCCTCGCCGCTGGCGTCGGCAGCAAGCAACCACCAGCGAAGGCGTCGATGCGGTGCGCCAAGGTGGCTTGCACCGATGCAGAGAGCTGGCGGGACTCGGTAGCCCATTGCCGAAAGGTCGGCGAAGGGTTGCTCAAAGGCAGCAAGGCTGACGTTCTCAAGGAAGGCATAGCGGGGTCGAACCTCTCCGATGATTCGGGCCATCTCGGGCCACAGGTGGCGATGGTCGGCAGAGCCAAGCCGCTTCCCAGCGACACTCCACGGCTGGCAGGGGAACCCGCCGGCCACAACGTCGACACGACCGCGCCAGGCAGTGCCGTCGAACGCGCGC
This sequence comes from Pseudomonadota bacterium, assembly GCA_041190985.1. Taxonomy (GTDB): domain Bacteria; phylum Pseudomonadota; class Gammaproteobacteria; order Burkholderiales; family Burkholderiaceae_C; genus Malikia. The sequence continues at coordinate 1,629 of JBEEPT010000219.1, forward strand.
ACGTCCTCCATGATCGGGAACGGCGGCAGCAGCCTCTCATGCTGCCGAGCCTGGAGCACCTGGCGGCAGTAGGCGTCGATCTCGACGGCCCCGACGCACTCGTGCCCCAGCAGCAGGCCGCCGAGGATGCCGCCGCCGATGCCGGCGAATAGGTGAAGCTCTCTCACTCGTCGCCCCCCGTGCTCATCGCCTGCAACCGCGCGAACTCCTGCTGCAACGGCTCCCGCTCCCAGTGCGTCGCGCACTGCTCGATCTCGCGCATGAGGTCGAGCATCCGCCGCGTGCGCAGCACGTCCTCGCGGTCCTGCTGAACCGTGCGCTTCGGCGTCGTGCGCATCGGTTGCGCGGCGTGCCAGATCTTGCGGCACATCTTGCAGCTTCCGTCGTCGTAGACGGAGCCAGGGTTCGTCAGGTCGTGGCCCTTGGTGCACACCGTTCGCCGGCAGCGAGGCGGGCGGGCCGGGAACCCCATGCGCTTGGAGTTCAAGAGCACCCAGTGCGGCGAGACCTCCAAGGCCCGGGCGATCTTGTTCGTGCTGTCGCCTGCGTCCCACATCTCGCGGAACTTGGCGAAGTCCACGGCGTAGCGAGGTCGGTAGCTCACGCTTCCCCCTTCGCGGCCGTCGCCACCGGCACCGGCTTGCTGCTGCGCTGGCTGGCCCAATCGAACACCAGCCACCGCCCGCCAGCCTCGCGCGTCCGGTCGGCCAGCGCCGCGCCCAGGAAGTCGAGCAACTTGTCGCGGTTCAGGTTGGAGACGAGCACCGTCGGCCGCGTCTCCCGGTAGCGGCGGTCGAGGATGCGGAACAGCATCTCGCGCTCGTAGGCGGTGTCCGTCTGCCGGCCCACTTCGTCGAGCGCCAGCACGTCAACGTCGCAGAGGGCCGCCATGGCCTCCTCCTCGCTTCGTTCCGCCCCCCGGCTGTAGGTGGCGCGGATGGTGCCGATCGCGTCTAGAACGGTCGCGTAGCGCGCCCTACCGCCCTTCTCGGTGACGTGCCGAACGATGCCACAGGCGAGGTGGGTCTTCCCCGTCCCCGGCGCCCCCAGCAGCACAAGGCACTGGCCAGTCGCCAGGACGTGTTCGATCCCCGTGCAGTAGTCGCGCACGCAGTCCCAGACGCGGCGCTGCTGGTCCATGCCGTGTTGCCAGTGCCAGACGTCGGCATCCTTGAACCGGTCGGGGATGCCGGCCTCGCGCATCGCCGCCGCTCGCAGCCGGTCGCGCTCCGAAACCCCGCCCATGATCTCGGCATGCCGCTGGTCGGCCTCGCGCTGCCGCTCGCCGTCGCAGATCGGGCAGCTCGTCACCGCCTGGAACTGCTTCGGCTGCCGCGTGGCGACGTGCAGCGGAGCCGGCCGCAGTTCGCTCGCCACTGCCTCGAACTCGCCGTGGCGGTCGCAGCTGCGCCGCACTCGGGCCACTTCCACCCAGCTACGTTGAATGTTGCTCACAGGATCGGCACTCCGTTCTCATCGCATGGACGCGTCCCCCGGTAGTCGTCGAGGCTCTGGACGCGGGGCACACCCGTCCAGCGGCCGGATCGGTCGAACCCTCCACCCGTGCCGGCGGCGGCCTTCGCCACCCAGTCGGCCCGAAACCCTTGCCAGCCGTTGGCCACCTGCACCGTCATGGCCTCGGCCAGCTGCATGCCGGCCTTCCCGGCCTCGGCTCGCATGGACGCCACGCCCGTCTCGCTGACGGTGGCCCGCTTGCGTCGCCGCAGCGCACACCAGTCGTCCCACACCTGCTGCGGAACGTCGTCGGGCCTGCGCACAACCGCCGCACGCTTTCGCGCATCGGTTTCCGCATGCGGCGGCGCATCGAACAAGGCGCGCGTCCGCACAGGGTCCGCAGGGCGCGGCGTTGTGGCGTCTAGTACTAGTACTGCATCTGCTGTAACTTCTTCCTTCTGGCTCTCTTCTGCATTCTCAGACGTACGTACTTCAGTACCAGAATAAGAAGGCACCACAACGGACGCCGCATCATCCGCCGCATGCGCTGTCGCATCGGTCTCGCATGCGCTGCCGCATGCTTCTCGCATGGGCTCCGCATGCGCTGCCGCATCGACCTTCGCATGACGGCGGCGTGCGAGGGCGGCCATGCGCTCGTCCTTCTGCACGGGCTCGCTGGCCACGTCGGCCATCTGCCGCAGCAGCGCCCGCAGTTCCTTGGCCAAAGCGAGCACAGTGCGCGGTTCGTTGACAGCGGCCGTCATGGCCTGCTGGATCGCCTCGACGGCGCGTTCGTAGATGGTGCGGAGGCTGGCCATGGTTACGCCCCGTCTCCTTCCTCAACCGCCCCGCCGTGCGGCTGAACCGTCGCCGGCATGAAGCCGTCGCACACCCACCATTCGCCGCCGAACTGCATGGCGGTCTCACGGTCGACACGACGGAAGGACGGCACGTACCACGAGTCGCCGTCAGACGCAGGCCGCACGAAGCGGTCGCAACGATCGCGCATGGGGCAGTGGATGCCGGCGCACTTGGCGGTGTCGGCGGTCATGGCTTCGGCTCCTTCTTGCGCAGGTCCACAATCTCTCCAAGAACGCGAGCGCGGCCGTAGATGGCGGCGGCTGCGGCCCTGTCGCCTCCGTGCCAGCAGTGGCTACCGATGGCCTCGTAGTCGCCGCCGTAGACCGACAGGCACGACGACGACCACCACTTGCCGCACTCCGTGCACGCGCACAGCACGGTCATCACGTCCACGTCGCGCGTCACCTTGGCTTCCCACGCGTGGCGCCCGAACCAGCAGGCGATGGGCTTCATCGCGGCACCGCCCCAGCCGGCACCCCGGCCTTGCGCATCTCCTCGGCCCAGATCGCATCTTGCCTCTCTCGCTTCATCGCCTCGCCCTCTCGTATGCCGCCTTGATCGTCGTCGCGTCCCACCCACGGCGGGGGAGCGCGGCCAATGTCTCCTGCACCGCATGCACCACGTCGTCTTCGTGCAGCGGCAGCTTCCGCCACGCGCCCACCATCGCGAACTGCACCGCGATGCAGTGCGGGCACGTCACCTTGCGTTCGTCCGTCGTCGTGCGGCGGTCCACTTGGGAGCGGCTGAACGACACGCCACAGGCGATCTCGCCCCGGTAGCGCCAGTGCATGGGCAGGGAGCGGCGGATCACTGCGCACCTCCCATGCACCGCTCCGTGCGATCGCAGAACACGTCGCCGCGCTCGCAAGTGCATCCGCGCGTGTAGGTCTGGCCGTAGACCATCGACTCCTCCTGCTCGAAGTGGTCGAGGGTGCCGAACGCTTCGTCGCACTCGGGATGCAAGCGCACGGTCCATGCGTCGTTGCCGTCCACGTTGCGTTGGCGGACGTAGCTGGAGCCGATCTCGATGGGCTCGCTGCACCAGTTGCAAACGTGCGTCTTGCGAGCGGCCTTGACGAGGACTTCGCTCAGGTTCTTCGTCACTGCTCACCTCCCCCGCTCGCCGAGTCCAGGTGCTCGAACTCGATGCGGGTGACCACGGTGTCGACGGGGACCGTGGTGTCGGTGGCGAAGGTCAAGAGCCACCTCCCGCAGCCGGCTGCTCGGATCGAGCGATCGCATCCGCGAGCGCGCCGGCATGGCTCCGGGCCAGGAGGCCATAGACGCCAGCCGCATCGCGATCGCCGATGTAGCGCAGGGTGAC
>JBEEPT010000220.1:0-4302 GCA_041190985.1 Pseudomonadota bacterium
CCCGCGGGGCGGGCCACTTCCTTGCCCTTGCTCACGTCGAAGTCGGCCAGCTTCTTGCCGCTGGCCAGCGCGGCCTTCAACCAGGCGGGCTGCAACCCCTTGCCCGACCAGGTCGACAGCGTCAGCGGGCAGCGATAGCGCACGCCGCGCGCAGCAGGCGCCGCCTTCTTCGCCGCCTGCGCAGCAGGGGAAGGGGTAGAAGCACCCTTCGCAGCCTTGCGCAATACGGCCAGATCCACCCCGTGGTGCTCGGCAGCCGCCTGCAGGTTGGGCGACAGCTTGTTGATGTCGCTCACCCAGCGCGGCATCAGGTCCTTGATCAGCGCGCAGTCCAGCGCCAGCCGGGCCAGCTGGCCCGCATCCAGCGTGGGCAGCAGCTTGGCGCCGCCGTCGCGCAGCACGCCGGGCCACAGCTCCTCGAGCAGCTCGCGGGCCTCGTAGTCGACACCGGTGATCGCCGCGCGTGCAATCAGCTGCAGGTCGAGCGCGCTGCGCTCCCGCTCGGCCGCCGCGGCACGCACCTGGTGCAGCATCTGCAGGCGGATCTCGCGCTCGGCCTGCACCTGCGCTCGCTCGCGGGCGTGGCGGGTCGCCTGGGCCTGCTGCTGCTCGGCCCAGCTGTCGGCCTTCTTGGCCGGCTCCGGCACCTTGGCGCCGGCGAGCTTGGCATCCTCGCGCTTGACGGCCTCGACCGTCTTGCCGGTGCGCGGGTCCTGGATGAGCACCACCGCGGGCATCGGCATCTTGAAGTGCTCGCCCTTGGCGTTGGTGACGTGCTTGAGCGGCTTGCCCAGCTGGGCCTTGACGTCCTTCAGCGCGATGTACGCGCCCTTCACGGTGCCGTCGGCGCCCACGGCCGCGCGCGCTGCATTGCCGGCCACCACCGTCTTGCCCTTGGCCTCCAGCGCGGCGGCCTGGTTGCGCAGGTGGGCGCGCTTCTTGGCGTCGAAGCAGTCGGGGTCGGTGCAGACGTCTGCCCCGCCGTGGCGCACGCGATCGAGCCAGGCCTTGTCGCCGTCGAAGTTGGCATAGGTGCGGCCGTCGGCCTTCTGCGCCGCGATGTCGGCGTACTCCGGCGCATTGCCGGCCCGCTTGGGGCAGGTGGTGCAGGGTCCCACGTCGGGCAGCAGCTGCGCGTCGGTGGTGTCGAACAGCGCGCCCTTCAGCTCGAGCGCGAAGTGCTCGTTCAGCAGTTGGCGGATCTGGCGGAAGCTCTTGGCGCCGCCGTCGCCCATGTCGATGTACTTGCCGCGGATGTAGCCCAGCGCCTTGGCCTGCAGCTTGTCTGTGCGCAGCCGGGCGATGAGCAGCGCCACCTCGCTGCCGATCTTGCCCTCGGCGCAGGCCTTGCGCACCTCGGGACAGGCCTGCAGCAGCTTGAGCCGGCCGTACACAAAGCTGCGGCTCTTGCCCAGCTTGTCCGCCAGCTGGTCGGCGTTGAGGTTGCCCACGTCGAGCAGGGCCTTGAAGCCTTCGGCCTCCTCGATGGGGTGCAGGTCCTCGCGCTGCAGGTTCTCGGCCGCGCGGGCGCTGGCGGCCTCGACGTCGGACATGGCGCGCACCATGCACGGCACGGTGGCCAGGCCGGCCTCCTCGGCCGCGCGCAGGCGGCGGTGGCCGAACACCAGCTCGAAGCCGTCGTGCTCGTCGGGGCGCAGCACGTTGGTGATGCGCGGGCGCACGAGCAACGGCTCGTGGATGCGGCCCTCTGCGCGGATGCTGGCGGCCAGTTCGTCGATGCCGCTGTAGGTGCGGCGCGGGTTGGCAGTGCTTTCGTGCAGTTGCTCGATCGGGATCTGGGTGATGGTGTCCATGTGGCCCTCCTTCACTTGAGCCAGATGCCGTAGTTGTCTTCGCCCAGCTTGCGGCGGGTGACGGCGACCTGGTGCTTCTTGGCCTGGGACAGCAGGCTGTAGGCCTGCTTGGTGGACAGCTCCACCATGTCGCCAGGCCGCATGCGCTTGAGCAACTGCAGGTAGGGCGATTCGCGGCGTGGCGACTCGGCATCGGGGATGGGCACGCCGCGACGGATCGAGATCTGGCTCAGATCCAGCCGCTCCGGTGCTGCGCGCTTGGGCTTGGCCGCCGCCCCCATGGCGAACACGCTGGCGGGTGCAGTGGTGGCCGGCGGCGGCTTGCTGCCGGCCGTGCTGCGGCTGCGCTGGATGGGTGCGTCGTCGCGGTCGTCGTCGTCGAGATCTGCCGCGCGCGCGGCCTGGGCTTTTGCCATGGGTTGCTCCTTGGGGTGCTGCTACTGCAGCGGTTGCGTGTTGGCCACCGGCTTGAGGTCGGTCACGAAGCTCAGCACCTCGCGGCTGGCCTGGTAGCCGATGGACTGCTCGGCCATGCCGCTCAGGCAGCTGAAGAAGGCGCGGATGAAGTCCACGCGCTGCTCGGCAGTCATCAGGTGGGCCATGTAGACGAAGGCCGGCGCGTTGGCCTGGGCCAGGCGCATGCCCAGCTCGGCCGCGTCGTCGTCTGGGCTGGTGTTCACGGCGTTACAGCCGGCTCACCGTCGCGCACGTGCTCGATGGCCTTACCGGGCTCGGCGGTGCGCCAATCGGGCCATCGCCGCTGCTCGTTCTTGGCCTGCTTGGTAACGATGGCCTCGACGATCTGCTCGGGCGTGGCTCCACTTCGCCAGGCCCCGTCGAAGCCAAGGATGATCACGTCGACCCACTCGGCCAGGCTGCCGCCGCTTTCCTGCACTTCCGCCAGCTCCTTGCGGATGTGGTCGCAGACGCCGGCGATGCGCGCGCCAGGGCCAAAGGTGCGTTCGCTGAAGGAAGCTTGACGTTGCAGGTGCGCGACCAGGTCGAACGAGGGCTGCAGGTGCATCACCTCCATGCCCAGCCGGTGCGCGACGTGCAGCTCGAGCTGGGCACCCTTGCTGTTCTCCCAGCCAGGCATCAGTGCGATCGCGTCACACGTGCACAGCTCGCGGATGTCGGCGCGCAGGCACAGCTCCCAGGTGCCGGCTTCCTGGATCTCGGCCGGACTGACAACGTCGAGGCCGCTAGCCCGCAGCTGTGCGGCCGCGCGGTGAAAGGCCGGGAAGTTGTTGTCGGCGATACCGGACATCGGACCACTGAGGTAAACGCGCTTGGGCTTGCTGGTGCTCATGCTTGGGCTTTCGTGATGCGCACCAGGTAGACGTGCGCGGGGTGGGGGAAGACCAGGCCGCGGTCCAGCGCGTAGCTGAGCGCCTGCTTGGCCATCTCGATGAAGTCGCTGGGTTGCTCGCGGGGGTCCAGCATCGGGCGGGTGTCGTACCAGCGCCGGCCGTGTTCGTCGGTCTGCAGGTGGCCCTCGGATTCGATGTCGCAGACCACCGCGCGGTCGGCTATCTGGTGGGCCAGCTCGGCCAGCTGGATGGCATTCATGCATCAAGTCTTTCGTCGTTGAACAGCGTGAGCTGCGGGGCGCGGTCGATGCCGCGGCGGTTGAGGTTGCGAGCCATGCCGATCAGGCAGGTGCGGTACACGTGATGCTCCAGCGCCGCCTCCAGCGTGCTGGGCCACCCCGGGCGCTGCACCTGGCGGAAGGCCAGGCGCCGCTGCTCGTCGGTGATGGGCTGGCGCAGCATCACAGTTGGGTAGCCTTTGATGGCACCGATCCTTCCCAGAAGCGCTGCCCGGCAGCATGGCTGTGCCCGACCAGATGCGCGGTATGGATGCCGTGGCAGTAGTTCAACGCAGCGACAATCCGTAGGGCAAGGCCCCTGCCTCCAAGCACGTCGTGGCCGAAGCCATAGCAATGGGCTACGCACATGTCTCCGCTGTCGGTGACATGCCAGTTGTTGTCGACGCCAGCGCTGGGCCGCAAAGCGTGGAACAAGTAGTCGGAGAACTCGTCGGCGCTCGCTTGCGCCAGTAGGTCGGCGTCTATGCCTGCGCTCGGGCCGGCTTTATTTACTGCGTCGACCAGGTGCAGCACATGCTCGGCAAGCTCTTGCACGGCGATGGTGTCGACGTTGCCCTTGGCGCTGATTGCGGCCTTGGCAGCGATGTAGGCGTCGCATTTGGCTTGGTGGTTCACAAGTACTCCTTGGTGGTTGCGGTTAAGGAAGGCGTGGCTACGGCCGGCCGCGCGCTGGGCGGGGCGACATCGGGCGCGATGGCCGTCAACCAGATGGCCCAGGCGATGCAGGCCAGCACGGCGCCGGCCACCACGCCGCAGCCCAGGCCCCAGCGCCAGCCGCTGCGGTAGCCCTGGCGCAGGCCTTCGGCGTGGCCCTCGTCGCGGGCGTTGTCGGCGATGCGGGCCATGCGCGCCCAGCGCTGGCGGGTGCTCTCGCTGGGC
>JBEEPT010000221.1:0-24621 GCA_041190985.1 Pseudomonadota bacterium
ACAAGGCGCACCAGCTCTACCTGCAGCACGGCCTGGGTGCGCGCGACGACGCCGTCGCCATGCAGTTCCTGATCCCGGGCTGGAAGTTCAACAACAAGATGCCGGCGCTGGTGCGCTGAGCGGCAGGAGCACAAACCATGCTGGACACCCCCGCCACCTCCCTGCGCTTCGGCCGCCTGCTGCTGACCGGCGCCGCCGGCAACCTCGGCCAGGAACTGCGCCCGCGCCTGAAAGCCTATTGCGACACGCTGCGCCTGAGCCATCGCCGCGACATCGGCCCCGCGGCCGAAGGCGAGGAGATCGTGATCGCCTCGCTCGAGAACGCCGAGGACATGCTGAACCTGCTCGACGGCGTCGACGCCGTGGTGCACATGGGCGGCGTGTCGACCGAGCAGCCCTGGGAACCGATCCTGGCCGGCAACATCGTCGGCATGGTCAACCTCTACGAGGCCGCGCGCAAGAAGGGCGTCAAGCGCATCATCTTCGCGAGCTCCAACCACGTCACCGGCTTCTACCGCCAGGACGAGGTGATCGACACCCGCATGCCGCCCAAGCCCGACGGTTTCTACGGCCTGTCCAAGGCCTTCGGCGAGGACCTGGCCCAGCTCTACTGGGACCGCTGGGGCATCGAGACCGTGAGCCTGCGCATCGGCTCGTCCTACGCCTACCCGAAGGACCGCCGCATGCTGTCGACCTGGCTGAGCTTCGACGACCTCGAGCGCGCCATCGTCGCCGGCCTGACGGCGCCGATCGTCGGCCACACCATCGTCTACGGCGTGTCCGACAACCAGAGCTGCTGGTGGGACAACCGCCATGCGCGCCATATCGGCTTCCGTCCGCAGGACAGCTCGGACCCGTTCCGCGCCGAGGTCGAGGCGCGCCAGCCCGTGATCGACCGCAACGATCCGGTCGCGATCTACCAGGGCGGCGGCTTCGTGACGGTCGCGCCGCACGGGGAATAAACCAACCCGCAAGTTCCAAGCCCGGCCCAGACCGGGTTTCTTTATGCCCAGCAGAGACATGAACTTCAAGACCATCCCCCTCGCCTTCACCCCGGTCGCAGCCGCCGTGCTGCTGGCAGCCGGCAGCAGCGTTGCCGCCGCCCCCGGCCAGCCGCCGGAGCTGCAGGCCCGCGTCAAGCCCGTCCTGAGCGCCCAGGGCATCCAGTACAAGGACCTCAACGGCAACGGCCGCCTGGACGTCTACGAGGACTGGCGCCAGCCGGTCGGCAAGCGCGTCGACGACCTGGTCAGGCAGATGACGCTGGAGGAAAAGGCCGGCCTGATGCTGATCGACACGCTCAACGGCGGTTGCGGCGGCGCGGCTTCGCCCCTGGCCTTCAACTTCGTCAACCAGCAGAAGATGCACCGCTTCATCATCCGCAACGTGGTGAACGAAAAAGGCACTTGCGCCCCCGATGCCGGCATCCGCGCCGGCTCCCAGCTGACGCCGCAGCAGGCGGCCCAGTTCACCAACGCAGTCCAGGCCATGACCGAGGCCAGCCGCCTGGGCATCCCCTCGCTGTTCAAGTCCAACGCGCGCAACCACTTCGAGCGCGACGCGCGCACCGGCATCAACAACTCGTCGGGCGTGATGACCGAGTTCCCGAAGGAGGCGGGCATCGCCGCCGCCGCGCTAGGCGAGGAATTCCGCAAGACCGGCAAGGCGGCCACGGGCGACATGGAAGTCGTCAAGGACTTCGCCCAGGTCATGGGCCAGGAGTGGAAGGCGGTCGGCATCCGCGGCATGTACGGCTACATGGCCGACCTGGCGACCGAGCCGCGCTGGTACCGCGTGCACGAGACCTTCACCGAGGACGCCGACCTCGGCGCCAACATCATGAAGACCCTGGTCGAAAACCTGCAGGGCGGCCCGCTCAACCCGGCCTCCCCGGTGGCGCTGACCATGAAGCATTTCCCCGGCGGCGGCCCGCAGGAGCTGGGCCTGGACCCGCACTACGCCTTCGGCAAGAACCAGGTCTATCCGGCCGGCAACTTCGGCTACCACCTCAAGCCCTTCAAGGCCGCGATCGACGCGGGCGTCTCGTCCATCATGCCCTACTACGGCGTGCCGATCGACGTCACCTATGAGGGCGTCAGGTACGAGCAGACCGGCATGGCCTTCTCCAGGCAGGTCGTGAGCGACCTGCTGCGCGGCAAGCTGGGCTTCAAGGGCTACGTCAACTCCGACACCGGCATCGTCAATGACCGCGCCTGGGGCCTGGAAGGCAAGAGCGTGCCCGAGCGCGTGGCGACCGCGATCAACGGCGGCACCGACACGCTGTCGGGCTTCAGCGACGTCAAGACCATCACCGAGCTGGTCAGGTCCGGCCTGGTGTCCGAGGCGCGCGTGACCGAGGCCGCCAGGCGCCTGCTCACGCCCCTGTTCCAGATGGGCCTGTTCGAGAACCCCTATGTCGACGAAGCCAGGGCCAATGCCCTGGTCGGCAGCGAGGCGAACCGCAACCTGGGCCTGGAGCTGCAGCGCAAGTCCATCGTGCTGTTGCAGAACCAGGGCAGCGGCACGGCCAAGGCGCTGCCGGTGGCAGCCGGCGCCAAGGTCTACACCATGGGCCTGGACAGCGCCGACGCGAAGAAGTACTTCGCACAGGCCGTCAATGGCGAGACCGATGCCGAGGGCAAGCCGCTGGCGCGCGACGCCGCCGGCAACGTCGTCGGCCGTCCGTCCGCGGCCGGCTTCGAGCGCGCCGTCATCCGCGTCGAGGTCACCAACGGCGGCACCAACGTCTACCGTTCCAAGGATCCGGCCACCGGCGCCAACCCGGCCTACCTGAACCCCCTGACCGGCAAGGTCTGGGGCGCCGAGGATCCCTGCGTGACGCACCCGGCGCAGAACCCGCAGTGCGTGGACGACGCCTACCTGGGCGGCCCGAACCCCAACGGCCTGGTCTTCGGCGGCGCCTTCCCCTGGGAGGCCAACAACCTGTCGTTCACGACCATGGCCGCCTCCAAGTCCTGGAAGATGTCGCCCTCGCTGGCCGACATCCAGGCGGTCATGAAGGAGATCGGCGCCGACAAGGTGGTGCTGAGCATCAACTTCCGCCAGCCCTACGTGCTCGACGATGCCAGCGGCCTGAAGCAGGCCGGTGCCATCCTGGCCAGCTTCGGCGTCAGCAACACGGCCCTGCTCGACATCGCGACCGGCAGGAACCTGGCCACCGGCGCCGTGGTCAAGCCGCAGGGCAAGCTGCCGATCTCGCTGGCCAACAAGCTGCAGGCCGTGATCGACAACCAGCCCGACGCGCCTGGCTACCCGGCCAAGGACACGCTGTTCCCCTTCGGGTTCGGCCTGAGCTACTGAGCCGCTGCTGAACAGGTCCGGCCAAGCGCCGGGCCCATGCAGGCCAAAGCCGTCCAGCAATGGACGGCTTGTCTTTTTCCACGGGCTGGCGTCGCGCTTATCATGCGCGCTTTCGCACCACGAGCGCGACGCGCCCCCCCATGAAGAAGACTCACGGACTGACCGTACACGACATCGCCCGTCTCGCCGACGTCTCGGCGATGACCGTCTCGCGCGCGCTGAACCACCCGGATCGCGTCTCGCCCGACACGCTGGAGAGGGTGCGCGCCGTGATCAGCCAGACCGGCTTCGTGCCCAACGCCATGGCCGGCAGCCTGCGCACCTCGCGCGCCCGGCTGGTGGCGGCCGTGCTGCCGACGCTGACCGGACCGGTGTTCCAGGAGACCGTGCAGGCCCTGAACCAGGCGCTGCAGCAGCAGGGCTACCAGCTCATGATCGGCCAGAGCGGCTACGACGCCGCGAGCGAGGACCAGCTGCTCGACGCCATCATCCGCCGCCGCCCCGACGGCATCGTGCTGACCGGCATCCTGCGTTCCGCCATCGGACGGCGCCAGCTGCTCGCCTCCGGCATACCGGTGGTCGAGACCTGGGACCTGACGCCGACTCCGATCGACATGCTGGTCGGCTTCTCGCACGAGCACATCGGCGCCGACCTGTGCCGCTACCTGCACGCCCGCGGCTACCGCCGCCCCGCCCTGCTGAGCGCCGACGACGAGCGCGCCCGGCGCCGCATGGCAGGCTTCCAGCGAGCGGCACGCGAGCTCGGTCTGCCCGAAGTCCCGACCCGGCTGGTGCCGGCCCCCACCACGCTGGGCAGCGGCCGCGCCGGGCTGGCGCAGCTGCTGCAGTCGGACGCCCCGCCCGACGCCATCTGCTGCAGCTCGGACATGCTGGCGCTGGGCGTGCTGGTCGAGGCCCAGGCGCGCGGGCTCGCGGTGCCGCAGCAGCTCGGCGTGGTCGGGCTCGGCGACCTCGAGTTCGCCAAGGACCTGCAGCCGGCCCTGACCACGGTGCGCATCGACGGCAGCCGCATCGGACGGCTGGCCGCGCAGTTCATCGTCGACCGGGCCGAGGGGCGCCCCGTCGAGCAGCCGATCGTCGACATCGGCTTCGAGATCATCGAGCGCGCCAGCTGCTGAAACACGGGCGTCGGCCCCTGCGCCACCTTGCTTGCGGCCTTATTTTGGTATCGGTAACCAAAAACAAAGCTGAATCCGCCGCTAGTCATACTAAAAAAATCACAAACAAAGGAAAACAACTAGGGAAAATCCCTAGGATCGAAACAATCTGGCCACCTTAACATGCATTTGTTAACGATAACAGAACGGGATTTGCAGCCGCCCGCTGCATCACTTCAAGGAGACCCAAGCCATGAAACCTCAAGCACTGGCGCGCTTCGCGCTCAAGCCCACCGCCCTCGGCGCCTGCCTGCTGGCAAGCAGCGTTTTCCTGGCCGCCTGCGTTGGCGACGGCAGCACCACGCCGGCCAACGCCTGGATGAGCTCGGCGAGCATCGCGGAACAATCCGCGGCGACCACGGATGCAGCCAAGGAAGCTGTCGCCAACAAGCGCGCCAAGCTGCTGATCGCCGCGATGACGCTCGAGCAGAAACTGCAGCAGCTGACCGGTGCCGTTCCTGAAGTCATTCCCGAGCTGCCGAACTGCAAGGGCGGCCGCCACGTGTCCGCCATCCCGGCGCTGAACATCCCGACCTTCCGCATCACCAACGGCCCGGTGGGCCTGGGCCAGAACGACTGCGTGTCGGTGTCGGTCGCTCCCAACATCATCACTTTTGGCGGCTCGCAGCTGGACGCCAGCGTGTACGCCGACCCGTCCTCCGCCAAGGCCACCGCGCTGCCGTCGGCCATGGCCGCCGCCGCCTCGTTCGATCCGGCCGTGGCTGGCGCCTACGGCGACCTCATCGGCACCGAGATGGCCAATCTGGCCCTGCACGAGTTCGAAGCCCCGGGCATGAACATGGCCCGCCTGCCCATCCTGGGCCGCAACTTCGAATACTTCGGCGAGGACCCCTTCCTGTCCGGCACGATGGCGGTCAACGAGATCCAGGCGATCCAGGCCAAGGGCATGATCGGCATGGCCAAGCATTACGTTGGCAACGAGCAAGAAACCAACCGCACAACCATCCAGGAAACCATCGACCGCCAGGCCTTGCGCGAGCTCTATCTGCTGCCGTTCGAGATGTCGGTCAAGGACGGCAAGGTCGGCTCGATCATGTGCGCGTACAACTACGTCAACGGCGTGTCCTCGTGCGAGAACAAGGAAACCCTGGTCGACATCCTGCGCAACGACTGGGGCTTCTCCGGCTATGTCCAGTCCGACTTCTTCGCCACCAAGTCCACCGTCGGCACGATGAACAACGGCATGGACTTCATGATGCCGATCCCGCAGCAGTGGTCCCCGACCGCGCTGACCTCCGCACTGGCAGCCGGCACGATCACGCTGGCCCAGATCGACAAGGCGCTCGAGCGCCGCTACACCCAGATGTTCAAGTACGGCATCTTCGACCGTCCGCTCACGCAGACCCCGATCGATTTCGCCGCGGGTGGCGTGAAGGCGCGCGAGATCGGCTCCAAGGCGGCCGTCCTGCTGCAGAACGACAACAACGTGCTGCCGTTCAAGAGCACGGTCCAGAACGTGGTCGTGATCGGCAAGGCCTCCCAGGTCTATGCCCAGCAGGCCGTTTCGGGCGGCGCCATGGTCGGCAAGTCGATGGGCACCGGCCTGGGCAGCTCGGACGTCGTGCCGAACTACACCGTCGCCCCGGTCGAAGGCCTGCAGAACGTGCTGAAGTCCCTCGGCAACACCACCGCCAAGGTGACCCTGGTCACGGTCAAGGACGACAACAGCGACCTGGCCGCCGCCGTCACCGCAGCACAAGGCGCCGATGCCGTGATCGTGATGGCCGGCACCATCTCCGAGGAAGGCGCCGACCGCGCCACCTTCACCAACACGGCCGGCACGGCCCTGGCTGAAAGCGCCGCCAAGGGCAGCACCCTCGACTGGTACGCCTCTGCCAAACCGAATGGCATCGCCACCAACGGCGCCACCAACACGGTGAAGTACAGCGGCACCGTCGACATGATCAAGGCCATCCAGGCCGCGGCCCCTTCCAAGACCGCGCTGGTCCTGAAGGACAACGCCGGCGTGGCCATGGACCCGGCACTTGTGGGCCCGGCCGGACCGGCCATCCTCGAGGTCTGGTTCCCGGGCCAGGAAGACGGCAACATCGTCGCCGACCTGGTGTTCGGCGTGAAGAACCCGTCCGGCAAGCTGCCGGTGACCTTCCCCTTCGTCGGCAATGGCTTCCTGGACAGCATCACCGCCGCCCAGTTCCCGGGCGCGCTCCAGGCCGACGGCGTGACGAACGTGGTCAACTACAGCGAGGGGCTGAACATCGGCTATCGCTGGTACGACGCCAACAACGTCGTCCCGGCCTTCCCGTTCGGCCATGGCCTGTCCTACACCACCTTCAGCGTGACCAGCCCGAGCGTCACGCCCAGCAGTGGCCGGTACGACGTCAAGGCCACGGTCAAGAACACCGGCAGCAAGAGCGGCTCGGAAGTGGTCCAGGTCTACATCAGCCTGCCGAACAGCGCCAACCTGCCGGGCCTGAAGCAGCCGCCCAAGCGTCTGGTCGGCTTCAAGAAGGTCGAGCTGGCTGCGGGCGCCACCCAGGATGTCACGATCACCATCGATCCGGCCGCCTCCAACCATCCGCTGAGCTACTGGAACACCAGCACCAATCTGTGGACCAGCCCGGCCGGCACCTACACGGTTTCCGTCGGCAACTCCTCGCGCAACCTGAGCACGCTGACGTTCACCAAGTAACGCCGCAGCCGGCTGGGCGCAACGTCCAGCCGGCGCCCCGACCCGCAGACGGCAGGACGCCATGGAACTCTCCCGGCCATGGCGTCCTGTTGCATCTGGAAGCGGGACGCCGACGGCACGGCAAGCCTTGCGTGCGCCTGGATGCGGCCATTCAGGTCGACGGGCACGAGGCCTTGACGCTTGCCCGCCTGCGCCCCTCACCGAAGGTATCTGATTCATGCACAAACTCTCCCAGCTCGCCATAGCCCTGCTCACCGGAGCCATCGTGTCCGGCCCGGCGCTGTCGGCAGAAAAACCCTTTGTCACGGTCAACGGCGCAGCCGTTTCGCAGGCCACCGCCGAGATGTTCATCGCGCAGGGCAAATCGCGCGGCATGCCCGACACGCCCGAAGCGAGAAACCAGGTCAGGGAAGAGCTGATCGGCCGCGAATTGCTGTGGCAGGAGGCCAGGAAGTCCGGCTATGACAAGAAGCCGGAGGTGGCCAGCCAGGCCGAAGCCGAGAAGAAGAGGATCCTGGCCCAGGCCGAAGCCGCCCGGCAGGCGGTGATCATCCGCGCCTTTGTCGACGACTTCATCCAGAAGAACCCGGTGACCGATGCCCAGCTGAAAGCGGAATACGAGGCCATGCGCGTCAAGGGCGGAGAGACCGAGTACAAGGCCCGCCATATCCTGGTCAAGAGCGAAGAGGAGGCCAAGGCCATCATCGCGAAGCTCAAGAAGGGCGAAAAGTTCGAGGAGCTGGCCAGGCAGTCGATCGACCCGGGCTCCAGGAGCAGCGGCGGCGACCTCGACTGGTCCAGCCCGGCCAGATACGTCAAGCCGTTTGCCGACGCCCTGGTCACGCTGAAGAAGGACAGGTACACCGAAACTCCGGTCAAGTCCGATTTCGGCTACCACGTCATCAGGCTCGACAACAGCCGTCCGCGCAAGGCGCCCAGCTTCGAGGAGTTGCGGCCCATGATGCAGAAGGAAGCGCAGCAGCAGCAGATCAAGCAAATGGTCGAAGACCTGCGCGCCAAGGCCAGGATCCAGTAACTCCGCGGCATGGCGCCGCCGCAAGCCGGGATGGGGCCTGCGCCTTGCGCTCGCCGACCCTCCGCTGGCGAGCCGGGTGCGCGCAGGTAGTCGACCAGGCCGCGGGGCGCCCCGTCGAGCCGCCGGTCATCGGCACCGGCGTCAAGGCCATCGAGCGCGCCAGCGGCTGAAGCACGGGCGCCAGCCCCTCCGCTTGGCTCAAGACCTTTTTTGATATCGATAACCAAACAGGGGATGAAGTCCGTCAGATAATCTGGAAAACTCCTGGAAAACCATTTCATTTGATAATAAATACATAGGGAAAATCCCTATGATCGAAGTGATTAATTACCTCTACCATGCGATTGTTACCGATAACAAATATTGTTTTTCGGCAGTCCGCTACACCACCTCAAGGAGACTCCAGCCCATGAATCCTCAAGCATCGGCGCGCTTCGCGCCCAAGCCCGTCGCCCTCGGCGCCAGCCTGCTGGCGGCCAGCGCCTTCCTGGCAGCCTGCGGCGGCGGCGATGGCAACACGGTCGTCCATCCGTCCGGCCTGACGGGGCAGCCGGTCATCAACGCCCGCACCAAGGCCATCCTCACCGTCAACGGCCTGCAGTTCAAGGACCTGAACGCCAACGGCAAGCTCGACCCCTACGAGGACTGGCGCCTGAGCGTGGATGACCGCGTCAACGACCTGGTGTCGCAGATGAGCGACACCGAGAAGGTCGGCATGATGATGATCAACGACAACAACGCGGGCTGCGCCGGCGCCGTCACCGCGACCGCCGTCGACTACATCAACAACCAGAAGATGACGCGCTTCATCCTGCGCTCGACGGCCGCAGCCACTGCCGATCCTTGCGACGGCAGCGTGGTGCCGGGCCGCGGTGGCTACAAGGTCACGCCGCAGCAGCTCGCCGCCTACACCAACGCGCTGCAGGAAATGGCCGAGAACACCCGCCTGGGCATTCCGGTGGTGTTCAAGGACAACGCGCGCAACCACGTCGAGACCGACCCGCGCCAGGGCATCGGCGCCGGCGCCGGCGCGTTCAGCCAGTTCCCGAAGGAAGCCGGCCTGGCCGCCGCCGCCCTGGGCGAGCAGTTCCTCAAGGAAGGCAAGGCGACCACCGGCGACATGTCGGTGATCCGCACCTTCACCGATGTCATGGGCCAGGAATACAACGCCGTCGGCCTGCGCGCCATGTACGGCTACATGGCCGACCTGCTGACCGAGCCGCGCTGGTACCGCGCCCACGAGGTCTACACCGAGGACGCCGACCTCAACGCCAACATCATGAAGTCCCTGATCGAGGGCCTGCAGGGCAGCACCCTGCGTGACGGCACCTCGGTCACCCCGGCCACCCGAGTCGCCCTGACCATGAAGCATTTCCCGGGCGGCGGCCCGCAGGAACTGGGCATGGACCCGCACTACTCCTTCGGCAAGTACCAGCAGTACAGCGACAACTTCGCCTACCACATGAAGCCCTTCGTCGCGGCGATCGGCGCGGGCGTCTCGTCCATCATGCCCTACTACGGCGTGCCCATGACCGGCCGCGACGCGAACAAGAACCCGATCCCGCTGACCTACGACGGCGTGACCTACCCGCTGACCGGCTTCGCCTTCTCGAAGTCGATCGTGACCGACCTGCTGCGCACCAAGCTCGGCTTCAAGGGCTACGTCAACTCCGACACCGGCATCATCAACTCGATGGCCTGGGGCCTGGAAGACAAGACGGTTCCGGAGCGCGTCGCCGCTGCCATCAACGGCGGCACCGACACCCTGTCGGGCTTTGCGACCAACAAGACCATCAAGGACCTGCTCGACGGCGGCCTGATCAGCAAGGACCGCGTCACCGAGGCGGCCGGGCGCCTGCTCAAGGAGCAGTTCCAGCTCGGCCTGTTCGAGAACCCCTACGTCGAGGCCAGCAAGGCCAACAGCGTGATCGGCACCGACGCCAGCCGCGCCAAGGGCTTGGAAATCCAGAAGAAGTCGGTCGTGCTGCTGAAGAACGACACGCCTGACGGCGCCAGCAGCAAGGTGCTGCCGCTGAAGGCAGGCGCCAAGGTCTACACGATCGGCTTCGGCAAGGCCGACGTCGAGAAGTACGGCTACACCGTGACCGACGGCAACTACAGCACCGGCAGCCGCACGACCAGCGCCGCCGGCCACGACGTCGCGGTCATCCGCGTGCTGGTCAAGGACGTGGCCAAGCCCTACAACAGCAAGGACGCCAGCACCGGCGACAACCCGCTGTACCTCAACCCGCTGACCGGCAAGACCTGGGGCGCCGAGGATCCCTGCCGCATGTTCCCGGCCGTCAACTCGGTCTGCTCCGACGGCGAGTACTTCGGCAACGGCGTGACCGGCCCGGGCACCCTCTTCGGCGGCGCTCTGCCGTGGGAGATCGGCGACATCAGCTTCACCGGCATGGCGGCAGCCACCTCGCGCACGATGTACCCGACCCTGGCCGACATCAAGGCCATCATGGCCGAGATCGGCGACCCGAAGAAGGTCGTGCTGAGCATCTACTTCCGCGCCCCCTACGTCATGGACGACGCCAGCGGCCTGAAGAATGCCGGCGCCATCCTGGCCACCTTCGGCGTGACCGACGTGGCGATGATGGATGTGCTGTCGGGCAAGTTCAAGCCGCAAGGCAAGATGCCGTTCGCGCTGCCGAACTCGCTCAAGGCCGTGCAGACGCAGAAGTCCGACTACCCGGGCTTCGACGAGACCGTCGACGGTGCACTGCTGCTGCAGGGCCAGCGCGTCAAGTTCGGCTACGGCCTGACCTACTGAGAGTGAAGACGGGCGTCCCGCGCGGATGCCCGCAGGCGCGGCCGGCAACTCATCCGCCGGCGGCCGGGTTTCTGTCATGATCCGCAAAGGAAGCACCCAGTTCATCTCGGTGCTTCCTTTCCTTTTTTCGAGCACCGATCCGAGATGGCAAACACAAGCAAGCCCACCTGGAACCACGCGGCCCGGCACCTGGCAGCCACCCTGCTGCTGGCAGCGCTGGCCATCCTGCCCCCCCTGTCCCACGCCGGGCTGAAGGAAGGCAGCGCCGCCTATGCCAAGGCCGACTATGCGGGCGCACTGAAGGAGCTGGCGCCGCTGGCGGAGAAAGGCAATGCGCAGGCGCAGCTGCTGCTCGGGAAGATGAACAGCCTGGGCCAGGGCATGCCGCAGGACAAGAAGGAAGCCGCGCGCTGGTTCCACCTGGCCGCCGAGCAGGGCCTGGCGCAAGCGCAGTCGGTGCTGGGCTACCTCTGCCTGGTCGGCGAAGGCGTGCAGCAGAACAACGAGCTCGCGCTCGAATGGACGCGCAAGGCGGCGCTGCAAGGCGATGCCAACGCGCAGTTCAACCTGAGCGTCATGCATGGCGAGCCGCACGGCATCCGCAAGGATCCGGCAGAAAGCCTGAAATGGCTGCGCCAGGCGGCCGAACACGGCCAGGCGGCGGCCCTCAACACCCTCGGCCACCTGTACGAGCAAGGCAAGGGCGGTGTCGGTCGCGCGCCCGCCAGCGCCTGGTTCCTGATCGCCGCCTCGGCCGAGAAAGGCCACGGGGCCGCGGGCGAACAGCTCAAGAAACTGGAGGGCCAGCTATCCGCCAGCGAGTTGCGAACTGGCCGGGACATGCTGAAGAGGTGGCGATCGGGCACCCGCCTGTCCAGGCTGCTCTGAGCAAGACCCCGATCCCGGCCAGGACATGGCGGACATGCGCTGACAACTGGCTGCAGCGGTGAGGAATGCGACAGCGGGCCGCAGTGCATTACAGTAGCCTCATGTCCGAGCCGCTGACCGATTCCGACCTGTCGCCGCTGGCGCCGTTCCGCCGACCCCTGTTCCGCATGCTCTGGTCCACCTGGCTGGTGGCCAACCTCTGCATGTGGATGAACGATGTCGCAGCCGCCTGGCTGATGACCTCGCTGACCAGCTCGCCGGTCTGGGTCGCGCTGGTCCAGACCGCCGCCACGCTGCCGGTCTTCCTGCTCGGGCTGCCCAGCGGCGCGCTGGCCGACGGGCTGGACCGCAAGAAGTACTTCCTGTCCACCCAGCTCTGGATCGCCGCGGTCGGCTGCCTGCTCAGCGCGGCGGTGTTCCTGCACCTGGCCTCGCCGCCGCTGCTGCTCGCGCTGGTGTTCGCCAACGGCGTCGGACTGGCGATGCGCTGGCCGGTGTTCGCCGCCATCGTGCCGGAACTGGTGCCGCGCCCGCAGCTGCCGGCCGCGCTGGCGCTCAACGGCGTGTCGATGAACGCCTCGCGCATCGGCGGACCGCTGCTGGCCGGCGCGGTGATCGCCTCCGCCGGCAGCGCCTGGGTGTTCGCGCTCAACGCCGTGCTGTCCGTGCTGGCGGCCGGCGTGATCGGGCGCTGGAAGCGCGAGCACAAGCCGCATCCGCTCGGGCGCGAGCCGCTGCTGACCGCGATGCGCGTCGGCCTGCAATACGTGGCGCAATCGGCCCAGCTCAAGGGCGTGCTGCTGCGCATCTGGATCTTCTTCTTCCACTCCACCGGCCTGATGGCGCTGCTGCCGCTGCTGGCGCGGCGCATGGAAGGCGGCAGCGCCGGCACCTTCACGCTGCTGCTGGCGGCGATGGGCGCGGGCGCGATCTCGGTCACCGGCTTGCTGCCCGCCCTGCGGCGGCGCTACAGCCGCGACGCCCTGGTGCTGCGCGGCGCGCTGCTGCAGGCAGCGGCCATGGGCGTGATGGCCTGGACGCACCAGCTCTGGATCGCGCTGCCGGCGATGTTCATGGGCGGCGCGGCCTGGATCACCACCGCCAACACCCTGAGCGTGTCGATCCAGCTGCGCCTGCCCGACTGGGTGCGCGCGCGCGGCATGTCGCTCTACCAGATGGCCATCATGGGCGCGAGCGCGGCCGGCGCGGCGCTCTGGGGCCAGGTGGCGGCCTGGACCAGCCTGCCCGCCAGCCTCGGACTGGGCGCCGCCAGCGGCGCGCTCGCGATGTGGCTGACCAACCGGCTGCGCCCCGATGCCGGCACCGCCGAGGACCTGACGCCGCAACGCGTCTTCCAGGCCCCCGAGCATCCCGAGCCGCCGGAACAGGGCCAGGTGACCGTGACGGTCGAGTACCAGGTGGATCCGGCGCGCGCGGCCGAATTCCGCCGCCTGCTGCTAGACGAAAGCCGGCCGGCCCGGCTGCGCCAGGGCGCGCTGTCGTGGGAGCTGCTGCACGACCTCAACGACCCCGGCCGCTTCGTCGAGACCATCGTCGATACGTCCTGGACCGACCACCTGCGCCGCTTCGAGCGCGTCACCGCCGCCGACGCCGAGCTGCGCGAACGCAGGCTCGCCTTCCACCTTGGCGCCGAGGAACCCCGGGTCAGGCGCTACCTGAGGGAGTCCACCGTCAAGGCCCACTGAGCAGCGCCCGGCCCTGATTAAGATGGCGTCCGTCGCAACACAGCAGAGGACGGACGTGTGATGAAGATCGCGGTGATGGGCGCGGGCGCGGTGGGCTGCTATTACGGCGGCCTGCTCGCGCGCGCGGGGCACGAGGTCACGCTGGTCGGGCGCGCGCGCCATGTCGCGGCGCTGCGCGAACGCGGCCTGCGCCTGCAGGCGCAGGGCTTCGACGAGTTCGTCCCGCTCGCCGCCAGCACCGGCCCCGAAGGTGTGCAGGACGCGGACTGGGTGCTGTTCTGCGTCAAGGCCATCGACACCGAAAGCGCAGCGGCCGCGATGGCGCCGCAGCTGAGCGCCGACGCGCGCATCCTGAGCCTGCAGAACGGCGTCGACAACGCCGAGCGCCTGCAGGCGCTGCTGCCGGGCCGCACCGTACTGTCGGCGCTGGTCTACGTCGCAGCCGAAATGGCCGGAGACGGCCATGTGCGCCACCACGGGCGCGGCGAACTCGTCATCGGCACGGACCCGGCCGGCGACGAGATCGCCGCCGCGCTGCGGGCCGCGGGCGTGGCGGTGCAGTCCTGCGCCGACCTGCGCGCGGCGCTCTGGTCCAAGCTGGTCGTCAACTGCGCCTACAACGCGCTGTCGGCGATCGCGCGCCTGCCCTACGGCCGCATGGTCGCCGGCGCCGGGGTCGAGCAGGTGATGCGCGACGCCGTGGCCGAATGCCTGGCGGTCGCGCGCGCCGAGGGCGTGCTCCTGCCCACCGACACCTGGGACTCGGTCCGGCGCATCGCGCAGACCATGCCGACCCAGCAGTCGTCCACCGCGCAGGACCTGGCGCGTGGCCGCCGCAGCGAGATCGACCACCTCAACGGCTACGTGGTGCGGCGCGGCGCGGCGCTGGGCGTCGCCACGCCAGTCAACCGCGTGCTGCACAGCCTGGTCCGGCTGCTGGAAGCGCCTGACCCCGAGCAGCCAATACCCGACTGAACTTATCGGGATTGAACGGATCAGACGGGCAGGAGGATGCTCATGCCCACAGTCAGACCCGCCGCCGTCGCCGGCATGTTCTACCCTGGCCACGCTGCCGCGCTCGCGGCCACGGTCAGCCAGCTGCTGGAGGACGCCCGCAGCCCCCAGGCGCAGCGCGCGCCCAAGGCGCTGATCGTGCCCCACGCCGGCTACGTCTATTCGGGATCGACCGCGGCGCAGGCCTATGCCCGGCTGGCGCCGGTGCGCGAGACCGTGCGGCGCGTGGTGCTGCTGGGCCCGGTGCACCGGGTGCCGGTGCGCGGGCTCGCCCTGCCCGGCGCCGATGCCTTCGCCACCCCGCTGGGCCGTGTCGAGCTCGACCGGGACGCCGTGGCCGTGGTGCGGCAGCTGCCCCAGGTGACGGTCAGCGCGGTGGCGCATGCGCAGGAGCATTCGCTCGAGGTGCAGCTGCCCTTCCTGCAGACCGTGCTGCCCGACTTCCAGCTGCTGCCGCTGGCGGTCGGCGACGCCAGCCCGGCCGAGGTGGCCGAGGTGCTCGACGCGGTCTGGGGCGGTCTCGAGACCCTGGTCGTGATCAGCTCCGACCTCTCGCATTTCCTCGACTACGACACGGCGCGCCAGGTCGACCGCGACACCGTGCAGCGCATGCTCGCGCTCCAGGGCCCGATCAGCCACCGCCAGGCCTGCGGCGGCACGCCGGTCAACGGCCTGCTGCGCGCGGCGCGCCGCCACGGCCTGCAGCCCAGCCTGCTGGAGCTCTGCAATTCCGGCGACACCGCCGGCGATCGCGCGCGCGTGGTCGGCTATGCCGCGCTGGCCTTCCACGAAGCCCCTGCCTTGTCCCTGACCGCCGCGGAGGCCTGCGATGCACGCTGAGTCCGGAACCGTCCTGCTGGCGCTGGCGCGCAGCGCGATCGAGCGCGCCCTGGCCCTGCCCGCGACCGGCTGCGTCGAGAGCGGACAACACGACTGGCTGCGCCAGCCCGGCGCCAGCTTCGTGACCCTGACGCAACGCGGCCAGCTGCGCGGCTGCATCGGATCGCTCGAGGCGCGCCGTCCCCTGGCCAATGACGTGCAGCACAACGCGGTGGCGGCAGCGCTGCACGACCCGCGCTTCGTGCCGCTCGCCGCCGCCGAGCTGCGTTTCACCATGGTCGAGGTCTCGGTGCTGTCACCGGCCGAGCCCCTGGAGTTCGACGACGAGACCGACGCGCTGGCGCGGCTGCGCCCGGGCCTGGACGGCATCGTGCTCGAGTACGGAGCGCGCCGCTCGACCTTCCTGCCCCAGGTCTGGGAGCAACTGCCCGAGCCGCGCGACTTCCTGTCCCAGCTCAAGCGCAAGGCAGGGCTGGGCAGCGACTTCTGGCATCCCTCGATCAGCCTGCAGCGCTACAGCGTCGCCAAGTTCAAGGAAAGCGCATGAACGCCGCTCCTGCCTCCACCGCCTATGCTGCCCGCTGGTGGCACGCCATCGACGACGGCCGCCTCCAGTGCGATCTCTGCCCGCGCGACTGCAAGCTGCACGAGGGCCAGCGCGGCGCCTGCTTCGTGCGCCAGCGCGTCGGCGACGCCATGGTGCTGAGCACCTACGGCCGCAGCTCAGGCTTCTGCATCGACCCGATCGAGAAGAAGCCGCTGAACCACTTTCACCCCGGCAGCAGCGTGCTGTCCTTTGGCACCGCGGGCTGCAACCTGGCCTGCAAGTTCTGCCAGAACTGGGACATCAGCAAGTCGCGCGACATGGACCGCCTGATGGACCAGGCCGACCCGGAGCAGATCGCGCGGGCCGCCGCGCGCCACCGCTGCGACAGCGTGGCCTTCACCTACAACGACCCGGTGATCTTCGCCGAGTACGCGCTCGACGTGGCCGACGCCTGTCACGCGGTCGGAGTGCAGACGGTCGCGGTCACGGCCGGCTACATCCACGCGGCGCCGCGGCGCGAGTTCTTCGCCCGCATGGACGCGGCCAACGTCGACCTCAAGGCCTACAGCGAGGACTTCTACTTCAAGCTGACCGGATCGCACCTGCAGCCGGTGCTCGATACCCTGGCCTACATCCGGCACGAGACCGGCTGCTGGCTCGAGATCACGACGCTGCTGATCCCGGGCCACAACGACTCCAGCGCCGAGATCGAGGCCCTGAGCCGCTGGGTCGCGACCGAGCTCGGGCCCGAGGTGCCGCTGCACTTCTCGGCCTTCCACCCCGACCACAAGATGCCCGAGGTGCCGGCCACGCCGCTGTCCACCCTGGTGCGCGCGCGCGAGATCGCGTGCCAGCAGGGCCTGCAGCATGTCTACACCGGCAATGTGCACCACGCCGAGGGCGACGCGACCGACTGCCCGGGCTGCGGCGCGCGCCTGATCGAGCGCGACTGGTACGCGATCGAGCGCTACCACCTGACGCCCGAGGGCGCCTGCCCCCACTGCGCCACGCCGCTGGCCGGGCGCTGGAGCGCGCGCGCCGGCAGCTTCGGGCGCCGCCGCATCCCGATCGCGATCTCCTGAGCCACGCCATGGCCGCCAGGGCGACGCGGCGGCGGCCTCGCGCTGGCTTGCCAGTCCTGGCTTGCGCGCGACAATCGGCCTGTGACCACCCCGCCCCGCCGCATCGCCCACCTCGACATGGACGCCTTCTTCGCGTCGGTCGAACTGCTGCGCTACCCGCAGCTCAAGGGCCTGCCGCTGGTGATAGGCGGCGGGCGCCGGCGCGAGGACGACGCGCTGCTGGCCGCGCACCCAGGCCTGCCGCTGGAGCAGATTCCGGTCGAGCATTTCCCGCGCCTGAAGGACTACGCGGGCCGGGGCGTCATCACCACCGCGACCTATGCCGCGCGCCGCTTCGGCGTCGGCTCGGCCATGGGCCTGATGAAGGCGGCTCGGCTCTGCCCCGACGCCATCCTGCTGCCGGTGGACTTCGACGAGATCCGGCGCTGCTCGCGCGCCTTCAAGGCCGTGATCCGCGAGATCACCCCGCTCATGGAGGACCGCGGCGTCGACGAGGTCTACATCGACTTCAGCGCGGTCCCGGGCGGCCAGCGCGAGGGCGGGCGCGTGCTCGCGCGCCTGATCCAGAAATGCATCTTCGACGCCACCGGGCTGACCTGCTCGATCGGCGTGGCGCCCAACAAGCTGCTGGCCAAGATGGCGAGCGAGTTCGACAAGCCCAATGGCATCGCCATCATGCAGGAGGCCGATCTGCAGCGCCTGATCTGGCCCCTGCCCTGCCGCAAGATCAACGGCATCGGCCCCAAGACCGACGAGCGGCTGCAGCAGCTCGGCATCACGACGATAGGCGAGCTCGCCGCGCAGCCGCGCGCGGCCCTGATCGAGCGCTTCGGCCGCAGCTACGGCGCCTGGCTGCATGAGGCCGCCTGGGGCCGCGACGACAGGCCCGTCGTGACCGAGAGCGAGCCGGTCAGCATGAGCCGCGAAACCACCTTCGAGCGCGACCTGCATGCGGTCGCCGACCGGGCCGAGCTCGGCGCCATCTTCACGCGGCTGTGCGAGCAGGTCGCCGCCGACCTGCAGAGGAAAGGCTACGTCGGCCGCACCATAGGCATCAAGCTGCGCTATGCCGATTTCAGGAGCGTCACGCGCGACCAGACGGTCGGCGACTACACCGCCGACGCGCGCGAGATCCGCCGCGTCGCCGGCCAGTGCCTCAAGCGCGTCGACCTGACGCGCCGGCTGCGGCTGCTGGGCGTGCGGGTGGGTTCGCTGGCGCGGCCCGGGGAACTGCCTGCCGTCGTCCCCGGCGCCAGCCACCTGCCCGCGCCGGGCGAATCGCTGCCGCTGTTCCTGGACTGACCCAGGCGGCGCAGCGCTCAGTCGCGCGAGCTGGCCTGCAGCTTGTAGAGAAAGCGCTGCAGCAGCATTTCGTCGCGCAAGTCCATGCCGACGAAGCGTGCGCCGACCAGCTGCTCGCCGCTCTTGCGGCCGTCGTCCAGCAGGTTCAGGAACTGGAGCCCGAAGCGGATGACGCCGAACTCGGGCAACTCGAGCGAGCAGCCCTCCAGCTGTCCTCCCAGCTCCACCGGCAGGTCGGCCTCCGCGGGCAGGGCCAGGCAAACCCCTCCGACGGACAGGTCGGCCAGGCGCACCGCCCGCCGGCCAGGCTCGCCCCCCCCCCTCTCCGTCACGGCGCAGGGCAGCGGCAACTCGCACAGCAGCGAGGCTGGACTCGGCACCCGGAAGAACTCGCGCCGCTGCAGCCGGTGCACGCTCAACGGCAGCCTGGCCGCATAAGTCAGTGCGGCGCCTGAGGCGTCAGGCTGCAGGCCCTCGACGAGAAAGCTGATCCGCACGCTGCCGAGGTTGGCCAGGAGCACGACCGAAGGGCCGGCCCGCAGGAGTCGCTCCGGCAGCTGTCCCGCAGCAAAGCGCAGCACCATGTCGCCGGAATCCCGGACCTCGGTGACGGTGGCCTCCAGCGGCCCCTCGGTCCCGACCCAGCACTGGACACTGGCATTTCGTCGGGCCAGATCGCGCACGATCTGGCGCACCTCCAGGGGGGAATCGATCCAGAACGGATCCCCCGCCGGCGGCAGCAAACTGGAACTGGTCATCGCACCCCCTACTTGGGCAAGCCCTCATCTGCCATCGGTCGACCGCATGATCTCTCCAGAGAACAACGGGTGCGACATCCGGCCCACGCAGCATCTGTCACGGCCAGCGGCGCGGCCCCGGACTGGCATACCGACCAGGAGAAATATCACCGGCACTACCAAGATAAACCTCCTAGTCATCTTAAGCCCCTGGTTGGCAATTTGGCAAGCCCATATCGCGTCTGCCGTTACATCTGGATACCAACAAGGCAGCGACTCACCTGGAGCGAGCAGATCAACCCAGAATCACCACAAATATCATACTGGCATACCCAGCCTTGACAAGGCCTGCCCTTTTCCGCCAGCCGAAGGCGGGCTCACATGGGCAAGCCTGGCCGCCCGGGCGGGCGCGGCAGCCGGACCGTGTTCAGCATCCACTCCGACGCAGGCGGCTGCGGCAGCTCGACAGCCGGCCGGCGCGCGCGACGACCCGGACCAGCTGCGCCAGGTTGCTCATGCTCGAGCCTTCGCGCATCACCAGCCGCATGCCGAGCGGGAGGCGCTCGATCGCCTCGTCCAGCGTGATGGCCTCGTGGTCCGACTGGGCGCCCGCCGCGGCATAGGCGTTGAGCCGCCGGCCGTTTTCGATCACGAGGTCGGCCGCCGCGCGGCCCAGCGCGAGGTCGACGAGCTCGGCGCGGGATACCTGGGTCTGGATCTGGTTCGGCACGCGACCTCCCTGGCTTCCTGCCCCGTCACTGGCCGGGCTGATGTCCGGGCACACACAGCGCCCGCCTCCGGGGGCGGTTCGCGTCGAGTATCGGGCCGCCAGTTCCGACTTGTCCAGTCCCGGCTGCCCAGCTCCCGGCGCCTGTCAGGCCCTCACTGCCGCGCCGTCCTCACGTTGGCCGGCGGCTGCTGCGGGTGGCTGGTGCGCCAGGGGTTGATGTCGAGACCGCCGCGGCGGGTGTAGCGCGCGTAGACGCTCAGGCGCGTCGGCTGGCAGCGGGTCCAGACGTCCATGAAGATGCGCTCGACGCACTGCTCGTGGAACTCGTTGTGGTTGCGAAAGCTCACCAGGTACTGCAGCAAGCCCTCCTGGTCGATCGGCGCGCCGCTGTAGGCGATGCGAACGCTGGCCCAGTCGGGCTGGCCGGTCACCAGGCAGTTGCTCTTCAGCAGGTCGCTGACCAGGGTCTCGCTCACCGCCGGCTGGCTGGCGTCCGCGCGCAGCAGCTCCGGCACCGGCAGGTAGTGGCTGCACTCGACGTCGAGCCGGTCCAGGCTGATGCCGTCGAGCTCGTGGATCTGCTCCTGGCCGAACTGCGCCGGCGTCAGCAGGCGCACGCCGACCGAACCCGAGCGCTCGCTGCCGCGCCAGGCCGCCGCGGACAGGTCGGCCCTGAGCCGCTCCTGCACCTGCTGCGCGTCGTCGAAGCGGCTGTTGTTGAAGCTGTTGAGGTAGAGCTTGAAGGACTTGCTCTCGATGATGTTGGGCGACTCGCAGGGCACGGTCACGTGCGCGATGCCGACCTGGGGCTTGCCGCGCGCGTTGAGCCAGCTCAGCTCGTAGGCGGTCCACAGGTCGGCGCCCATGAAGGGCGGCGCGCCGCTGATGCCGACCTCGGCGCGCTTGGGCGCGCGCGGCAGCGGGAACAGCAGGCCGGGGTCGTACTGGTCGGCGTAGGCCGAGGTCTTGCCGAGCTGGGACTGCTCGGGCTGGTGCTGGCTGGGGTGCAGGGATTGGGTCATGACAAGAAACTCAGACGAATTCGCGCTCGCGCAGCCACTTGGTCGCGACCCATTTCTCGCCCGCGAGCACGGGGGCGCCGCCGTGCAGCGTGCGGGTCGCGGGGCTGGGCTGGTCGTAGGCAAAGAAGACGGCGTTGCCGCGCCGCGGCGCGACCTCCAGGCCGATGTCGGGGAAGGTCGTCCCGCCGCCGGCCTCGGGCTCGTTGAGGTACATCACCAGCGTGGCGACGCGCTGGCCGCCGCGCTGCAGCAGCTTGGCCGTGCCCGCGGCGCGCGGGTCGAAGTAGTCGTAGTGCGGCTTGTACTGCGCGCCCGGCAGGTATTGCAGCACCTGCAGGCCCTCGCCATGCTCGAGCGGCCAGTTCAGCAGCCGGGCGATGCGCGCCTCGACTCGCGCCACCAGCTCGCCCTCGCCGCGCTGGAAGAACATGCCGTTGCTGGTGCGGTCGGCGTTGAGCTGCTCGCCGCCAGTCTGGGTCTGCACGGTCAGCGAGCGCGCCATGCGCGGACGGGCCTGCGCCACCAGCGCCGCGCACTCCTCGTCCGACAGGACACTGCCGAACACCACCACGCGCGGCTGCCGCACGCTGACGAGCACCTCGACCACGCGGTCGCCGAGGTCGATGCAGCCCGGCGAGCCGCTCAGGTCCGGCTCGGGCAAGCGGCCGGGCGCTGCTGCGTCGGCGGCTCCGGCGGGCAAGGCGCTCCTGGCCCGCAGGTGCTCGGTCAGCGTGGACTCCAGCGCCGCCATGGCGACTTCCTCTGCCCAGCCGGCCTCGGCCATGGCCTTGAGCACGGCCTCGGTCGGGTGGCCGGCCTCGGCCTGGGCGATGATCCAGGCGCGCAGTTCGGGCGTCACGATCTGTGTCATGGCCTGCCAGCTCCTCAGGATCGGGCGTCGCGCCGGAACACCAGGCGCTCGGGCTCGGAGGCCGCGGGCACGTACTGGTAGCCCTCGAGGTCGAAGCCCTTGAGCTGCTCGACCGAGATCGCGCGCTGGCCCACGCAATAGCGCACCATCAGGCCGCGCGCGCGCTTGGCCGCGAAGCTGATGACCTTGTACCTGCCGCCCTTGAACTCCTCGAACACGCAAGTCACGACGCGCGGCTTGAGCGCCTTCTTGTCGACCGACTTGAAGTATTCCTCGCTCGCGAGGTTGACGATCAGCGGCGTCTGGTCGGCGGCGGCGCGCTGGTTCAGGTAGTCGGCTATGCTGCTGCCCCAGAACTGGTACAGGTTCCTGCCCCTGGACGTGGCCAGGCGGGTGCCCATCTCCAGCCGGTAGGGGCGCATCAGGTCGAGCGGGCGCAGCACGCCGTACAGGCCGCTGAGGATGCAGACATGGTCCTGCAGCCAGGCCAGCTCCGGCTCGCCCAGGCTGCCGGCGTCCAGGCCCTCGTAGACGTCGCCGTTGAAGGCCAGCACGGCCTGCTTGGCGTCCCCGGGCGTGAAGTCCGGCTGCCAGGCCTGGTAGCGCGCGACGTTCAGTCCGGCGAGCGGGTCGCTCAGGTCCATCAGCTCGGCGATCTCCTGCGGCGACTTCGCGCGCAGGACCTCGATCAGCTCGGCCGCCTGCGGCACGAACAGCGGCTGGGTGTGGGTGGCGGTGACGGGCGCGGCTTCGTAATCGAGCGCCTTGGCCGGGGACAATAGGAACAACATGCTGACCATCCTTTATCGCGACGATTATCTGGTATCGGTGGACAAACCGCCGGGCCTGCTGGTGCACCGCAGCGGGCTGGACGCCGGCGAGACGCGCTTTGCCCTGCAGCTGCTGCGCGACCAGCTCGGCCAGCCCGTCTGGCCGGTGCACCGGCTCGACAAGGGCACCAGCGGCGTGCTGCTGTTCGCGCTCGACGCCGACACGGCACGCCGGCTCGGACTGGCCTTCGAGCGCGGCGAGGCCATGCGCAAGACCTACCGCGCCATCGTGCGCGGCTGGCCGCCGGAGTCGGGCGTGATCGACCACCCGCTCAGGCGCATGCCCGACGACATGCGCTTCGAGCGCGAGGAGGTACAGGACGCGCTGACGCATTACCGCACGCTGGAGCGCTACGAACTGCCGCTGGCGCAGGGCGCTTTTGCGACCACGCGCTGCGCGCTGGTCGAGCTGCAGCCGGTGACCGGACGGCGCCACCAGCTGCGCCGCCACATGAAGCACATCTCGCACCCCATCATAGGGGACGCGACCCACGGCAAGGGAGCGCTGAATCGCGCGCTGGCCGGCCTGCTCGGCCTGCAGCGGCTCTGGCTGCACGCCGCCCGGCTGGAGCTGCGCCACCCCGTGACCGGCGCGCCCCTGCTGATCGAGGCCGGGCCTGGACCGGAGTGGGAGCTGTGGCCGCCAGCCGCCAGCCGCCCCGGCGCAGACGCCAACCCGTAAAATCCCGGGCGATCCACACATTCCGACGGCAGCCGCGCCGTTCCTGCGGCTGCCGTTCTCATTTCACTACCCGCCATGACCGAAGCCATCTCGCAACCCGGCCTGCAATCCCTGTCCAAGTCCTTCGAACCCGCGGCGCTGGAAGCCCACTGGGGCCCCGAGTGGGAGCAGCGCGGCTACGGCGCAGCGGGCTTCCGCGGCACCGGCGTGCCGCAGGCCGAAGCGCCCTCGTTCGCGATCCAGCTGCCGCCGCCCAACGTGACCGGCACGCTGCACATGGGCCACGCCTTCAACCAGACCATCATGGACAGCCTGACGCGCTACCACCGCATGTCGGGCTTCAACACCGCCTGGATCCCGGGCACCGACCACGCCGGCATCGCGACCCAGATCGTGGTCGAGCGCCAGCTGCAGGGCTTGGGGCTAAGCCGCCACGACATGGGCCCGACCCCGGAAGAGGCGCGCAAGAACTTCGTGGCCAAGGTCTGGGAGTGGAAGGAGCAGTCCGGCAACACCATCACGACCCAGATGCGCCGCATGGGCGACAGCGTGGACTGGAGCCGCGAATACTTCACGATGGACGACAAGCTGTCCAAGGTCGTGACCGAGACCTTCGTGCGGCTCTATCAGCAGGGGCTGATCTACCGCGGCAAGCGCCTGGTCAACTGGGACCCGGTGCTGATGAGCGCGGTCTCCGACCTCGAAGTCGAGAGCGAGGAAGAGGACGGCAGCCTCTGGCACATCGCCTACCCGCTCGCCAGCGGCGCGGGCCAGCTGGTGGTCGCGACCACCCGGCCCGAAACCCTGCTGGGTGACGTGGCCGTCATGGTCCACCCGGAGGACGAGCGCTACGCGCACCTGATCGGCCAGTACGTCCGACTCCCTCTGTGCGACCGCGAGATCCCGGTGATCGCCGACGCCTACGTCGACAAGGAATTCGGCACCGGCGTGGTCAAGGTGACGCCGGCGCATGACGCCAACGACTACGCGGTCGGCCAGCGCCACCAGCTGCCGATGATCGGCGTGCTGACGCTGGACGCCAGGATCAACGACCACGGCCCCGAGGCCTACCGCGGCCTGGACCGCTTCGACGCGCGCAGGACAATAGTCGCCGACCTGGAAGCCGCCGGCCTGCTGGTCGAGGTCAAGAAGCACAAGCTGATGGTGCCGCGCTGCGCCCGCACCGGCCAGGTGGTTGAGCCGATGCTGACCGACCAGTGGTTCGTCGCCATGACCAAGGTGTCGGAGCAGGACCCCGCGGGCAAGAGCATCGCGCAGAAGGCGATCGACGCGGTCGCGTCCGGCCAGGTCAGCTTCGTGCCCGAGAACTGGGTCAACACCTACAACCAGTGGATGAACAACATCCAGGACTGGTGCATCAG
>JBEEPT010000222.1:0-9789 GCA_041190985.1 Pseudomonadota bacterium
GTATCGGCGCGGGCCTGGGCAACGACTACCAGCGCCAGGTCTTCGGGCAGGCGATTGCCAAGCGCCGCGCGCAGTTCCGCGCCGGCGCGATGAAGCACGAGGCCGACGAGTTCCGCTCCTACACCCTGAGCGTGCGCGAGGGCACCATTGCCACCCGCATGCAGCAGATCGGGCTGAACTACGCCAACCCCGAGGTCATCGACGAGGCGATCACCTCGATCCGCGCGGCAACCTACGACGCGGCCAAACTGCAGGGCAAGAGCGCGGAATGGTCCGACGCGCAGGCGCGCAAGATGGTGAGCAACGCGCACAAGACCGCCATCGCTGCCGCGCTACAGAACAACGACGTGGCCTATGCCGACCGTTACCTGAAGCGCTACGGCAAGGACATGGAAGCCGACGACCTGCTGCAGACCACCGGCCTCATCACGAAGGAGATGGACCTGCGCGTCGGCACCAGCGCGGCCACCGAGGCGATGGGCCGCTGGGCGCCCAAGATCGTGCCGGGCGACATGGACCGGCTCACCAACATCGTGCTGGCCATGGAGTCCGGCGGGCGCCGGTACGACGCGGGAGGCGGGCTGCTCGAAGGGCCGGCCACAAAGTACGGCACGGCCAAGGGCGAAATGCAGGTGCTCGACGGCACCAACCGCGACCCGGGCTACGGCGTGAGGCCGGCGGCCGACGACAGCCCCGAGGAGCGCGCCCGGGTGGGCCGCGACTACCTGGCGGCGATGGTGCGCGAGTACGACGGCGACGTGTCCAAGGCGCTGGCAGCGTACAACTGGGGGCCGGGCAACCTGGACAAGGCGGTGAAAGAGCACGGCCCGAACTGGTTGCAGGCGGCGCCCGAGGAAACGCGCAGCTACGTCGAGCGCGGCGTGCGCGAGTTCGGCGCAGGCGCCGGCCGCGGCAAGCGCCCCAGCCTGGCCGAGATCAAGGCCGACTTGCGCGCCGACCCGCTGCTTGCCGGCAACCCCGCGCGCCTGAAGGCCGCCGAGGAGGCGGCAGAAAAGCAGTACCGCGACATCGAGGCGGCCGAGAAGCAGGCCACCGACGAAGCGCTCGACACCGCCTACCGCGGGCTGTACGCCAACGGCGGCAACATGAACGCGCTGCCGGTGTCGGTGCGCGCCATGATCCCCGGCGACAAGCTGGGCGCAGTGATGGGCTTCGCCGACACCGTGCGCAAGTCCGGCGGCGCGGTACATAACCCCGAAGCCTGGGCGCAGATCCTGAGCATGCCGCGCGAGAGCCTGGCGGCGATGAGCCCGATCGAGTTCTTCCGCGAGTTCCGCCCGCACCTGGACGACGCGCACCTCGAAAAGGGCTATGCGCTGCTCAACGACGCCCGCGGCGAAGTCGGCACCGACGCCAAGCACCTCGAGGTCATCACCACGGCCAACCGGGTGAAGAAGGCCGCGATCGACGCCGGCCTTCTGCCTGCAACCGGCAAGGCCAACGACAACGAGGTCAAGGCCTTTGCGCAGTTCGAGCGGCTGGTCGACGACCGTGTGCGCCAGTTCGAGGCCACCGACCTGCAGGGCAAGCGCAAGGCCAACAGCGCCGAGCTCCAGCAGATCATCGACGGCACGCTGATGGACAAGGTGTTCGTGTCGCGCACGGGCTGGATCGACCGCGAGGTCATCGCCGGACTGGCTGCGCCTGAAGACCTGACGCGCGCCTACGTCAACGTCGGCGGCCAGGAGGTGCGTGTCGCGCAGATCCCGGCCAACCAGCGCGCCGTCATCGCCTCGAAGCTGCAAGGCCGTGGCCTGCCCGTCACCGAGCAACGCATCGCCGAACTGTGGGTCGCCGCCGGGCGCCCCCAATAACCAAGGAGAAAGACCATGCAAAAGACGTACATCGGGACCAAGATCATCCGCGCTCTGCCGATGACCAGGCAGGAATACAACGACTACCGCGGCTGGCAGCTACCGGCCGATGAGAACGGCGACGACGAGGGCTATCTGGTCGAGTACGTCGACGGTGGAAAGGCCAACGACCCCCGTCACGACGGCTATATCAGCTGGAGCCCGAGTGACGTGTTCAAGCGCGCTTACCGCTCGGTCGAGGGCATGACATTCGGACTCGCCATCGAGGCGCTGAAGGCGGGAAAGGCAGTAGCGCGCGCCGGGTGGAACGGCAAGGGAATGTGGCTCTCGCTGTCCTGCGATGGCACGCGCGAGGTGCCCGCCGAGAACTTCTGGTCTCCGCACAACGCCGCCTTTGCTCGTGAAAACGGGGGTACGGCAACCGTGCAACCGTGCATCACGATGAAGAACGCGCAGGGTCAGATCCAGATGGGCTGGAACGCTACGCAGTCCGACATGCTCGCCGAAGACTGGGCGGTCGTTGATTAAGGCATAGATTCATGTCCGACATCTACGACACCCTGCTCGACCAACAGCAGGCCCAGCCGGCCGCGCCTGCAGCGCCCGTCATCGACATCTATGACCAGATCCTCGACGGCGAGCGCCAGGCCGCGCAGCGCGCGATGCAGCCGGTGCTGGACACGGCGACCAAGATCCAGCCCGAGCGCGCCGCCTCTGCACAGGGGCTCGCCAAGTCCACCGGCCTGCCGGTCGAGATCGTCGAGCGCAACTTCGAGGAGGTGCAGCGGCGCGAGCAGATCCGCAACATGCAGGACATCCTCGGCCGCTCGCCCGTGCTCGCGCGGCAGATGATGGACCCCGAGTTCGCCAAGCTGGCGCATCAGGATCTCGAGCCGCTGAGTGGCATCGAGGGCGTGGCGACCTTCTTCAAGGACTCGGGCAAGGCGATGGTGGGCGGCCTGTACGACGCCAGCGCGGGCGTGGTGGGCGTCGGCCAGAGCGCGGCCGAGCTGCTGCAGTTCGCCACCAAGCCGCTGGCTGGGCACGTGCCGCCGGTGGATGTGGGCGGCATGATCGCGCGCGACCTGTCGGCCTACCGGCAAGGCATCGAGGCCGAGGCCAAGCGCTGGACCCCGCAGGCCGACGGCGTGCTGTCGGGCGGGTGGTATTCGGGCCTGTCGTCGCTGTCGCGCAACCTCGCCAGCCTGCCGCTACTGTTCGCCCCGGGCGGTCAGGGTGCGGCGCTGGCCGGCATGACGCTGCCCGTCGCGGGCGCCGAGTACGGCAAGGCGCGCGACGCTGGCCTGGGTGTCGGCCCCGCGCTCACCTTCGGCGCCTCACAAGGCCTCATCGAGTACGCCACCGAGCTGATCCCGGTCACGAAGCTGCTGGGCGACCTCAAGGCCGGCGCCTCGCTGCCGCGCATGCTGGCCAACCAGATCGCCGCCGAGATCCCCGGCGAGCAGATCGCCACCATCCTGCAGGATCTGAACGAGTGGGCGGTGATCGACGCCAACGCGGGCAAGACCTTCGGTGACTACCTGGCCGAGCGCCCGAGCGCCGCGGCGCAAACCCTGATCGCCACGATCGTGGGCGCGGCTGGGCAGACCACGATCATCTCGGGCATCGACGCTGCGATGCGCCGCGCGGCCGGCGAGCAGCGCCAGGCAGAGCAGGCCGAGAACATGGCGCAGCGGCTGGCCGAGCTGGTGCAGTTCTCGCGCGCCGCCGCGCTCACGCAAACCAGCCCCGAAACCTTCCAGCAGTTCGTCGAGCAGGCGACCGAGGACGGCCCGGTGACGGACGTGTTCATCGACCCCAACGTGCTGATGCAGTCCGGCGTAGCCGAACAACTGGCGGCCGTGTCGCCCGCGGTGGCCGAGCAGCTACAGGACGCGATCGACACGGGCGGCCTGGTGCGCATCCCGGTGGCCGAGTTCGCCGCGCGCATCGCCCCGACCGAGTTCGCCGACGGGCTGCTCGAGCACCTGAAGACCGAGCCCGACGGCATGAGCCGCGCCGAGGCCGGCCAGTACCTGCAGGGTCAGGTCGAGCGCCTGCAGCAGGAGCTGGGCGACACCATCGAGCAGACCGGCGCGGCGCTGGCCGAGCGCGTCGAAGTGGAGAGCGTGCGCAACACGATCCGCGACGAGTTGAACGCCATCAACCGCTTCCGACCGGACGTGAACGAGGCCTACGCCACCCTGGTGGGCGAGTTTTTCGGCAGCATGGCGCAGCGCGTCGGGATGACGCCCGAGCAGTTGTTCGAGAAGTACAGGCTGCGCACTGTGGCCGAGAGCGTGGCGGGCGGGCAGCAGTTCGACCAGGCGGGGCGCATCATCACCGACGCCCCCGCATTCCGCGCGTGGTTCGGCGACTCCAAGGTGGCCGATGAGAACGGCGAGCCGCTGGTGGTGTATCACGGCAGCATCAACCAGGGGCTGACCGAGATCAGGCCGGGTGTTCGAGAGCCGGGGGCGTGGTTCACTCGCAGTCTTCGTTACGCTAACGACTACGCCAAAGGGCCAGAAGGCGAAATCTACGAGGTCTTCTTGTCCATTCAGAACCCAATGGTCGTTCGTTTCGACGCCGATGGAATGCCTGTTGTTGAAGGTGAGTCGCTGGATGCGGACAACAATGTGGACATCGTTAAGATCGCGCAGAAGCGTGGGCATGACGGCGTCCACTTCCCGGATGGAAATTTCTCTGAAGAGTCGGAGGCATGGGTTGCCTTCCGCCCCGCGCAGATCAAGTCCGCCACCGGAAACCGCGGCACCTTCGATCCGAGCGACCCGAACATCCTCAACCAATCCGCGCAGCGCGGCCCGCGCGCCAGCTTCAACCCGGCGACCAACACGGTCGCGCTGCTGCAGGCCGCGGATTTGACCTCTTTTTTGCACGAATCCGGCCACTTCTTCCTCGAGGTGATGACCGACATGGCGTCCAGCGTGCAGACCTACGACGCCGACCAGCTCACCGAGGGCGAGCGCGGCGTGCTGCGCGACGTGCAGGCGCTGATGCGGTGGTTCGGCCTGCGCGACATCAACGAGTGGGCCGCGCTCGACTTCGAGGAAAAGCGCGCCTACCACGAGAAGTTCGCCGAGTCCTTCGAGCTGTACCTGACCGAGGGCAACGCCCCGAGCATCGAGCTGCAGCCGCTGTTCGGCCGGTTCCGCGCCTGGCTGCTCAACGTGTATCGCAGCATCAAGGATTTCCTCGCGCGCAACCCGGCCGCGGGCGAGCTCTCCGACGACGTGCGCCGCGTGTTCGACCGCATGCTGGCCACCGACCAGGCGATCAAGACCGCCGAGCAGGCGCGCAGCCTGATGCCGCTCTTTGCCAGCGCGCAGCAGGCCGGCATGACCGAGGAGGAGTTCGCCGCCTACCAGGCGCTCGGCCATGATGCGACCGAGGCCGCACAGGAAGATCTCGGCGCCCGTGGCATGCGCGACATGCAGTGGCTGGCCGGCGCGCGCTCGCGCGCACTCAAGCGCCTGCAGAAAGAGGCCGCATCGCTGCGCGAGCAGATGGGGATGGAAGCGCGCCGCGAGGTACTGAGCCAGCCCGTCTATCGCGCCTGGCAGTTCCTCACCGGCAAGATCACCGCCGACGACCGCCTGCCCAAGCTCGCGCGCCCGAAGTCCGACCCGGATGTGGTTGATCCCGCGCTCGACTCGCTCTTCGTGGCCGTGGCCAAGCTGGGCGGCATCGACCGGGCCGAGCTCGAGGCGCAGTGGGGGCTGGACCCGAAGGAGAAGATCGCCCAGCAGGGGTTTGGCAAGCACGTCTTGCGCCGCAACGGCGGGCGCAGCATCGACGACATGCGCGCCGCGCTGGTGCAATACGGATATCTCGACGCCAACGAGGGTGGCGCCGACTGGACCCCGCGCGAGTTCGAGGACCGCTTCTTCGAGGAGCTGGCCGGCGCCCCGCAGTATTCGAGCGCGGCCGACTTCGACGCGCTGCAGGACATGCGCCCGGGCGACCAGGTGGCCAATATCGAGGGGCTGATGGCTGGGCGCCTCGGCCGTGCGGCACTCACCGAGATCGGCCTGCCGGCGGAGATCATCGAGCACCTTCGCGGCCTGCGCATGACGGCCAAGGACGGTCTGCACCCGGATCTGGTGGCCGAGCTCTTCGGCTTCACCTCTGGCGACGAGCTGGTGCGCACGCTGGCCGCGGCGCAACCGCCGGCCGTCGAGATCGAGGCGCTGATCGACCTGCGCATGATCGAGCGCCACGGCGACCTGGCCAGCCCCGAGGCGCTGGCGCGCGCCGCCGACCGTGCCATCCACAACGACGTGCGCGCCCGCATGGTGGCGACCGAGCTCGACGCCCTGGCCAAGGCTACCGGCCGGCCGCGGGTGATGATGCAAGCCGCGCGCGAGTACGCCCGCCAGATGGTCGATCGCCTGCTGGTGCGCAACGTGAAGCCGGGCCAGTACGCCGCGGCCGAGGCGCGCGCCGGCAAGGCGGCCACGCAGGCAATGAAGGCCGGCGACCTTGAGCAGGCCGCAGCCGAGAAGCGCAACCAGCTCGTGCAGAACCAGGCGGCGCGCGCGGCGCACCGGGTGCTCGACGAGATCGAGGCGGGGCTGCGCTACCTCAAGAAGTTCGACGGCGACGGCACGCGCAAGTCGATCGACGCCGACTACCTCGAGCAGATCGACACCCTGCTCGAGCGCTTCGACCTGCGCAAGGGCCAGAGCATGCGCGAGATCGATAAGCGCACGGCGCTCGCCAAGTGGATCGACGAGCGCGCCAACGAGGGCACCGAGCCTGACATTCCCGAGTGGCTGCAGGCCGAGGCGGCGCGCACGCACTACAAGAACCTGACCGTCGAGCAGTTCCGCGGGCTGGTCGATTCGGTGCGCCAGATCGAGCACCTGGGCCGGCTGAAGAACAAGCTTCTCACCGCGCGCGACGCGCGAGCGCTCGACGCCATCGTGGCCGAGATCACCGCGTCGATGGAAGCGGAGGCCGGCGGGCGCACGATCGACAACGAGCGGCGCAACACGCTGGCCAGCCAGGTGCAACACGCGGCGCGCGGGTTCATGGCCATGCACCGCCAGATGCACAGCCTGGTGCGCGAGATGGACGGCTATCAGGACGGCGGGCCGTTGTGGAACGTGCTGGTGCGCACGATGAACGAGGCCGGCGAGCGCGAGGCCAGCATGCGCGCCGACGCTACCCGCCGGCTGCACGCGCTCATCAAGCCGCTACTGGCAGAGGGCGGCAAGATGGGCGGCAAGGGCCAGCACTTCCCCAGCCTGGGGCGTAGCCTGAACCGTGGCGAGCGCCTGGCGATCGCGCTCAACTGGGGCAACGAGGGCAACCGCCAGCGCCTGCTGGATGGGCGCGGCTGGACGGCCGAGCGCGTCATGCCGGTGCTGCAGACGCTCACCCCGGCCGAGTGGCAGTTCGTGCAAGGCGTGTGGGATTTCTTCGAGAGCTACCGGCCGCAGGTTGCCGAGAAGGAGAAGCGCGTCACCGGCAAGGAGCCGGAATGGATCGAGCCGGCGCCCTTCACGATCGAGTCGGCCAACGGCGGCGCGGTGCAGATGCGCGGCGGCTACTACCCGATCAAGTACGATCCGATGCAGTCGGGCGAGGCTGCGGCGCATGCCGACGCCGAGACCGCCAAGCAGATGATGCGCGCCGCCTACACCGCGGCCACCACGCGGCGCAGCTACACCAAGGGCCGCGCCGATCGTGTGATGAACCGGCCTCTGCTGCTGTCCTTCGACGGCATCTACCAGGGCGCGAATGAGGTGATCCACGACCTGTCGTGGCACGAGTGGCTGATCGACGCCAACAAGATCCTGCGCCGGCTCGACGCGCCGATGCGCCAGCACTTCGGCGCCGAGAAGGTGACGGCAATCAAGCGCGCGATGGAAGACATCGCCCGCGGCGACCAGCCGGCTACGACCGCGTTCGAGCGCACCCTGGGGCACCTGCGCAGCGGCGCGACCATCGCCGGCCTGGGCTGGAACCTGCGCACTGCGCTGCTGCAACCGCTGGGCCTGACCAACTCGATCGTGCGCGTCGGCCCGACGTGGATCGCCCGCGGCCTGCGCGAGTTCTACGGCTCGCCCGCGCACATGGCGCGCAAGGTCGAAGAGGCGCAAGCGAAGTCCGAGTTCCTGCGCAACCGCATGCGCACGATGAACCGCGAGATCAACGACGTGGTGAACCGGCTCGACAAGGGCAAGAGCGACCTGCAGCTCGCCATCGAATCCAGCTTCTTCATCCTGATCCAGAAGACGCAGGCGCTGGTCGACTACCCCACGTGGTACGGCGCGTTCGAGAAGGCGATGGCCGACCCGGCGCTACGCAACGAGGACGGCACGATCGACGAGGCCCGCGCGGTGGCGATGGCCGACCAGGCGGTGATCGCGGCGCAGTCCAGTGGCCAGGCGAAGGATCTCGCGCAGATCCAGC
Organism: Pseudomonadota bacterium; assembly: GCA_041190985.1. Taxonomy (GTDB): domain Bacteria; phylum Pseudomonadota; class Gammaproteobacteria; order Burkholderiales; family Burkholderiaceae_C; genus Malikia. The sequence goes on from JBEEPT010000222.1 coordinate 8,277, forward strand.
GCGGCGGGCCGCTGCTCAAGCTCTTCACCAACTTCTACAGCTACTTCGCCGCCACGCTGCAGCTCGCGGTCGAGCGCACGGGGCAGACCAACTTCAAGAGGCCGCACGAGGTGCTGCGCCTGGCGGGCGACTACCTGCTGCTGATGGTGGTGCCGGTGATCGGCTCGGTGCTCATCAACGCGCTGATGAAGGGCGCGCCCGATGACGACGAGGAGTGGGTCGAGCAGATCATCGAGGAGCAGATCGGGTTCCTGATGGGCTTCTTCCCGCTCACGCGCGAGATGACCAGCGCCGTGCAGGCCGCGACCGGCTTCGGCGGCCAGTTCGGCTACAGCGGCCCGGCGGGCCTGCGGTTCTTCTCGGACCTCTACAGGCTGGGCGCTCAAGTCGGCCAGGGCGAGTTCGACATGGCCGCCTTCAAGGCCGCGAACAACACAGCGGGCGTGCTCTTCCACTACCCCGCCGGCCAGGTGAATCGCACGGTCGAAGGCACGGCCGCGCTGCTCGAGGGGCGTGCCGACAACCCGCTGGCGGTGATCGCCGGGCCGCCGCCGCGCAACTGACCCGGTGCGCGTGGTTCGATTCTCCGGGGGTAGCGTGCAGGCTACTCTTGGAGACCCGCACGCATGACCATCTCGACCGAACTCCGAAAGGCCGGCCCATTCACCGGCAACAGCGTAACGACCGCCTTCCCGTTTTCCTTCAAGGTTTTCGCAGCCACTGACGTGACCGTTACAGTGGCGAACACGCAAGGGAACGAGAGCGCGCTGGCGCTTGGCGCCGATTACGCCGTCGCACTCAACGCTGACCAGGACGCAGCGCCCGGCGGAACCGTCACACTGGCCGCGCCGCTCGCCAGCGGCCACCGCCTCGTCGTCTCCAGTGCGGTGCCCAACCTGCAACCGACCGACATCACCAACAACGGCGGCTTTTATCCGCGCGTGATCGAGGACGCTCTCGATCGGCATGTCGCGCAGATCCAGCAGATCGACGAGAAGGTCGACCGCGCATTGAAAGTGGCGGTCACGTCGCCGCTCGGTGACCAGGCGCTGCCGTCACCCGTGGCGGGGATGCTCATTGGGTGGAACGAGAGCAACGACGGGCTGACGAATTACGCACCCATCGGCGGGACGCTGCTCGGGCAGCAATTGGCTGCGGCGAATGGGTCATCGCTTGTTGGCTTTCAGCAGGCAGGTACTGGCGCTGTCGTTCGCACGGCGCAGGACAAGATGCGCGAGTGGGTGAGCGTCAAGGACTTCGGCGCTGTTGGAGATGGGGTTGCGGATGATACGGCGGCGATTCAGTCTGCCGTAGATCATATTCATGCTTTGGGCAGTGGTGTTATCACGTTCCCTGCAGGCACCTATATGGTAAATGCGTCTGGAAACCTTACAGGAATTCAGATGAAGTCCGGGGTGTATCTGAATCTGACAGGCGCAAAGCTAAAAGCGATTGGCGTGAACTCACCAAACTATCGACTGGTGTATTTCACTGGTGTGTCTGACTGCGGTGT
>JBEEPT010000223.1:0-3578 GCA_041190985.1 Pseudomonadota bacterium
GCCGCGCTCTACCTGCTGAACGCGCGCACGCTGATGAGCATGGCGGAGGCGGTGGACGCGGACGCGAAGACGAAGGCGAGGGTGGCGTTTGCGGTGCAGCAGTGGATCGATGCGAGCGCGCCGAGCAACTTCCTGGCGCTGAACGCCGAGGCGCAGCAAAAGGCGATCGAGACGCAGGGCGAGAGCATTGCCCGGGGCGTGCAGAACCTGCTCAAGGACCTGCGGCAGGGCCATGTGTCGATGACGGACGAGAGCGCGTTCGAGGTCGGGCGCAACGTGGCGACGAGCGAAGGTGCGGTGGTGTTTGAGAACGAGCTGTTCCAGCTGCTGGAGTACAAGCCGCTGACGGCCAAGGTGCACGAGCGGCCGTTTCTGTTCGTGCCGCCGTCGATCAACAAGTACTACATCCTGGACCTGCAGCCGGAGAACTCGCTGATCCGCTACGCCGTGGAGCAGGGCATGCGCACCTTCGTGATCAGCTGGCGCAACCCGGACGCGGAGCTGGCGCACAAGGGCTGGGACGACTACATCGAGGACGCGGTGATGCGGGCGATCGCGGTGACGCGCGAGATCACGGGGGCCAAGGACATCAACGCGCTGGGCTTTTGCGTCGGCGGCACGATGCTGGGCACGGCGCTGGCGGTGCTGGCCGCGCGCGGCGAGCGGCCCGTGCACAGCGCGACCTTCCTGACCACGATGCTGGACTTTGCCGACACCGGAGTGATCGACATCTTCATCGACGAGCCGACGGTCAGGCTCAGAGAGCTGCAGTTCGCGCAGGGTGGGCTGCTGGCGGGGCGCGACCTGGCGACCACCTTCAGCTTCCTGCGCCCGAACGAGCTGGTGTGGAACTACGTGGTGGGCAACTACCTCAAGGGCGAGACGCCGCCGCCGTTCGACCTGCTGTACTGGAACAGCGACAGCACCAACCTGCCCGGTCCCTACTACGCCTGGTACCTGCGCAACACCTACCTGGAGAACCGCCTGGTCAAGCCCGGCGCGGCCACCGTCTGCGGCGAGCGGATCGACCTGGGCCAGGTCGACATCCCGGTCTACCTGTACGGCTCGCGCGAGGACCACATCGTGCCGATCAATGCGGCCTACGCCTCGACCCGGGCGCTGGGCGGGCCGAAGCGCTTCGTCATGGGCGCGTCGGGCCACATCGCGGGCGTGATCAACCCGGCCGCGAAGGGCAAGCGCAGCCACTGGATCGGCGCGGACAGCGAATTCCCGCAGCAGGTCGAGGACTGGATCGCCGGCGCGACCGAGCACAAGGGCAGCTGGTGGGGCGACTGGGCCGGCTGGCTCAAGGGCCAGGCCGGCAAGGAGATCGCCGCGCCCAAGGGCTACGGCAGCCGCCAGTACCCGGTGATCGAGCCCGCGCCGGGGCGCTACGTCAAGGCCCGGGCCTGAGCCGGCCCCGCCTCCGTCCCCCTAGCCACACCCTGAGCCACACGGCAGAGCCGCCGCCCGGGCGCGGCCTGCCCACGGCTCGCCGTCCCGTCACCCCCGTCACCCCCCCATTCACATCAACGCCAGCACTGGCACACAAGAGAGGAAGAACACACATGGAAGACATCGTCATCGTCGCGGCCGCGCGCACCGCAGTCGGCAAGTTCGGCGGCAGCCTGGCCAAGGTCAGCGCGCCGGAGCTGGGCGCGACCGTGATCAAGGCGCTGCTGGAGCAGACCGGCGTCGCGGCCGACCAGGTCGGCGAAGTGATCATGGGCCAGGTGCTGGCCGCGGGCGCCGGCCAGAACCCGGCGCGCCAGGCCGGCATGAAGGCCGGCATCGCCCAGGAGACCCCGGCGCTGACCATCAACGCCGTGTGCGGCTCGGGCCTGAAGGCCGTGATGCTGGCCGCGCAGGCCGTGGCCTGGGGCGACAGCGAGATCGTCATCGCCGGCGGCCAGGAGAACATGAGCGCCTCGGGCCACGTCGTGCTGGGCAGCCGCGACGGCCAGCGCATGGGCGACTGGAAGATGGTCGACACCATGATCAACGACGGCCTGACCGACGCCTACGCCAAGTACCACATGGGCATCACGGCGGAGAACGTCGCCAAGCAGTTCGGCATCAGCCGCGAGGCGCAGGACGCCCTGGCGCTGGCCAGCCAGCAGAAGGCCGCCGCGGCGCAGGACGCCGGCCGCTTCGCCGACGAGATCGTGCCGGTCGTGATCCCGCAGCGCAAGGGCGAGCCGGTCGTGTTCGCCGCCGACGAATTCATCAACAAGAAGACCAGCGCCGAAGGCCTGGCCGGCCTCAAGCCCGCCTTCGACAAGGCCGGCTCGGTCACGGCCGGCAACGCCTCGGGCATCAACGACGGCGCCGCCGCCGTGATGGTGATGAAGGCGAGCAAGGCGGCCGCGCTCGGCCTGAAAGCCCTGGCCAAGATCAAGAGCTTCGGCACCACCGGGCTGGACCCGGCCATCATGGGCATGGGCCCGGTTTCGGCGTCGAAGAAGGCGCTGGAGCGCGCGGGCTGGGCCGTGGGCGACGTCGACCTGTTCGAGCTCAACGAAGCCTTCGCGGCGCAGGCCTGTGCGGTCAACAACGAGCTCGGCGCCGACCCGGCCAAGGTCAACGTCAACGGCGGCGCGATCGCGCTGGGCCACCCGATCGGCGCCTCCGGCTGCCGCGTGCTGGTCTCGCTGATCCACGAGATGAACCGCCGCGACGCCAAGAAGGGCCTGGCCGCGCTGTGCATCGGCGGCGGCATGGGCGTGGCGCTGGCCGTCGAGCGCTGAAGCCGGCTCCCCATCCACATCCAAGTCCCCCAGGGCCCGCCGGGCGGCGGGCCCCCTGTCACACCACGGCCCGAGGGCCGTTTCACGAAAACGAGGAGAAATTCATGAGTCAGAAAGTTGCATACGTCACCGGCGGCATGGGCGGCATCGGTACCTCGATCTGCCAGCGCCTGCACAAGGACGGCTTCAAGGTCATCGCCGGCTGCGGCCCGACGCGCGACTACCAGAAGTGGCTCGACGAGCAGGCCGCGCTGGGCTACGGCTTCCACGCCTCGGTGGGCGACGTCAGCAGCTGGGAGTCGACCGTGGAGGCCTTCACCCGCGCCAAGGCCGAGCACGGCCCGATCGACGTGCTGGTCAACAACGCCGGCATCACGCGCGACCGCATGTTCCTGAAGATGAGCAAGGAAGACTGGGAAGCCGTCATCAGCACCAACCTGACGTCGATGTTCAACGTCACCAAGCAGGTGGTCGCGGACATGGCCGAGCGGGGCTTCGGCCGCATCATCCAGATCTCGTCGGTCAACGGCGAGAAGGGTCAGGCTGGCCAGACCAACTACTCGGCCGCCAAGGCCGGCATGCACGGCTTCACCATGGCCCTGGCCCAGGAAATGGCCGCCAAGGGCGTCACCGTGAACACCGTCAGCCCGGGCTACATCGGCACCGACATGGTCCGCGCGATCAAGCCGGAGGTGCTGGAGAAGATCGTCGCCACCATCCCGGTCAAGCGCCTGGGTACGCCCGAGGAAATCGCCTCGATCGTCGGCTGGCTGGCCGGCGACGATTCGGGCTTCACGACCGGTGCGGACTTCAGCTGCAACGGCGGGTTGC
>JBEEPT010000224.1:0-8213 GCA_041190985.1 Pseudomonadota bacterium
CCTGCGGTTGAGCCGCGCATCCCCCAGGTCCAAGGTCTCGAATTCTTCTGTCGCCCAGCTCACACCCACGCTCCTGTCATGACAAAGCCGTCATCCTACGAGATGTGTATAACGGGATGGGCTTGACCATCACCATACAGATGGATTTTCGAGCTCAGCCAGCCATGCGAGCGCTCCAGCCACTCGTCGCTCGGATGCCTCATTCATCCGCCTAGGCCACCCGCTGGGATGCGCCGGTGGCACCGCGCCTTGACATGTGCCCAGTTTCTACAAGCTGTCAGTCAGACAGGCCCTAGTCCCAGGGCTCACTGGCCCGCAGCGCCAAGCTGAGCTGGTCGATCAGTTCGGCCCAGTCCGCGTCATCCTGCAGTTCCTCGCGCAGCCAGGCGGACTGCGCCGGCGTCCAGAACGGCGCATCCTCGAGTCGGACCGCCGGGGCCAGCGGCCCATGGCGCGTGATGAAAGCCGCAATCGACTGCCCGTCACTGGCCAGGCCCAGCTGCGCGAAGAGTTCGGAGAAACGATGAGAAAAAGGTTCCATCCGCATTCACCTCCGAAGGCGCGCGCCGCAGCGGCGCCCTCTCCTGGATCGGCTTAACGCGCGCCCCCGCCCGAGGGATGGCGGCGCGACTGCGACTGGTTGTGGCTGCCGACATGCGACTCGCGGTCGGAGCGGCTGTCGGGCGTGCGATGGCCCTGGTTCAGCTGGGTGGCATCCTGCTCGCCCTGCTTGTTGTGGTCGTTCTCGACCTTGCGGGCGTTCGGCGCTTGATCGTCGCGCGGATTGTGATGACCTGTCATGCTGACCTCCCGTTTAAAAACATGCGAAAGTGCTGAACGGATAGTTTGAACACTACAGCAAACCGGACCTTATGGCAAACCGGCTGCGCATCAGTCGACTCGGAAGTTCTTGAACTGCCAGGGGTCGTCGGCATCGAGCTCCTCGGCAAACAGGCGCGCGCGCTCGTGCAGCGGCGACCAGTCGCCCCAGACCCCGACCAGCTCACCCAGGTAGGGCCTGGCGATCTCGAGCACTTCCTCGTGGTCGCGGTCGTCGGGCTCGACCACGCCGGCAACGCGGATGGCGTAGGGCCCAGACCACGCCGGCCAGCACGCCGGCCGCCACCTGCAGGCTGGTGGCGCTGTTGTAGGGCGCCAGCCGCCTGGCCTGTTCCACGCCCGGGCGCGAGCCGTCCCAGAAGATGCCCCGGGGATGGCCTATGAGCAGCACACCGAGCTCGTCCATGCCGGCGACGATCTCGTCGCGCGCGATGCGGCTGCGGGTCTGCAGGTGATAGCCTTCCGAGACGAAGCCGTGGACCGACCAGGTGTTGACGAACTCGTCGTGCTGCTTGTGGCGGGAGCTGACCTGGGTGTCGCGCTCGGCGACATGGTTCACGCCTATGCCGAGGTCTTGCGCCAGCCGCGCCCAGTCCTCGCGCTGCTGCGGCCTGGCGCACAGCAGCCCGCAGTCGGCCGCATCTCGAGCAAGGCCTGCTTGAGCCGGCTGGAGATCAGGCCGGGATTGGCGCCCTGGGTCGGAATCGCGGTCGGAGCGTCGGGGTGGCTGCGGCCGAATTCCAGCGCCTGCTCGCGCAGCGCGTAGTTCGAGCGCAGCAACGGCGGGATCGGTGTAGACGCCGGCCCCGGGCTCGATGCAGCTGTCGAGGTAGAGCACGCCGCGCGGCTCGCGCCATTGCATCAGCGCCAGGCTGGACATGTCGACCGAGAGGTTGAGCAGGAAGTCGCCCGGCTGCAGGGCGTAGCGCGACAGCTCGGCCTCGTGGTTGCCGGCGCTCAGGCGGACGCAGGAGAAGGCCCCCTGCGCGGTGGCGATCGCGCGGCCCTGCTCGTCGGCGGCCAGGATGGCAATCTGCTGCAGCTGCAGCTCCAGATGGCGCAGCAGCACGGCCTGCCCCACGCTGCCGAAGCCCACCATCAGCAGCCGGCCCGGCAGACGCGCGTGCTTGCGCCCGGCATTCATGTCAGACCAGGTCGAGCAGCCGGTAATAGGTCATGGCCAGCGTGAGCGCCGGGTGGCGCAGGATGATGCCGCCCGGCAGGGCCTGGTGCCTGATGCGCGCGAGCAGGTCGAAGCGTTCGGCCTGGCCCGCGATTACCTCGGCCACCAGCTTGCCGGCAATCCCCGCCGTGCCGATGCCGTGCCCCGAGAAACCCTGCAGGCAGCAGATGTTCGGGTCCAGGCGGCCGAAGTCGGGCACCATGTTGAGCGAGACATCGCAAAAGCCCCCCAGGCGTAGGCAAGCCCCAGGTCGGACAGTTGCGGGAAGACCTCGAGCATGCGCTTGCGATGCGTCCGGCCACCTGCCCGGCCGGCTCGGGCGTGGCGCTGTCGCCGCCGCCGAACAGCAGGCGGTTGTCGGCCGACAGGCGAAAGTAGTCCAGCATGTGGTTGTTGTCGCTGGCGGCCACCCGCTGGCGTATCAGGGCGTCGGCGCGTTCGGGCGTCATGGGCTCGGTGGCGACGATGCAGGGACCAGCGGGACGATGCGCTCGACCAGCTCCAGCGCGGCCGACAGGCCGGCGAAGCCGGCCCCCAGCACGCAGACATCGGCCTGAATGCTGTCAGCCAGCGGCGGACCCTCGGGCGGGCGCACGGCGCTGGCTTCGTAGCAGGAATTGCGGTTGAGCTCCTGGTCGATCTGCAGCAGCATCGCGGCTCCCTCCGGGTGGGAGTGGCCGGGCACCGGCGCCCGCCACTCTCACATCCCAGCGGGCATGCTAGTCATTCCATCAGCGGGATGTCAACCCGAGGCTGGAAAGAATCGCTGCGCAACCGCAGCACGTGGCCAGGCTGCGACCCGCAGCAGTGGCAGGGGCAGCGGCCGGGTGCTGCCAGCCAGCCCCGGAATGAGCCGCCAAGGCCCGGCGCCGGCCGTGCTCAGGCCGGCTGGCGACTGCTGCGCCAGGCCCCGAACAGGGCGAGCAGGCCCGGCACCAGGATCAGGGCCCAGATGATCTTGCTCAGGTTGGCCTGCACCCAGGCCAGGTTGCCGAACAGGTAGCCGGCCAGCGTGAGGCCGACGACCCAGAGCAGTCCGCCGCCGACGTTGTAGGCGCTGAACTTGCCGCGCGACATGGCGGCCACGCCCGCCACGAAGGGCGCGAAGGTGCGGATGAAGGGCATGAAGCGCGCCAGCACGATGGTGATGCCGCCGTAGCGCTCGTAGAAGGCGTGCGCCTGCTCGAAGGCCTTCTTGTTGAAGAAGCGCGAGTCCTCCCACTGGAAGACGCGCGGGCCGATCGAGCGGCCGATCGAGTAGTTGAGCTGGTCGCCCAGGATCGCCGCCAGCGCGAGCAGGGCCATCGCCAGCGGCAGGCTCAGCAGTCCCGCGCCGGCCAGCGCGCCGACGATGAAGAGCAGCGAATCGCCGGGCAAAAAGGGCATCACGACCAGACCGGTCTCGACGAAGACGACCAGGAACAGCAAGGCATAGACCCAGACGCCGTAAGCCTCCACGAAGGCCTGCAGGTGCTTGTCGACGTGAAGAATGAAGTCGAGCAGAAAGACGATGATTTCCATGGTCGCAGTTTAGCCGGGCACGCCGGCACGGATCGGACGGGCTTGGGCCGCCCACCTACAATCCGGGGGTGAACTCGCCCCGCACCGACCTCCCCGACCCGACCGCCACCGCCGCCCCGGCCGCAGACGCCGGCGCGGCCGGCACGCCGCGGCGCCCGATCCGCGAGCTGCCCGACGAGCTGATCAGCCAGATCGCCGCCGGCGAGGTGGTCGAGCGCCCCGCCTCGGTGGTGCGCGAGCTGGTCGACAACGCGCTCGACGCCGGCGCGCGCCAGGTCACGGTGCGGCTGCTGGCCGGCGGCGTGCGCCTGATCTCGGTCGAGGACGACGGCTGCGGGATCCCGCGCCAGGAGCTGTCTGCGGCGCTCAAGCGCCACGCGACGAGCAAGATCGGCAGCCTGGAGGAGCTCGAGTCGGTGCACACCATGGGCTTTCGCGGCGAGGCGCTGGCGGCGATCCACTCGATCGCCGACGTCAGCCTGCTGTCGCGCGAGGCCGAGGGACACGACGGCCACGCCTGGATGCTGCACGGACGCACCGGCGAGCTCGCCCCGGCGGCGCGCACCCAGGGCACGACGGTCGAGGTGCGCGAGCTGTTCTACGCGACGCCGGCGCGGCGCAAGTTCCTCAAGACCGACGCCACCGAGCTGGCGCACTGCCTGGAGGCGGTGCGCCGCCATGCGCTGGCGCGTCCCGACGCCGGCTTCGCGGTCTGGCACGAGGGCAGATTGGTCGAACAGTGGCGCGCCTGCACCCAGTCCGATCCCGCAGCGGCGCTGGCGCAGCGCCTGGGCGACGTGCTGGGGCAGGACTTCCTGGAGCAGAGCCTGCCGCTGTCCTGGCAGGGCCAGGGGCTGCGGGTCTGGGGCCGCGCCGGGCTGCCGGACGCCGCGCGCTCTCGCGCCGACCGCCAGTTCGCCTACGTCAACGGCCGCTTCGTGCGCGACAAGGTCATCTCCCACGCGGTGCGCAGCGCCTACGAGGACGTGCTGCACGGCCCGCGCCAGCCGGTCTACGCTCTGTTCGTCGAGATCGACCCGACCCGGGTCGACGTCAATGTGCACCCGACCAAGATCGAGGTCAGGTTCCGCGACGGGCGCGAGGTGCACCAGGCGGTGCGCAACGCGGTCGAGACCGCGCTGGCGGCGCCGCGCTCGGCCCAGGCCGGGCAGCAGACTGGGGCAGAGCCGGCGCGGACGACCAGCGACGCGGGCGGCGGCGGAGAAGCGGCGGCGCCGCTGCTCGCCATGCCGCGGGTCCAGCTCGGCCTGGGCATGCAGAGCCCGCCCGCGGCAGCGCCGGCCTGGTCCATGCCCTGGAGCCGCCCGGAGCCCGTGGGCAACCGGGTCGAGGACCTCGGCCGGCTCTGGCAGCCCGGTCGCGACGCGCCGCTGATGCCCGCCACGCCAGAGCTGGGCGAGGCCAGCGCCCCCCCCGCCGCTCCCATGGCAGATGCGGCACCGGCGGCCAGGACATGGACAGCCGGACTGGCCGAGCCTGACCGGCCCGATGCGCGGGCCGCCCAAGTCCCCGCCAACCTCGCGGCCGCAGAGTCGATCCATGCCGCGCCGGATGTGGCCGATCACTGGCCGCTGGGCCGCGCGGTCGCGCAGCTGCACGGCATCTACATCCTGGCCGAGAACGCGCAGGGACTGGTGCTGGTCGACATGCACGCGGCGCACGAGCGCATCGTCTACGAACGGCTGAAAACGCAATTCGAGGCCAGCGACAGCGCCGGCCTGCAAAGCCAGCCGCTGCTGATTCCGGCCACCTTCGCCGCCACCCCGGCCGAGGTCGCGGTCGCCGAGTCCTGTGCCGACACGCTGCAGCGCCTCGGGCTCGACATCTCGCCCTTTTCTCCCCAGACACTGGCGGTGCGCGCGGTGCCGGCCGCGCTGGCGCAAGGCGACGTGGTCGAGCTCGCGCGCAGCGTGCTGGCCGAGCTCGCGCAGCACGATGCAGCCACCGTGGTGCAGCGCGCGCGCAACGAATTGCTGGCGACCATGGCCTGCCACGGTGCGGTGCGCGCCAGCCGCCGCCTGACGATCGAGGAGATGAACGCGCTGCTGCGCCAGATGGAGGCGACCGAGCGCAGCGACCAGTGCAACCACGGCCGCCCAACCTGGCGCCAGCTGAGCCTGAAGGAGCTCGACGCGCTGTTCCTGCGCGGACGCTGAAGCCATGCCGGCCCCGACCGAAAAGCCCATGACGCCAGCCACCGTGGTGCTGTTGCTGTCGCTGCTGCTGGGCATGCAGCCGGTCGCGACCGACCTCTACCTGCCGGCGCTGCCCATGCTCAGCCGCAGCCTGCAGGCCAGCATGGCGCAGGCGCAGCTGACGCTGAGCGCGATGCTGATGGGCTTCGGCCTGTCGCAGCTGGCCTGGGGCCCCTTGTCGGACCGCTTCGGTCGCCGGCCGGTGCTGATCGCCGGCCAGGGACTGTTCCTGCTGGCTTCAGTCGGCGCCGCGCTGGCGCCCGGCATCGACGCCCTGATCGGCTGGCGCGGCCTGCAGGGCCTGGCGCTGGGAGCCACCATGATGGGCGCGCGCGCGGTGATACGCGACCTCTACCAGCCGGCCGACGCGGCGCGCGTGATGTCCAAGGCACTCGGCGGCCTGGGCCTGTTCGCCTGCGCCAGCGCCCCGCTGGGCGGCCTGCTGGCGCAACAGCTGGGCTGGCGCGCCGCACTGGCCGGCGTGGCGCTGTTGGGGGCTGCCGTCCTCGTCGTGCTGCTGCTGCGCCTGGGCGAGACGCTGCAGCGTCCCGACCCCTACGCGCTGCAGCCTGCCCGCCTGCTGCAGAACTGGCGCCTGATCCTGGGCCACCCGACTTTCTGGAGCCAGGCACTGATCTCGGCCTTCTCCTTCGGCGGCCTGTTCACCTTCCTGTCCTGCTCGTCCTTCGTCTTCATCGGGCAGATGGGCCTGAGCCAGAGCGGCTTCGGGCTGGTGATGCTCGCGATGTCGCTGTGCTACATCAGCGGCACCTTCGTCTGTCGCCGCCTGCTCGCGCGCCTGGGCGTGCGCCGCACCATCGCCGCCGCCGCGGCGCTGAGCCTGTGCGGCGGCATCGGCCTGGCGATCGGCGCCTGGCTGGAACTGAACTCGCCCTGGTCGGTCGCCCTGCCCTTCGCGCTCTACATCATGGCGCACGGCATCCACCAGCCCTGCGCGCAGAGCGGCTCGGTTGCGCCCTTCCCGCAGGCAGCGGGGGCGGCCTCGGCCTGGAGCGGCTGCCTGTGCATGGTGCTGGCCTTCGGCAACGGCCAGACGCTGGGCTGGCTGCTCGGCAAGGACTGGCTCAACCCCCACGACGCGCTGGGCTGGGGCGTGCTGTTGTGGGCCGCCCTGCTTGCGCTCAACGCCTGGACCGCGGTGCAGCGCCACGGCGAGGTCCGCCCGCCGCCACGCCGCCACGCCTGAATCCCCTACATGCTGGAAACCAACACCCCCCTCGTCCCGGCCTGGCTGGCCATCGCCGGCCCGACCGCCTCGGGCAAGACCGCGCTCGCGCTCGCGATCGCACAGCTGCGCCCGGTCGAGATCGTCAGCGTCGATTCGGCGCTGGTGTTCAGCGGCATGGACATCGGCAGCGCCAAGCCCAGCGCGGCCGAGCTCGCGGCGGTGCCGCACCACCTGATCGACATCCGCGATCCGCTGCACGCCTACAGCGCGGCCGAGTTCGTGCGCGATGCGCGCGCGCTGCTGCCGGCGATCCGCGCGCGCGGCCGCCTGCCGCTGCTGGTCGGCGGCACCATGCTCTATTTCAAGGCGCTGTTCGAGGGGCTGGACGAGATGCCTGCGGCGCAGCCCGGCCTGCGCGCCGCGATCGAGGACGAAGCCGCGCGCCTGGGCTGGCCGGCCCTGCATGCGCAACTGGCGCTGGTCGATCCCGTCACGGCCGCGCGCCTGTCTCCCAATGACTCGCAGCGCATAGGCCGCGCGCTCGAGGTCTGGCGCGCCACGGGTCGGCCGCTCTCGGCCTTCCACACACGCAGCAAGGCAGAAAATCCGGACCAGCCCTTGCAGGTCGATGGCCAGCCCGGTGCGCTGCTCTCGCTCGAACCGCTGGAACGCAGCTGGCTGCACGGCCGCATCGCCGAGCGCTTCGACGCGATGCTGGCGCAAGGCTTCCTCGACGAGGTGCGGCGCCTGCGCGCGCGCGGCGACCTCGACCCCGAGCTGCCCTCGATGCGCTGCGTCGGCTACCGCCAGGCCTGGGAAGCGCTGGACGCGTCCGAGCGCGCCGGCCACGCCGAGCTGACTCCGTCCGAATTCGCCGAGCTGCGCGACCGCGGCATCTTCGCGACCCGCCAGCTCGCCAAGCGCCAGCTGACCTGGCTGCGCTCGATGCCGCAGCGCCAGATCGTGGCCTGCGACCAGCCGGGCGCGCTGCAGCAGGCACTGCAAGGCATCGAAGCCCTGCTGTCCCGCGGCGAGGCCTGAACCGTTCCAGGGAACCCGCTCGCCGGCCCCGGGCAGCAAAAAGGGCATCGCGCCGCGATGCCCCCGTTTGTCCGAACAGCGTCCGGGATCAGAGCGCCTTGACCAGTTCCGGCACGGCCGCGAACAGGTCGGCCTCCAGGCCGTAGTCGGCCACCGCGAAGATCGGCGCCTCCGGGTCCTTGTTGATCGCCACGATCACCTTCGAGTCCTTCATGCCCGCCAG
>JBEEPT010000225.1:0-3166 GCA_041190985.1 Pseudomonadota bacterium
GTGCAGCGGCGCGCCCTGCGACTGCCAGTCGGGGATCAGCTCGGTGAGCGCGCGCGGATCCATCACGGCGCCCGACAGGATATGCGCGCCGGGCTCGGAGCCCTTCTCGAGCACGCAGACGTTGATCTCGCTGCCCTTTTCAGCGGCGAGCTGCTTGAGACGGATTGCGGTGGCCAGGCCGGCCGGGCCGGCGCCGACCACCACCACGTCGTATTCCATGGCCTCGCGCGGGCCGAACTGTTCCAGCAGGGAGGCTGGGGTTTTCATGGGAGTGTCTCCTTGGTTATTGCGGGTGCAGATCAGCCCAGCAGCAGCGCGAGGTCGCCCTGCTTGAAGCCGTGACCGACGATGTCGGCCAGCCCCTTGATGTCCTGCTCAAGCTGTGCGCGGTCCTGCTGCTGCGCCCAGAACACCGGCCCGCCTTCCCAGCGCGGGAAGCCGTAGCCCTGCACCATCACGACGTCGATGTCGCTGGCGCGCTGGGCCACGCCTTCGGCCAGCAGCAAGGCCGCCTCGTTGACCATGGCCAGCAGGGCGCGGCGCTGGATCTGCTCCGCACTCAGCGCCTGGCGCACGATGCCGCGCTGCGCGCTGGCCTGCCCGATGATGGCGTGCACGGTCTCGTCGCTCGCCGCCGACTGCTTGCCGTCGGCATAGCTGTAGTAGCCGGCGCCAGCCTTGCGGCCCAGGCGGCCCTGCTCGCAGAGGTGGTCGAGGATGGCGACATAGCGCTCGCGCGGGTCGCGCGTCGCCGCCTGCGCCTTGCGCATGCGCCAGGCGATGTCCAGGCCAGACAGGTCGGCGACCGCGAACGGGCCCATCGCGAAGCCCATGCCGGTCAGCGCGCGGTCGACGTCCTCGGGCCAGGCGCCGTCCTCGAGCATGAACTCGCAATGGCGGCGGTAGGCGTTGTAGATGCGGTTGCCGATGAAGCCAAAGGCGTTGCCGCACAGCACCGGCATCTTCTTGAGCGTGCGGCCCAGCGCCATGCCAGTAGCGAGCACGTCGGCCGAGGTCTGCCTGCCGCGCACGACCTCGAGCAGCTTCATGACGTTGGCCGGGCTGAAGAAGTGCAGGCCCAGCAGGTCCTGCGGCCGCGAGACCACGGCCGCGATGTCGTCGATGTCGAGGTAGGAGGTGTTGGTGGCCAGCACGGCGCCGGCGCGGGCATGGGCGTCGACCTTGCGGAACACCTCCTGCTTGACGGCCAGATCCTCGAACACGGCCTCGATCACGAGGTCGGCCTGCGCCAGGTCGCTCCATTCCAGCGTCGGCTGCAGGCGCGCCACGCTGGCCTCGGCGGCCGCGTGCTCGATCTTGCCGGCGTCGGCTCGGCCCTTGTAATGGTCGGCGACGCGCTGGCGGCCGCGCTCGAGCGCCGCGGCATCCTGCTCGAGCAGCACGACCGGCAGGCCGGCGTCGATCGCGCTGATCGCGATGCCGGTGCCCATGGTGCCGGCGCCAATGACGGCGACGGTGCGCACCGCCCGGGACTGGCCCTGGATGCTGGCCGGCAGCTTGACCGCCTCGCGCTCGACCTTGAACTGGTAGCGCAGCGCGCGCGCCTGGCGGCTCGGCACCAGCGCCAGGAAGAGCTCGCGCTCCCTGGCCAGGCCCTGCTCGAACGGCAGCGCCGTGGCGGCGACCGCATCAAGCACTGCGGCATAAGCCGGCTGCAGGCGCTGGCGGGCATTGAGCCTGGCGCGGGCGGCATCCACCTGCGAGCGCACCAGTTCGGCGTCGAGCGCCTTGTCACGCGCACGCGGCAGCTCGCCGGCGGCGGCCAGCTGCGCAGCGACGGCGCAAGCGGTCTCGACCAGGTCGGCCGCAACCACGCGCTCGAACAGGCCGGAATCGGCCAGCTGGCGCGCGCTGCGCGGCTGGCCCGTCTGCACCATCTCGAGCCCGGTTGCCACGCCGACCAGGCGCGGCAGGCGCTGGGTGCCGCCCGAGCCGGGAATCAGGCCCAGGCTGATCTCGGGCAGGCCGATGCGCGCGCCCTCGAGCGCCACGCGCGCATGGCAGCTCAGCGCGACCTCGAGGCCGCCACCGAGCGCGACGCCCGAGATCGCTGCCACCACCGGCTTGGCACAGGACTCCAGGCGCGCCAGCACCTGCGGCAGGATGGGTTCGGCGAGCTGGCGCGGCGTGCCCATCTCGGACACGTCGGCGCCGGCGGAAAACGCCTTGTCGTTGCCGACCAGCACGATGGCGCGCACGGCCGCATCGGCTTCGGCGGCCGCGACCGCCTCGACGATCTGGCGGCGCAAGGCGTGACTCAGGCTGTTGACGGGAGGGTGGTCCAGGGTGATGACGGCGACTGCGCCTTGCAACTGGTAATTTGACATGGGTGGACTGTGGTCGAATGAAAAACTGCTTGTTCTGCGCGCTGTCAGCGCCTCCGGCAACCGGAAAGGCAAAGCCCCTGGCCCGCCACGCGTGGTTCGATATATGTCAAGATATTGACATTTCATCACGAACCCGATCTCCCGACACGACATGGCCGACCGCAACAAGCCGCAGCAAATCGCGCGCATGGAACTCGCCAACCGCCTGTTCTTCAAGCTCTATCAATGCGCCAACCTGCTGCACAAGACGGGATCCAAGGCGGTCGAGAGCGAGGGGCTGACCACGCAGCAGTGGGCGGTGCTGGGTGCGCTCTCGCGCCCCGAGGCCGGCGCTGGCATGAGCGTGGGCGACCTCGCCCGCTACCTGATGGTCAGCCGCCAGAACCTCTCGGGCGTGCTCGGGCGGCTGGAGCGCGACGGCCGCATCCGCATCGAGGCCGACAGCCGCGACCGGAGATCGCGCCTGGTCAGGATGACCGAGGCCGGGCACGCGGTCTGGCAGGACCTGGCCCAGCCCAAGATCCACGCCTACTACGAGCAGGCGCTGACCGACTTCTCGCTCAACGACCTGACGCATACCTCGCACTACCTGCTCAAGCTGCTCGAGAACATGGTGCGGCTGGACCAGGGCGGCGAAGACGACGAGGCCTGAGGCGCGGCGCCGTCCTCGCAGCACGGCGCGATCAGGCCGCGCCGGCCAGTTCCGGCACGGCCGCGAACAGGTCGGCCTCCAGGCCGTAGTCGGCCACCGCGAAGATCGGCGCCTCCGGGTCCTTGTTGATCGCCACGATCACCTTCGAGTCCTTCATGCCCGCCAG
>JBEEPT010000226.1:0-30889 GCA_041190985.1 Pseudomonadota bacterium
GCAAGAGCATCGCGCAGAAGGCGATCGACGCGGTCGCGTCCGGCCAGGTCAGCTTCGTGCCCGAGAACTGGGTCAACACCTACAACCAGTGGATGAACAACATCCAGGACTGGTGCATCAGCCGCCAGCTCTGGTGGGGCCACCAGATCCCGGCCTGGTATGACGCCGAGGGCAATGTCTACGTCGCGCGGGACGAAGCCGACGCGCAGGCACAGTTCGAGGCCCGCGTCGCAGGCCTGGGCGAGGCGCAGCGCGCCCCGCTGCTGGCAGCCGGCCTGACGCGCGACGCCGACGTGCTCGACACCTGGTACTCCTCGGCGCTGGTGCCGTTCAGCACCATGGGCTGGCCGGAGGCGCTGTCCGACCGTGCCGCGACCAAGGACTACGACCTCTACCTGCCGTCGAGCGTGCTGGTGACGGGCTACGACATCATCTTCTTCTGGGTCGCCCGGATGATCATGATGACCACCCACTTCACCGGCCGCGTGCCGTTCCGCCACGTCTACATCCACGGCCTGGTGCGCGACGCGCAAGGCAAGAAGATGAGCAAGTCCGAGGGCAATGTGCTGGATCCGGTCGACCTGATCGACGGCATCGAGCTCGCTCCCCTGCTCGACAAGCGCACCACCGGCCTGCGCAAGCCCGAGACGGCGCCGAAGGTGCGCAAGCAGACCGAAAAGGAATTCCCCGAGGGCATCCCGGCCTACGGCGCCGACGCGCTGCGCTTCACCTTCGCGGCGCTCGCCAGCCTGGGCCGCAGCATCAACTTCGACAGCAAGCGCTGCGAGGGCTACCGCAACTTCTGCAACAAGCTCTGGAACGCGACCCGCTTCGTGCTGATGAACTGCGAGGGCCAGGACTGCGGCCTGGACCAGCACGCCACCGACCAGTGCGCGGCCGGCGGCTACCTGGACTTCAGCCAGTGCGACCGCTGGATCGTCTCCGCGCTGCAGCGCGTCGAGGCCGAGGTCGCCAAGGGCTTCGCCGACTACCGTCTCGACAACGTCGCCAACGCGATCTACGACTTCGTCTGGAACGAGTTCTGCGACTGGTACCTCGAGATCGCCAAGGTCCAGATCCAGACCGGCAAGCCCGAACAGCAGCGCGCCACCCGCCGCACCCTGATCCGCACCCTGGAAACCCTGCTGCGGCTGGCGCATCCGATCATCCCCTTCATCACCGAGGAGCTGTGGCAGAAGGTGGCGCCGGTCGCGGGCCGTCAGGGCGATTCGGTCAGCGTGGCGGCCTACCCCGTGGCCGCTCCTGAGCGCATCGACGAAGCCGCCGAGGCCCATGTCGCCAAGCTCAAGGCCATGGTCGACGCCTGCCGCAACCTGCGCGGCGAGATGAACGTCTCGCCGGCGCAGCGCCTGCCGCTGTACGCGGTCGGCGACGCGGTCTTCGTGCAGGCGATCGCGCCGGTGCTGCAGTCGCTGGCCAAGCTCAGCGAGGTCAAGGTCTTCGTCGACGAGGCGAGCTGGACCGAGGCCGCGCAGGCCGCGCCGGTGGCCGTGGTCGGCGAGGCGCGCCTGTGCCTGTTCATGGAAATCGACGTCGCGGCCGAGAAGGTGCGCCTGTCCAAGGAAGCCGCCCGCCTGAGCGGCGAGATCGCCAAGGCCAACGGCAAGCTGTCCAACGAGGCCTTCGTCGCCAAGGCGCCGCCGGCCGTGATCGAGCAGGAGAAGAAGCGCCTGGCCGACTTCGGCGCCACGCTGGCCAAGATCGAGCAGCAGCTCGCCCGCCTGGGCTGAGCATCGCCCCGCCCCCTATCGGGGGGCTGGCAGGCATGAAAAAGGGACGCCGGGCCGGGCTGGCCTCGCGTCCCTTCTTTCGTCCCGCTTGCTGAGCGGGCGCACCGTGCTCAGTGCAGCACGAACACCGGCAGCTTGCTGCGCTGGATGATCTTGTGCGTGTGCGAGCCGAACAGCAGCTCGCCCAGCGCGCCACGGCCATGCGTGACGATCACGATCATGTCGCAGCCGGCCTGCTCGGCCTCCGAGATGATCGCGTCGTTGATGCCATCGGCCGTGACGTGATGGGGCGTGAAGGGCACGCCCGCTGCGGCGGCGCGCTCCTCGAACTGGCCCAGCAAGGCCTTGGCGTGCGCCTCGTTCTGCTCATCGTTTTCCTTGACCAGCCGGGCGTAATTCCTGATCTCCTCGCTCGAATGGGGCATGCCCATCTCGGGCTCGGCGACGAAGCCGGTGATGCGTGCGCCGAGCTGCTTGGCCAGCGCGATGCTGCCTTCCATGGCGCGATGCGACAGTTCGGAACCGTCGACGGGGACGAACAGGTGCTGATACATGGTGCCTCCTCGATGTGAATGACTGACAAAGTGATGGGTTCAAACCCATTCTATCGATGCCAAACCGGTGGCAGGATCCGTAGTACTACGATCCTGCGGCACGGTCGCAGCGGCACGGTCGCAGCGGCTTCGGGCCGGCTTCAGCCGGCCCTGGCCAGGGACTGGAAATCGGCCTTCTCCATCAACGACGAGAACAGGAAGCCCGCCACCAGCCCCCAGAAGGCCGCGCCGATGTTGAACAGGCCGAGGTCCGCGACGGTCACGATCAGGCTGATCAGCGCGCCGAGCGTGAACTTCCCGCCGCCGAAGGAGGCGACGAAGGCCCCCTGCAGCACCCGCAGCATGGCCAGGCCGCCCAGCACCATGATGTAGGACTTGGGCGCCGCCAGCATCAGGCCGGTGAAGGTGGGGGCCATCAAGCCGAACAGCACGCCGAAGGCGCCGAAAGTCAGCGCCGCAGTGTAGTGGCGCTCGCGCTCGCCCGAGGAGGTCAGCAGCGCGTTGGTCGGCCCGGTCAGGCAGGTGCTGACCGCCCCGACCGAGGCGCTCAGCAAGGCGCCCAGGCCGCAGGCGAAGGCGATGGCGTTGACCGGCGGCTCGTGGCTGGCGGTCCTGAGCACCGCCACGCCCTGGCCGTTCTGCACCACCAGCACCGTGATCGCCAGCGGCACGACCAGCTCGACCAGCGCGCCAAGCGACCAGGCCGGAGCCTGCACCACGGGGTGGACGAACGAGAAGCTGCCCAGCGCCGCGCCGTCGAAGCGGCCAAGCAGGCCTATGGCGAGCGCGCCGACCAGCAGCGCGCCGATCAGCGGCGGCATGCGCCGGCCCCAGTTCGGCAGCGCGGACAGCAGCATGAAGGCCAGCACCATGGGTGCGGCAATCGCCGCGTCGCTGTGCAGCGCGCGCACCAGGTCCAGGCCGAAGCGCAGGAACACGCCCGCGACCATGCCCATCACGATCGGCATCGGCAGCGCCGCCATCAGGCGCTTGACCCAGCCGCTGGCGCCCAGCACCAGGATCAGCAAGCTGGTGGCGTAGAAGGCACCGATCACCTCGGGAAAGCTGAGGTGCTGCAGCGCCGGCCCGACCAGCACGGTGCCGGGAATGGTCCAGCCGAAGCCCAGCGGCGACTTGTAGCGACAGCTCATCAGCAGCGTGATCAGCGCATTGACGAAGAAGACGCCGAAGACCCAGGACGCGAGCTGCTCCTGCCCCAGGCCGCCGCGCGTGCCCACCGACAGGATGATGGCCACCGGACCGGTGGCCGAGAAGATGAAGCCGATCAGGCCATTGACGAAATAGGTCGGGCCGAAGTCGGCCAGGATCTGGCGCAGGCCGGGCCAGCGCACGGAAGGACGTTCGAGTTGAGCGAGCATGAGGGGGTTCTTGCTTGGGGTTGCCCTGCGGATTATGGTTATTTATTCAAAGCGGATAAATCCCAATAAAATGACAACACTATTCTTGAATAGATAACAATCATGGACCGCATCGAGGCCATGCGCCTGTTCACCCGCATCGTCGAGCTCGGCAGCTTCAGCCGCGCCGCCGAGCAGCTCGGCGTCACCCGGACCTCGGCCACCCAGGGCATACAGCAGCTCGAGGCCAGGCTGGGCGTGAGCCTGCTGGCACGCACGACGCGCCAGGTCACGGCGACCGTGGACGGCCAGGCCTACTACCAGCGCTGCGTCGCGATCCTGGCCGACCTCGACGACGCCGAGGCGGAGTTCTCGCAGGCCACGCGCCAGCCGCGCGGGCGTATCCGCATCGACCTGCCGGGCTCGCTGTGCCGCCTCGTGCTCATGCCCGCGCTGCCGGCCTTCTGCGCGCGCCATCCCCAGTTGCGGCTGGAGTTCAGCGTGAGCGACCGCCAGATCGACCCGCTGCGCGAGGGCGTCGACTGCGTGCTGCGCATAGGCGAACTCGGCGATCTGCCGCTGGCGGCGCGCCGGCTCGCCGCGCTGCCGCTGGTGACCTGTGCCAGCCGCGGCTACCTGGAGCGCCACGGCCGGCCGCAAAGCCTGGCCGAGCTCGAGGGCCACCGCGCGGTCGACAACCTGTCGGCCACCACCGGCAAGCCCTTCCCGTTCGAGTTCGTCGTCGACGGATCAGTACGCACGCTGAACCTGGCGGCCAGCGTCGCGGTCAACGACGGTGGCGGCTACGTCGCCGCCTGCGCGGCCGGCATGGGCCTGATCCAGGTGCCGCTCTTTCACGTCGAGCGCCAGTTGGCCGAGGGCGAGTTCGAGGAAGTCCTGCCCCGGCACCGCCCGCCGTCCATGCCGCTGCACCTGCTTTACGCGCCCAAGCGTCAGCCGGCAGCCAGGCTGCGCGTCTTCATGGACTGGGTGGAGCAATTGTTCGGCGAGCTGGCCCGGGCTCCGCGCTGAGACCTTCCCCGCGCGCACGCGCACGCGCATGGCGGCGATCACCGACAATCGCGGCTTCGCTTCCTGCACAGCATCATGGCCATCCTGCTCGCGCCCATGGAAGGGCTGCTCGACTTCGCGCTGCGCGACGTGCTCACCCGCGTCGGCGGCATCGACCTCTGCGTCTCGGAATTCATCCGCGTCACCGGCACGCTGCTGCCCGAGCGCGTCTTCCACCGCATCGTGCCCGAACTCGGGCACGGCGGCCGCACGCCCGCCGGCGTGCCAGTGCGCGCCCAGCTGATGGGGTCGGATCCGGCCTGCCTGGCCGAGAACGCCGCGCGCCTGGCCGGACTGGGCCCGGCCGGCGTCGATCTCAACTTCGGCTGCCCGGCCAAGGTGGTCAACCGCCACGGCGGCGGCGCCGCCCTACTGCAGGACCCCGAACTGCTGCATCGCATCGTCAGCGCGGTGCGCCGCGCCGTGCCTCCCACCATGCCCGTGAGCGCCAAGATGCGCCTGGGCTTCGACGACGATAACCGGGCCGAGGACTGCGCGCGCGCGATCGAGGCCGGCGGCGCCGGGCAGCTCGTGGTGCACGGACGCACCAAGGCGCACGGCTACCGCCCGCCCGCGTACTGGAACCGCATCGCCGACATCTGCCAGGCAGTACGCATCCCGGTGGTGGCCAACGGCGAGATCTGGAGCGTGGACGACGCGCGCCGCTGCATAGCCGAGTCGGGCTGCACCGACCTGATGCTGGGCCGTGGCATCGTCTCGGACCCCGGACTCGCGCTCGCCATCCTGGCCGACCAGGGCCTGGCCTCGGACACGAGCGCGCCGGACTGGGACGCGCTGCGGCCGCTGCTGTGGCATTTCTGGGGGCTGATCGTCGCGCACATCGAACCGCGCGCGCGCCCCGGCCGGCTCAAGCAGTGGCTCAACTACCTGCGCCGCCGCCACCCCGAGGCCGAGGTGGCCTACCAGCAGCTGCGCACCGTGAACGACCCGCGCCTGATGGAAGCCTGGCTGCGCGAGCAGGCC
Organism: Pseudomonadota bacterium; assembly: GCA_041190985.1. GTDB lineage: Bacteria > Pseudomonadota > Gammaproteobacteria > Burkholderiales > Burkholderiaceae_C > Malikia. The sequence goes on from JBEEPT010000226.1 coordinate 5,719, forward strand.
TGCGACGCGCCGGCCCCCGCGCTGGCGCTCAGCGCCGCCTGAGCCAGCTCACGAAGTCCGGGCCGGTCGTGTCCTGCTGCAGCAGCTCGTTGCCGGTCTGCTTGGCAAACGCCTGGAAATCACGCACCGAGCCGGCGTCGGTGCAGACCACCTTGAGCACCTGGCCGCTGTCCATGCCGGCCAGCGCCTTCTTGGCCTTGAGGATGGGCAGCGGGCAGTTCAGGCCGCGGGCGTCGAGTTCTAGGTCTGCGTTCATGTCTGGGTATCCTGTTCGGCCCGGATTCTAAGCGGCGGGCAGCTCCATGAACTGCGGCTCCAGCCCGCGCGAGCGCAGCCAGTCGGCCAGCGCGAAACCGGTGCCGGCGCGCCAGCAGCGCACGTCCGCGGGCGCGAGCAGCTTGTACTCGGCCAGCTCCGGCGACAGCCGCACCTCGCCGCGCGCCTCGGCGTGGTAGGTGATGATGACCTGGTTCATGCGCTGGAAGTCGTGCACGCCGACCAGCGCCAGGCGGGTCACCTCCAGGCCGGTCTCCTCCAGCACCTCGCGCGCGATGCCCTGCTCGGGCGTCTCGCCCGCCTCCATGAAGCCCGTGATCAGCGCGAACATGCGCTGGGTCCAGGCCGCGTTGCGCGCCAGCAGCACCTTGCCGTCGAGCTCGACGATCGCCGCCAGCACCGGGGTCGGATTGTTCCAGTGGGTATGGCCGCAGGCCGGGCAGCGCAGCCGCGCGCGCGGCCCGCCGTCCTCGTCGGCCATGACCCAGGCCAGCGGAGTCGCGCAGTGCTGGCAGTAGCGCGGCAGTGCCGGCTCGCTCACGGGCGCGGGCCTCAGGCCGGGAACACGCCGGTCGAGAGGTAGCGGTCGCCGCGGTCGCAGACCACGAAGGCGATGGTCGCGTTCTCGACCGTGGCCGCGATCTGCTGCGCGACCCAGCAGGCACCCGCGGCCGAGATGCCGGCGAAGATGCCTTCCTCGCGCGCCAGGCGGCGGCACATGTCCTCGGCGTCGGCCTGGCTCACGTAGACCAGCTCGTCCACGCCCTTGGGGTCGTAGATCTTGGGCAGGTATTCCTGCGGCCACTTGCGGATGCCGGGAATGCGCGAACCCTCGCTCGGCTGCGCGCCGATGATGCGCACGGCCGGGTTCTTCTCCTTCAGGAAATGCGACACGCCGGTGATGGTGCCGGTGGTGCCCATGGCGCTGACGAAGTGCGTGATCTGGCCGCCGGTCTGCTCCCAGAGCTCGGGGCCGGTGGTCTCGTAGTGGATGCGCGGGTTGTCGGGATTGGCGAACTGGTCCAGCACCTTGCCCTTGCCCTGCGCGACCATCTGGTCGGCCAGGTCGCGCGCGTATTCCATACCGCCGCTCTTGGGCGTGAGGATGAGCTCGGCGCCGAAGGCCTTCATGGTCTGGGCGCGCTCGATGCTGAGGTCCTCGGGCATGATCAGCACCATGCGGTAGCCGCGGATCGCCGCCGCCATCGCCAGCGCGATGCCGGTGTTGCCCGAGGTGGCCTCGATCAGGGTGTCGCCGGGCTTGATCTCGCCGCGCTCCTCGGCGCGCCGGATCATGGACAACGCCGGGCGGTCCTTGACCGAGCCGGCCGGGTTGTTGCCCTCGAGCTTGCCCAGCACCACGTTGCCGCGCGCGCGGTTGGACTCGGCGCCTATGCGCTGCAGCGCCACCAGGGGCGTGTTGCCTATGGCGCCTTCTATGGTCGGGTAGGTGCGGGGTTTTCTCTTGCTGCGGGCGGGCGCGCGTGTCATGGGAAGTTTTTCAGCTGGTGTTCTGGGAAGCGCTATCACTGTGCCATAATTTCAGCTTGCATTCCTGCCCGGGTGGCGAAATCGGTAGACGCAGGGGATTCAAAATCCCCCGCCGCAAGGTGTGCCGGTTCGAGTCCGGCCCCGGGCACCACACACTCAGATCAAGGCCGCCAGGTACCCCCTGGCGGCCTTTTTCATTGGTCTGATCAAGGGAGTCGTGCCACGCCGGCCCTCCCTCCCTGCCTGCGCCCCGCGTGCAGCGCGGTCCCACCACCCTACTCACCTTCGTTCGCCCTGACAGCGACGGACCGCGCCGGGATGAACCGCGGCACGGCTGCCGCGCTTCCGCACCGAACAGTTCCGGCACCTTGCCAGACATCGCCCAAGAAAATATTTATTCCAACAATAAAAATAATAGAAAAAAGTTTCTAAGGGAAAACACTAGTCCAGTAAACATCGGGCAAGCGTATAAACACGGCATTGCACTCGAGTGCAAAATTTTTTGCACCAAATTGCACTCGAGTGCAAAAACCTGGGATCGGGACCTGTCTCGGCCCCAGGCGGGGTCGACTCCTCGACCACTCATTGCCAGTTCATCCACCCATTCACCCTGGAGACAACATGAAGCACATTGCCAAGAAGCTCGCCGTGGGCCTGGCCCTCGCCGGCGCGACGCTCACCGGCGCACTGGCGCAGAACCAGCCGACCATCCTGGTGGTCACCCACGGGCAGGCGTCCGACCCGTTCTGGTCCATCGTCAAGAACGGCGCCACCCAGGCCGCCAAGGACACCAACGTCAAGATGGAGTACCGCGCGCCCGAGACCTTCGACATGGTCGCCATGAGCAAGCTGATCGACGCCGCGGTGAACCAGAAGCCGGCCGGACTGGTGATCTCCAACCCCGACCCCGATGCCCTCGGTCCCGCCATCAAGCGCGCGGTGGCAGCCGGCATCCCGGTGGTGTCGATGAACTCCGGCATCGGCGCCGCGGAACGCCTGGGCATCGCCTTCCATGTCGGCCAGGAAGAGCTGTCCGCCGGCCGTACAGTCGGTGCCGAGATGAAGAAGCGTGGCGCCACCAAGCTGCTGTGCGTCAACCAGGAAGTGGGCAATGCGGCGCTCGACCAGCGCTGCAAGGGCGTCACCGAAGGTTTCGGCGGCCCGGTGACCGTGCTGCCGACGAGCGCCGATCCGGCCGAGATCGAGTCCAAGATCCGCGCCGCGCTATCCGCCGACAAGGACGTCAACGGCGTGATCGCCCTGAGCGCGCCGCTGGTGGGCGAACGCGCCGTGGCGGCCGTGCAGGGCCTGGGCCTGGGCAGCAAGGTCAAGGTCGCCAGCTACGACCTGTCGGCCAACTTCCTCAAGGCCGTCGCTGACGGCAAGGCCGAATTCGCGGTCGACCAGCAACCGTTCCTGCAAGGCTACATCCCGGTGGCCTCGCTGGCACTGCGCGCCAGGTACGGCACCCTGCCAGCGGGCAACGTGCCGTCAGGCCCGAGCTTCGTGACCAAGACCACGGCCGCCCAGGTCATTGGTCTGTCGGCCAAGGGCATCCGTTAACCCCATGTGACCGCGGGGCCCGAGCGGGCCTCGCGCCACCCAACTGGATTGCATCGGAATGAACGCCGTGACCACCCCACTCCCCTCCCCGGCCGCGCAGCCCGCTCGCACCGACGAGCGGCTCCAGCGCGTCTCGCCCCTGGCCGCCCTGGTGCGCCGCCCGGAACTCGGCGCCATCGGCGGCCTGGTTCTGGTGACCTGCTTTTTCCTGCTGGTCGCCAACCCGGCCATGTTCTCGCTGGCCGGCATCATGAACTTCCTCGCCCCCGCCGCCCAGTTGGGCATCCTGGCGGCCGGCGCCGCGCTGCTGATGATAGGCGGCGAATTCGACCTGTCGCTCGGATCGATGGTCGCCTTCGCCGGCCTGGTGTTCGGCACCTGCCTGGTGGTCTGGAACCTGCCGCTGCCGCTGGCCCTGCTGCTGGCCTTCGCCGTGGCACTCGTCATCGGCACCATCAACGCCCAGATCACGCTGCGCACGGGCCTGCCCTCGTTCATCGTGACGCTGGCCTTTCTGTTCATCCTGCGCGGCCTGACCCTGGTGGGGCTGAAGTGGGCCAGCGGCGGCGCGACGCAGTTGCGCGGCATGAAGGAGGCGGCTGAGAGCAGCGTGCTCGCCCCGCTGTTCATGGGCCACACCTTCACGGGTCTGTTCGCCTGGCTGGCCTCGCACGGCTGGATCGAGACCTTTGACAACGGCACGCCCAAGGTGGATGGCATCCCGGTCGAGATCCTGTGGTTCGTCGTGATCACCCTGCTCTCGACCTGGGTGCTGCTGCGCACGCGCTACGGCAACTGGATCTTCGCCGCCGGCGGCGACCCCAAGGGCGCGCGCAAATCGGGCGTTCCGGTCGCCAAGGTCAAGACCGCGCTGTTCATCACCACCGCGCTGTGCGCCACCCTGGTGGCAGTGCTGACGGTGCTGGACGCCGGCTCCACCGACGCGCGCCGCGGCTTCCAGAAGGAGTTCGAGGCCATCATCGCGGCCGTCATCGGCGGCTGCCTGCTGACCGGCGGCTACGGCTCGACCATTGGCGCCTTCTTCGGTTCCATCATCTTCGGCATGGTGCTGATCGGCCTGACCTACACCGGCATCGACCAGGACTTCTACCTGGTCTTCCTCGGCGGCATGCTGCTCATCGCCGTGATCTTCAACAACGTCGTGCGCAAGCGCGTGACCGGGGAGCGTTGACATGGACGCCATCAACAAGCAGCCGCCCCTGATCGAGGTGCGCAACATCGTCAAGCATTTCGGCTCGGTGATCGCGCTCAACGGCGTGTCCATGAGCGTGAACGCCGGCGAGGTCCTGTGCCTGCTGGGCGACAACGGGGCCGGCAAGTCGACGCTGATCGGCACCCTGTCGGGCGTGCACCGGCCCACCAGCGGCGAGATGCGGGTCCAGGGCGAGCCGGTCAGCTTCGGCAGCCCGCGCGATGCACTCGACGCTGGCATCGCCACCGTCTACCAGGACCTGGCCATGATCCCGCTGATGTCGGTCACGCGCAACTTCTTCATGGGGCGCGAGCCGGTGAAGGGCTGGGGGCCGTTCCGGCGCTTCGACCTGGCCCGCGCCGACCGCATCACCCATGACGAGATGCAGCGCATCGGCATCGACGTGCGCGACCCGCAGCAGGCGGTGGGCACGCTCTCGGGCGGCGAGCGCCAGTGCGTCGCGATTGCGCGCGCGGTGTATTTCGGCGCCAAGGTGCTGATCCTGGACGAGCCCACCTCCGCCCTGGGCGTGGCGCAGACCTCGATGGTGCTGAAGTACATCAACCAGGTCCGCGCCAAGGGCCTGGGCGTGATCTTCATCACGCACAACGTGCGCCATGCCTACGCCGTGGGCGACCGCTTCACCGTGCTCAACCGGGGCAAGACCCTGGGCACCTACGTCAAGGGCGACATCTCGATCGACGATCTGCAGAACCAGATGGCCGGGGGCAAGGAGCTCCAGGCCGTCAGCGCCGAGCTCGGCGGAACGATCTGACCCCCTTTTTCGACCCTTCTTTTCTTTCAGAGCCTTCACCATGAGCCAAGCTTCGCCCCAAGTGGGCGCCTTCACCCTCGCCGTTTCCTCCGAGATGGTGTTCCGCGACCTGCCCATCGTCGAGCGCGTCAGGCGCATCCATGAGCTGGGCTACCAGGTCGAGATCTGGGACTGGACCCGCCACGACATCGCCGCCCTGACCGCCACCGGCGCCGTGTTTTCCTCGATGACCGGCTACATCCGCGGCACCCTGGCCGACGACGCCGGCTCCGACGAACTGCTGGCCACGGCAGAGCAGTCCATTCCCGTGGCCAAGCAGCTGGGCGTTCCGCGCCTGAACCTGCACGGCACCGGTCTGGATGACCGCGGCCTGCCCGTCAAGCCCTGCGAAGTGCTCACCGGCGCCATGTGGCTCAAGGCACGCGACACCCTGAATCGCATCGCCGACCTCGGCGAACGCCACGGCGTGACCTTCATGCTGGAAAACCTCAACCTGCCGGTGGACCACCCGGGCACCCCGTTCGGGCGCGCCGAGGACACCCTGGCTCTGGTCTCCAGCGTCAACCGCCCGTCCCTGGGACTGAACCTGGACCTCTACCACGCCCAGATCGGCGAAGGCAACCTGATCGAGCTCTGCAAGCGCTGCCTGCCCTGGATCGCCGAGATCCAGGTCGCCGACGTGCCCGGCCGCTGCGAGCCCGGCACGGGCGAGATCAACTACGGCGGCATCGCCCGCGCCCTCACCGCCATGGGCTGGCGCGGCACGGTCGGCCTGGAGGCCTTTGCCTCCAGCGACAGCGAGCTCGCACTGGCCCGCTTCCGCCAGGCCTTCACCGTCTGAACCTTTCCTGCACACCCCGCACCGGAGAACCCCATGAACACGAAAAAGATCCTGAAGATGGCGCTCATCGGCGCCGGCCGCATCGGCAGCTTCCACGCCGAGACCATGGCCCGTCGCCTGCACAACGCCCGCCTGGTGGCCGTGGCCGACCCGGCACCGGGCGCGGCGCGCAAGCTGGCCGACTCGCTCGACTGCGACGTCGCCTACACCGACCCGGCCGAGGTGTTTGCCGACCCGAACGTGGACGCGGTGCTGATCGCCACGCCGGCGCGCTTCCACACCCCGCTGGCCGTCTCGGCGGCCAATGCCGGCAAGCATGTGTTCTGCGAAAAGCCGATGGCCCTGACCATCGCCGAAGCCGAAGCCGTGATCGAGGCAGCCGAGCGCAACGGCGTGCGCCTGCAGGTGGGTTTCAACCGTCGCTGGGACCGCGCGTTTGCCGATGGACGTCACGCCATCGATGAGGGCAAGATCGGCACGCCTCAGCTGCTGCGCTCGCTGACGCGCGACCCCGGCCCCTTCAAGGCAGACCCGCTCAAGATCCCGAACTGGACCATCTTCTACGAAACCCTGATCCACGACTTCGACACCCTGCTGTGGCTCAACGCCGGCGCCAGGCCGGTCGAGGTCTACGCCGTCGCTGACGCCCTGGTGCGCCCGGACGCCAAGGACAGTGGCCACCTGGACACCGCCGTGGTCACGATCCGATTCGACAATGGCGCCGTCGCGGTGGCCGAGGCCAATTTCTGCGCCATGTACGGCTACGACATCCGTGGCGAGGTGTTCGGCTCCGGCGGCATGGTCAGCATGGGCGACGTCAAGAAGTCCAGCCTGCGCCTGCTGGACAAGGACGGCGAATCCGCCGACACCTGGCGCATGGACACCCACCACTTCGTGGATGCCTACACCCTGCAGATCCAGCACTTCGTCGACACCGTGCTGGGCAACACCGCATTCGCGGGTCCCAACGGTCAGGATGCCCGCTCGGCATTGGCGATCGCGCTGGCCTGCATCGAATCGGTCAAGACCGGCATGCCGGTTCGCATGAGCGACATTGCTAAGCTCTAAGCGCAGCAAAGGACGATCCACCGCCATGAACCGCAGAGCCACCGCCGAAGATGTCGCCGCCGAAGCCGGCGTGTCCCGCTGGACCGTGAACCGTGCCTACGTGCCCGGCTCCAATATTTCGGAGCGCAGCCGGCAGCGCGTCATGGCGGTGGCCGAGCGTCTGGGCTACCACCCCAACCTGCTCGCGCGCAGCCTCAACACCAAGGTCACGGGCCAGGTCGCGGTGCTGGTGGACGACTTCGCCAACCCCTACAAGCTCCCCGCGCTGGAAAAGCTCACCGCCGCGCTGCAGGCCGAGGACATGGTCGCGATGCTGATCCACATCGGACAGCACTACGACCACGCGCGCGCCTTCCTGCACGCCGACCAGCGCCAGGTCGACGCCATCGTGCTGCTGGGGACCGGCTTCCAGGACGACTCGCTGCAGCAGGCCCTGCGCGCGGGCGGGCCGTCGGTATACGTTCTGGCGCGCGAAAGCATCCATCCCGAGATCCCGTCGATCGCCTGCGACCCCGACGTCTCGATGGCCGCGATCGTCGAGCATCTGGCTGCGCGGGGCTATCGCCGTCCGGGCTACATGTCTGGCGCTCGCGCCTTGTCGTCGGTGCTGGGGCGGCAAAAGTACCACGCCAAGTACTGGCGCAAGCATGGCGTGCGCAAGATCCCCGAACTGGCCGCAGGCGCCTACGACTACCGCGCGGCCGAGGACGTGCTGCGCCGCTACCTGAGCGAGACACCGGCGGACCAGCGCATCGACGTGCTGATGTGCGAGAACGACGTCCTGGCCATAGGCGCGTATGACGTCGCGCAGCGCGGCTTCGGCCTGCGCATCCCGCAGGACCTGGCCATCGTCGGCTACGACGGCATGGACATCGCCAAGATGCCCATGTTCGACATCACCACGTACGAGCAACCGATGGATGAAATGATCGCGGTGCTCGTGGACATGCTCAAGGGTCGCAAACCCAACCGGTCAGTCCTGCTGCCGGGCAAGCTCGTCACCAGGACATCGACATAAGGCCAGGCCATGCAGCACGCCATGTCATTACGCCAGCACCAGCCGCCACTTGCGCACACGCGCTTGCCGGCAGGCACGGCAGCGGGCCTTCACGACCGCATCCGCGCCTCGCTGCCGGAGTTGAGCCGGCAGTTCCAGATCATCGGCAATTTCTGCCTGCTCAACGCCGAATACCTGCACCTGATGCGCATCGAGGATGTCAGCGCCAGCTGCAAGGCGCGCCCATCCACGATCGTGCGCTTCGCCAAGCGCTTCGGCATGAACGGCTTCAAGGCCCTGAAGATCGCCTTTCTTGAGGAGCCCCAGGATCGGCAGCCTCTTGCTGCACATCCGGCACCCCGCCATGACGGCATGGAGAGCTCGATCCTGGCGCTTTCCACTTCAAGCCGCGTGCTGATACTGGGCGATGATTTTGAAACGCCGCTGACGGCGTATCTGCAATACGCGCTGACCTGCCTCGGGAAAACCGTCAAGGTCCTGCCCATCGACAGCTACCTGCAGGAAGCCAGTCCCGCGACGAGTCGTCCTGATGCGCTGATCCTTGCTGCCCTGTCCAGCGAACCGGATCGCGAGGCATGCCTTGCCAGGCAGGCTGGCATGGACGAATGCCACCTCATCACGATCTGCAGAAACCGCATCACCTCGAGCCATCACTCCATGGCTGACGACTCGCCCCTGAAGGTCCTGACTCGGGCCCTCGAGGCGGCACAGCAGCTGATCGAGGGCGTGGAATCAAGACGCACGAGCCCGATCCAGTAATCCGCACCAGGGCAGGCAGCCATCCCCACAGGCCACCGGCCCGAATTCCGGCACCCGACTGCTGCTTCAACCAGACGATTTCCAGCCATGCCCCACTTTGAAACCCTTCCTGCCCCCCGATGCAAGATCGGCATCAGCCCGCTGTCATGGACCAATGATGTGCTGACTGACCTTGGCGGAGACACGCCGCTCGAGGTCTGCCTGGACGATGCGCAGGCCGCCGGCTATGCCGGCATCGAGCTTGGCAGGCTGTTCCCCAGAGACGGGGAGGCGTTGCGCAAGCTGCTGCAGCCCAGGCGGCTGGAACTGGCATCCGGCTGGCACTCCGGCTTGCTTGCCCAGGACAGCGTGGCAAACGAGCTGCTCCGGGTTGCCCCGCACGCCGAACTGTTGCAGCACATGGCGGCCAAGGTGATGGTCTATGGCGAGTGCGGCGCCATGGCTGAAGGCCAGCCACTCGACCTGCCGATGTCACGGCGCAGGCATTTGTCCGCGATCGACGTGGACGCCTATGCGCAGCGGCTGACGAATTTCGGCTCCGCCGTGCTGGAACGCTGGGGTCTGCAGCTCGTCTACCACCACCACTTGATGATGGTCGCGGAAACCCTTGACGAGGTCTCGAACCTGTTCGACCAGACCGGCGCATCGGTCCAGCTGCTGCTGGACACCGGACATGCCTGCGCGGCCGGATTCGATTACACAAAATTGATTGATCGATTCGGCGACCGCATCGGCCACATCCACCTCAAGGATGTGAGACCGGAAGTGATGCGCCACATCAGGAGCGAGGACTCATCCTTCAATACGGGCGTTCGCCACGGCATGTTCACGATACCCGGCGATGGCTGCGTCGATTACCTGCCTCTGGCCAGGTTCGTCCGCTCCAGCGGATACGACGGCTGGCTCATCGTGGAAGCGGAGCAGGACCCGCTCAAGGCCGATCCCTTGCCTACCGTCAGCCGCGCGCGCAGCTTCGTCTCCAGGGTCTTCGGATCCTGAGCCAGTTCCACCCCGGCGGGAACAGCAGGCTGGCCGGCCTGCTTGCTGAGCAGCGACCAGGGATTGGCAGCGCCTGCCTCGCCCTCGGCTTGCGTCGCCCTCAGCCCACGCGCAGCCCCTGCAGCACGTCGGCGTGGCGCGGCTTGAGCCTCAGCTCGCGCTTGAGCCGCGCATTGCGCAGGCGCCTCGACTCGCCCATGAAGCTCAGCGTCATCGGCGTCAGGCGCTGCGGCGCCTCGGCGCGCGCGATGCGTTCGGGCGTCGGCAGGCCGTAGAGCGCGGCCGCCAGTTCGTAGTAGTCGCCCATCAGCAGTTCGCTGTCGTCGCAGACGTTGAAGACGCGCTGCGCCGGCTTGCGCCAGAGCGCGCGCACGCAGGCGCGCGCCAGATCGTCAGCATGGATGTGATTGGTGTAGACGTCGTCCTCGCGCCGCAGCACCGGCGTGCCGCGCAGCAGCCGCTCGCGCGGGGTCCCCCCCTCGCGGTCCGGCGCGTAGATGCCCGGTATCCGGAGCACGGACACCGGCACGCCAAAGGTTCGCCCCCAGCGGCGCAGCACCTGCTCGGCCGCCACCCGGCGACGCGCCCGGGGCGTGGCCGGCCGCACCGGCCGGCTCTCGTCCACCCAGGCACCGGCGCAGTCGCCGTAGACCCCGCTGGTCGAGCCGTAGACCAGCGCCTGCGGCAAGCTCCTGCGTGCCAGCGCGCGCGCCAGCGCCAGGCTGCGCGGGTCGGCCGCGCCCTGGCCCGGCGGCGGCGCCAGGTGCAGCACCCGCGTGGCCAGGCCTGCCAGGCGCCGCAGGCTGACCGGATCGTCCAGGTTGCCGAGCAGCGGCGTGATGCCGGCGCGGCGCAGCTCCGCCAGCCGCCCGGGCGAGGAGGTCAGCGCCAGCACGCGCACCCGTCCGCGCCCTGGCGACGGCCCGCCCGCACCGCTGCCCGGCAGTGGCGCCGCTGCGCCCAGCTCGCGCGCGCAGCGCAGCCCCACGTCGCCGCAGCCCACGATCAGGACGCGCTCGCGCCGAAAACGCGCCGGCAAGGCACCCATAGCAGCCATACCCAGATCCGAATTTGAGAAAATCTCCGGCCAGCAGCGCAGCCGCGCTCCAACCACCATCACAGCAGTATGACATTCCAGATCTCGGTCCAGCCCAGCGGACGCGCCTTCTCCGCCAATCCCGACGAAACCATCCTGGCCGCCGGCATCCGCCAGGGCATCGGCCTGCCCTACGGCTGCAAGGACGGCGCCTGCGGCTCCTGCAAGTGCAAGAAGGTCTCGGGCAGCGTGGTCCACGGCGAGCACCAGGCCAAGGCCCTGAGCGCCGAGGAGGAGGCCGCCGGCTACGTGCTGACCTGCTGCGCCACCGCGACCAGCGACGTCGTGCTCGAGTCGCGCCAGGTGACCGAGGCCAGCGCCTTCCCCATCCTCAAGATGCCGGTGCGCGTCAACAGCCTCGAGCGCGCCTCGGACGACGTCATGATCGTCAGGCTGCAGCTGCCCGCCAACCAGGCCTTCCAGTACCACGCGGGCCAGTACGTCGAATTCCTGCTGCGCGACGGTTCGCGCCGCGCCTACTCGATGGCCACCGCGCCGCACCAGCAGGCCAGCGCGCCGACGATGGAGCTGCACATCCGCCACATGCCCGGCGGCAAGTTCACCGACCATGTGTTCGGCGCCATGAAGGAAAAGGAGATCCAGCGCATCGAGGGCCCGTTCGGCAGCTTCTTCCTGCGCGAGGATTCGGACAAGCCCGTCGTGCTGCTGGCCTCGGGCACCGGCTTCGCGCCGATCAAGGCCATCATCGAGCACATGCGCCACCAGGGCATCACCCGCCCGGCGACGCTGTACTGGGGCGGCCGCCGGCCGGCCGACCTCTACCTGGGCGCCTGGGTCGAGCAGCAGTGCGCCGCCATGCCCAACCTGAAGTACGTGCCGGTCGTCTCCGACGCCCTGCCCGAGGATGGCTGGAGCGGCCGCACCGGCTTCGTGCACGAGGCCGTGCTGCAGGACTTCCCCGACCTGTCGGGCCACCAGGTCTACGCCTGCGGCGCGCCCGTCGTGGTCGAGTCGGCACACCGCGACTATGTCGCCCGTGCCGGCCTGCCCGACGAGGAGTTCTACGCCGACTCCTTCACCTCCGAGAAGGACAAGCACGGCGGCTGAGCGCGGCGCGTCGCTTCATCGCACCGCTGCCCGCCCCCGGCGCAAGGACCCGGGCCGGGGTAGCGGCCGGCGCCTGGCCGCTGGCCGCGGCGCAGGTCCTCAGCGCGTCTCGGCCAGCAGGATCTTGATGTCGGACGCCAGCGCCTCGGCCCCGCTGCCATGGCGGTGGTAGAGGCGGATGCGGCCCTGGCTGTCGTAGACGTAGCTGCCGGCCGAATGGTCCATGGTGTAGCTGCTCGAGGTCTTGCCTTCGACCTTCTTGTAGTAGACCTTGAAGGACTTGGCCACGGCGGGCAACTCGTCGGGCCCGGCGTAGAGCGCCAGGAAGGACGGATCGAAGTTGGCCATGTAGGCCTTCATGACCGCGGGCGTGTCGCGCTCGGGATCCACGCTCACGAACAGGCCCTGCAAGCGCTCGCCCTGCGCGCCCAGCAGCTGCCTGGCCTGCGCCAGCTCGGACAGGGTGGTCGGGCAGACGTCGGGGCACTGGGTGTAGCCGAAGAACAGCACCACCACCTTGCCCCGGAAATCGGCCAGCGTGCGCGGCTGGCCGTTATGGTCGGTCAGGCTGAAGCCGCTCGCATAGTCCGCGCCCGTGATGTCCACCCCCTTGAAGGCGGGCTTGTCGCTGCAGCCGGCCAGCCCGAGGGACAGCGCCGCCAGGGCCGCGAGCGCCAGGCGGCGGGTCTTGCTCGAAGTCAGATATGGCGCCACGGCATCACCAGAGGTAGTGGTCCACCAGCAGCGCCGCGAACAGCAGCGACAGGTGGATCAGCGAGTAACGGAAGGTCTTGCGCGCCAGCTCGTCGGAATACTCGCGCCGCAGCGCGACCGCGTAGGCGACGAAGCCGACATTGAGCACGACCGCCGCGGCCAGGTAGAGCCAGCCGCTCATGCCGAGCATGAAAGGCAGCAGGCAGGCCGCGAACAGCACCAGGGTGTAGAGCAGGATCTGCAGCCGGGTGTACTCGGAGCCGTGGGTGACCGGCAGCATCGGCAGGCCGGACTTGCGGTAGTCCTCGACCCGGTACAGCGCCAGCGCCCAGAAATGCGGCGGCGTCCACAGGAAGATGATCAGGAACAGCACCAGCGCCTCGGGCGTGACGGTGTCGGTCATGGCGGCCCAGCCCAGCACCGGCGGCATCGCGCCGGAGGCGCCGCCGATCACGATGTTCTGCGGCGTGCGCGGCTTGAGCACCACGGTGTAGATCACCGCGTAGCCGACGAAGGTCGCGAAGGTCAGCCACATGGTCAGCTCGTTGACCGTGAGGTAGAGGATGAGCGAGCCCGCCGCGCACAGCAGCGCGGAGAAGCTCAGCGTCTGGCGGTTCGACAGTTCGCCCTTGGCGGTCGGGCGCCAGGCGGTGCGGCGCATCCTGGCGTCGATCTGCTGCTCCACCACGCAGTTGAAGGCCGCCGCGGCCCCCGCCACCAGCCAGATGCCCAGGCAGGCCAGCGCGGCGCGCAGCACCTGCTCGCCGCTGGGCAGGCCGGGCACGGCCAGCACCATGCCGATCAGCGCGCAGAACACGATCAGCTGGATCACGCGCGGCTTCATCAGCGCATAGAACTGGCGCCAGGTCGAGGGCAGCGGCGCAACGGTGGTCATGGTACTCATGCGTAGGACGGATTCTGCGGTCGCGCGCCGGTGGCGGCGCCCGCATTCGAATGGATCTGGGTCAGCCAGCCAGTCAGGACGATGACGATGGCGGCGGCACCGCCCGTGTGCGCGAGCGCAGCGGGCAGCGGCCACTCCAGCACGACGTTCGACAGCCCGCTGCCGATCTGCCAGAGCGCCAGGCCCAGCAGCCAGCGCGCCTGCACGGTCCGGCCCTGGCGACGCAGCGCCCAAGCCAGCGCGAGCATGGCGGCGAGCACCGCGTAGGCCCACAGACGGTGGGCATAGTGGATGGCGGTCAGGGCCGGGAATGATAACGCCTCGCCCGAAGCGCGTCGTCCCAGGCCGCGCCAGACCTCGAAGCCGGCAGGGAAATCCATCTCCGGCCACCAGCTTCCCTGGCAGCCCGGAAATTCGGAGCAGGCCAGCACCGCGTAGTTGGTGCTGACCCAGCCGCCCAGCGCGATCTGCAGCCAGAGCATGCCGAACAGCACCCAGAGCGCGGTCCGGGTTCCCGCGTCCAGCCCCTGCCAGCCCAGGCGGTCCGGCGCCTGCACCCGGTAGCGCACCGCCTGCAGGCGCAGCAGCGCCAGCAGGACCATGCCACCGAGCAGGTGCAGCGTGACGATGGCGGGAAACAGCTTCATGGTCACGGTCAAGGCGCCGAAGGCCCCCTGCAGGCAGACCCAGGCCAGCGTCAGCAGCGGCCAGGCCAGCGCCGTGCGCAGGCGCCGGCGCTCCAGCCAGCTCACGCCGGCCAGCACCACGATCAGCCCGCCAACCCCGGTCGCGAGGTAGCGGTGGATCATCTCGATCCAGGCCTTGGACCAGGTCACGGGGCCGTCGGGCAGGGCCTGCTGGGCCAGCTGGATCGCCCCATGCGCGCCCCAGGGACTGGCGCTGCCGTAGCAACCCGGCCAGTCCGGGCAACCCAGGCCCGAATCGGACAGTCGGGTGAAGGCGCCGAACAGCACCAGGTCGAAGGTCAGGAACAGCGTGATCCCGGTCAGCCAGGCCAGGCGCTGCTGCAGCGGCGCCCCGCGCTGGCGCAGCCAGCCCCAGCCCAGCGGCAGCAGGGCCAGCAAGGCGCCCCCGGCCAGCATGCGGCCCAGCGGCGCAAGATCGTAGAGGGACTGACCGGCCATCAGTCGCGTCCCGCCTGGTCCCAGGAATTCGAGGCCCGCAGCAGCAGCTCGAGGTCGCGCCGCATGCGCCGGGGGTCGGCATCGGCCGGAAAACGCATCATCCAGTTGCCCATGGGATCAACCACGTAGAGATGCTCCGACAGCCGATGGCCTGGCGCGGGCTCGAGCCAGCGCGCGAGTTCCCGTCCGTCGACGCTGAGCACCGTCGCCGCCTCGGTCGCGCGGCGCAAGGTCGGCACGAGGGCGGCGGCATCGGTGCGCAGCCAGACCCAGTCCAGCCTGTCCTTGTCCTTGCCCAGGCCCTCGCGCAGCTGGCGCTGCAGGTAGAGCTGGCGCTCGCAGCGCGCATCGCAGCCGCCCTCCGACACGCTGACGAACAGCCACTGCTTGCGCAGCGACTCCAGCGCCATCGGCCGGCCCTGCGCGTCCACGCCGTTCAGCGCCGGCATGGGGCGCTGCGGCTCGATCAGCTCGCCATAGTTGCGCCTGGCGTCGGGGCGGATCACGTAGTAGGCGAGATAGGACGCGATCACCGGCGCGGCGCAGACCAGCAGGATCGCGAACATCTTCAGGCGCCCGGTGCGGGTCGCCGCGGCGTCGCGCACGCTCTCGGGACCGAGGCGCGGCAGCTCGTAGATGGTCAGGGCCAGCGGGGAATCCGCAGCGCGGGCTTCAGCGCCGGCGGGGCGCAAGGAGTTGGAACCAGACATAGAGACCCAGTACGAGTGCGCACAGGCCGAACCACTGGAAGGCGTAGCCGTAGTGCTTGTGGACATCGAGGCCGACCACGGGCCAGCGCCGCAGCAGGTCGTCCTGGCTCGCGCCGGGACCGGTCTGCTGCAGGGAGGCTGGCAGGAGATCGAGCTGCCATTCGGCCGCGTAGGACTCGAGGTCGATATTCTGCCGGATGGCGCCACGCTCCACCCCGGCGAACTCGTATAGCTTGCTCGGCGGCGGGGCCATGCGCCCCTCGATCTCGACCTCGCCCTCGGCTCGGAGCAGCGACGGCAGGGCGCTGCGATCGTCGAAGCGCCGCGGCACCCAGCCGCGCTGCACCGCAACCAGGACGGTGCCGCCCACGGGCTGGAACGGGGTCACGACGATGAAGCCGGCCCGCCCCTCCAGCTGCCGGTTGTCGAGGAAGACGGTGGCCTCGTGGCGCCAGCGCCCACGCAGCCTGACGGCACGGTCGTAGTCCTCAGCCAGCCGCCGGACGCTCCGGGCGGCAAGCAGTTCCTCCCAGCCCAGCGCCGGCAAGCCGATGCGCGCCTCGCGCTGCGCCAGCAGCGCCTCCTTCTGCGCGGCCCGGCCCAGCTGCCAGACGCCCAGCGCAGCCGTGGCCGCCGCAACCAGCAGGGCAGCGGCCGTCAGCAGCCAGAAACGGCCGGCCCGGCGCGGGCTCATCGGATAATCCCCGTCATGAAGTACCTCGTGATCCTGGCCTTCGTCGCCATCATCGCCAGCCTCGCGGCGGCGCTGCTCGCCATGCTGCGCGGCGACTCGGGCCAGGCGCAGGACGCGCACCGGTCGCGCCGCATGGCGCGCGCGCTGGCGCTGCGCGTGGGCCTGTCGGTGCTGCTGTTCGCCGCCCTGCTCCTCGCGCACCAGCTGGGCTGGATCCGTCCCGGAAGCATGCCGCTGCACTGAGCACCGAAGCGCGAACCGCACAGCGGCGCGAGTGGCGCCAGCACGAAAAAAGCGCCCGCAGGCGCTTTCTTGCCGTCGTCCGCGGCGGCCATCAGAGCCAGTAGACCAGGACGTAGAGGCCGAGCCAGACCACGTCGACGAAGTGCCAGTACCAGGCCGCGCCCTCGAAGCCGAAATGGTGCTCCTTGGTGAAATGGCCCTTCTGCAGCCGCAGCGTGATGAAGAACAGCATCAGCATGCCGACGAAGACGTGCAGGCCATGGAAGCCGGTCAGCAGGTAGAAGGTCGAGCCGTAGACGCCCGAGCTCAACTTGAGGTTGAGCTCGCTCCAGGCATGGCCGTACTCGTAGCCCTGCACGAACAGGAAGGTCAGGCCCAGCAGCACCGTCAGCCACATGAAGGCGATGGTCTTGCTGCGCTCGCCGGCCTGCAGCGCATGGTGCGCGATCGTCAGCGTCACGCCGGAGCTCAGCAGCAGCGCGGTGTTGATCGTCGGCAGCCAGAACGGGGTCATGACCTCGAAAGGCTCGACGATGCCGGCCGGCGAGGTGGTCGCGCCGGGCTGGACCGAGGGCCAGACGGCCTGGAAGTTGGGCCAGATCAATGCATTGTCGAAGCTGCCGAGCTGGGGCACCGAATGCGCGCGTGCCCACCACAGCGCCGCGAAGAAGGCACCGAAGAACATCACCTCGGAGAAGATGAACCAGCTCATGCTCCAGCGGTAGGAAAAGTCGATCTTGCGCCCGTACAGGCCCGCCTCGCTCTCGCCCACCGCCTCGCGGAACCACTGGTAGAGCACGGTCAGCCACCAGACCAGGCCAAAAGCCAGCGACCACTTGCCCCACCCCACCCCGTTGACCCACTGGCCCGCGCCCAGGATCACGAAGAACAGGCCTATGGCGGCCATCACCGGGTGCCGCGAGGGCCCGGGCACGAAATAGTAGGGCGTGCCGCCCTGTGCTGCTGAGCTCATGTCATCTCCTGTCGTTGTTTCTCTGCAATCCCTGCTCTGTCATCGTCCCGCCCGGCTCAGCTGGCGGCCCAGTGCGCCAGCGCCATCAGCCCCAGCACGAACAGCAGCGCCAGCACCACGGCCACGATCAGCAGCGGCAGCGGCCTGAGCTGGCGGATGTCCTGCTGGTAGTCCGAGCCGCGCCGCACGCCCAGGAAGCCCCAGAGCACCGCCCCCACGGTGCGCCACAGCGTGGCCGGCCGCTCCTGGCGATCCCCTTGACTCATGTGCGGCCGACTCCCGGCACGCTGACCGGCCCGCCCGTGGGCGCCGCTGGCGTCTTCGAGCCGACCTCGAAGAAGGTGTACGACAGCGTGATCGTCGTCACGTTCCTGGGCAGGCGCGGATCGATCACGAAGGCCACCGGCCACTGCCGGCTCTCCCCCGGCGCCAGCGTGTGCTGGTTGAAGCAGAAGCACTCCAGCTTGTTGAAGTGGGCGGTCGCCTGCTTGGGCGCGTAGCTCGGGATCGCCTGCGCCGACATGGTGCGGTCCTGCGCGTTGCGGAATTCGTACATCACCGTGGCCAGCTCGCCGGGGTGCACCTGCAGCGAGCGCAGCTGGGGCTTGAACTCCCAGGGGCCGCGCGCGTTGGCGTCGAACTCCACCGTGATCAGCCGGCTCGTGTCGACCTGCGTGTTGCCCGCCGGCGCGGCTGCGCGCATGCCCGGCACGGCCTGCTCGGCCAGCGCCAGCACGTTCATGCCCGTGGCCTCGCAGATCGCGTTGTAGATCGGCACCAGCGCGTAGCCGAAGCCGAACATGCCCAGGGCGATCACCCCGAGCTTGCCCATCATCGTGAGGTTCTGCCGGCGCAGGCCCATCTCGGCTCACCGTCCCAGCAGCACCATGCGCGCGACGAAGCCGGCAAAGAACACCGCCGCCACGGTCGCCAGAATCAGCGCCAGGCGCAGGTTTTTCCTGCGCTGCTCGGCGGCGCCCAGCGCCGCTTTCATCTCACCTGCCATTGCCTGCTCCTCCACGCCCTGGCGCTCAGCCGATCACCCGGGTCGCGCTGGCGTCGAGCTTGGGCGGGGTCTCGAAGGTGTGGTGCGGCGCCGGCGACGGCACCTCCCACTCCAGGCCCTCGGCACCTTCCCAGGGCTTCTGCGGCGCCTTCGCGCCCTGGCCGCGCATCATCGGAATCACGACGAAGACGAAGAAGTAGACCTGCATCAGGCCGAAGCCGAAGGCACCGATCGACGAGATCATGTTGAAGTCGGCGAACTGCATCGGGTAGTCGGCGTAGCGACGCGGCATGCCACCCAGGCCCAGGAAATGCTGCGGGAAGAAGGTCAGGTTGAAGAAGAGCAGCGACAGCCAGAAGTGGATCTTGCCGCGGGTCTCGCTGTACATCACGCCGGTCCACTTCGGGCCCCAGTAGTAGACGCCGCCGAAGAGCGAGAACAGCGAGCCGGCCACCATGGTGTAGTGGAAGTGCGCGACCACGTAATAGGTGTCGTGCAACTGCTGGTCGATCGGCGCCATCGACAGGATCAGGCCGGTGAAGCCGCCCATCGTGAAGACGAAGATGAAGCCCACCGCCCACAGCATCGGGGTCTCGAAGGTCATCGAGCCCTTCCACATCGTGGCGACCCAGTTGAAGATCTTCACGCCGGTCGGCACCGCGATCAGCATGGTCGCGTACATGAAGAAGAGCTGGCCCGTCACCGGCATGCCGGTGGTGTACATGTGGTGCGCCCAGACGATGAAGGACAGGATGGCGATCGAGGCGGTCGCGTACACCATCGAGGCGTAGCCGAACAGCCGCTTGCGCGCGAACGCCGGGATGATCTGGCTGATGATGCCGAAGGCCGGCAGGATCAGGATGTAGACCTCGGGATGGCCGAAGAACCAGAAGATGTGCTGGTACATCACCGGGTCGCCGCCGCCGGCCGGGTTGAAGAAGCTGGTGCCGAAGTGGCGGTCGGTCAGCGTCATGGTGATGGCACCGGCCAGCACCGGGATCACGGCGATCAGCAGGTAGGCCGTGATCAGCCAGGTCCAGCAGAACATCGGCATCTTCATCAGCGTCATGCCCGGGGCGCGCATGTTGAGGATGGTCACGATGATGTTGATCGAGCCCATGATCGACGAGGCGCCCAGGATGTGCATCGCGAAGATCGCCGCGTCCATCGAGGGGCCCATCTGCAGCGTCAGCGGCGCGTACAGCGTCCAGCCCGCGGCGGGCGCGCCGCCCGGCATGAAGAAGGCCAGCGCGATGATGATCGCGGCCGGCACCATCAGCCAAAAGCTGAAGTTGTTCATGCGCGCGAAGGCCATGTCGGAGGCGCCGATCTGCAGCGGCAGCATCCAGTTCGCGAAGCCCACGAAGGCCGGCATGATGGCGCCGAACACCATGATGATGCCGTGCATGGTCGTGAACTGGTTGAACAGCTCGGGGTTGACCAGCTGCAGGCCGGGCTTGAACAGCTCGGCGCGTATGCCCATCGCGAGCGCGCCGCCGAAGATCAACATCGCGAAGCTGAACAGCAGGTACAGCGTGCCGATGTCCTTGTGGTTGGTCGCGAACACCCAGCGGCGCCAGCCCGCCGGGGCGTGGTGGTGATCGTCATGCCCGTGCGCGGCATGGTGGTCAAGAACTGCGCTCATCTTGTTTTCCTGCTTGCTTCAAATCGTTCTTCAGGCGCCTCACCTGCGCGCTGCCGCCACCTGCGCGGGCTGCACCAGCTGCCCGGTCTGGTTGGACCAGCTGTTCTTGGCGTAGGTCATGACGGCCGCGAGCTCGGTGTCGGAGAGCTGCTTCCAGGACGGCATGCCGGTCGCGGTGACGCCGTTGAACAGCACGGCAGCCATCTTGAGGGGGTCGGCGTCCTTGACGATGGCCGAGCCGTCGAGCGGCTTGATCGGTCCGCCGCCCTGGCCGCTGGCCTTGTGGCAGGCCGCGCAGTTGGCCGCGTAGACCGACTCGCCGCGCTTGACCAGGTCGGCCAGGGCCCAGACCTTGCCCGGATCGTCGGCCTTGGCCGCCATCAGCTTCCTCTGCTCGGCCACCCACCTGGTGTAGTCGTCCTGCGACAGCACCTTGACGTGGATCGGCATGAAGGCGTGCTCCTTGCCGCAGAGCTCGGCGCACTGGCCGTAGAAGTCGCCGGTCTTCTCGGCGCGGAACCAGAGGTCGCGCACGAAGCCCGGAATCGCATCCTGCTTGACGCCGAAGGCCGGCACCATCCAGGCGTGGATCACGTCGGTGGCGGTGGTGATCACGCGCACCTTCTTGCCCACCGGCACCACCAGCGGGTGGTCGACCTTGAGCAGGTAGTCGTCGCCCTCGGGCTTGCCGCTGTTGGCCATCTCGCGCTGCCGGGTGTCCAGCGTCGAGAGGAAGCCGATGCCCTCGCCCTCGCCCTTGAGGTAGTCGTAGCCCCATTTCCACTGCATGCCGGTGGCCTTGATCGTCAGGTCGGCGTTCGAGGTGTCCTTCTGCGCCACCACGACCTTGGTCGCCGGCAGCGCCATGCCGATCACGATCAGCAGCGGCACGATGGTCCAGCCCAGCTCGACCCAGATCGGCTCGGACAGCTCCTGCGCCTGGTGGCCGACCGACTTGCGGTGCTTGAAGATCGCGTAGAACATGACCCCGAACACCAGCACGAAGATGGCGGCGCACAGCAGGAGCATGAAGCCGTGCAGGCCGTGCAGGGTCTCGGCGATGCGGGTGGCAGGAGGCTGGAAGTTGACCGCATTGACGGCGGGACCGCCAGGAAGGTCATTGACCGCCAGCGCGGCCCCGGACCAGAGCGCAGTGCCCGCGAGAGCCAGGGCTGCTGTGGCGGCGCGCAGACTGCCCGTGCGCGATCCTCCCTTGAGAGCCTTCCAGATGTTCTTGCTCACTTCTTGCCTCGATTATGGGTATTGATTTATATCAATCGAGGTTACCGCAAGAGCCCCCCATAAAACACCGCCCTAGGGTAAGCACTAACGGGCCAGGAGGCCGCCACTGCGCCCACCGTTGCGCCGCCGCGACGGCGGTCCGGATCGATCAGGAGGCGCGCGGCTGGCGCAGCATCTGGCGCATGTCGTCGACCGAGACCGTGCTGGTCGACTGCAGCCGCACCCGCGGCGCCGGCTTGTGGGCGTGGCCGTAGAGCACCTCGAAGCTCAGCAGCAACTGCCCCTGCTCGTCGCGCGGCAGGCCGGTCTCGAGCGCCTGCTCCAGGGCACGGCCCCAGCCCCGGCCGCGCAGGCCGGCAAAGCGCTCGAGATTGAGATTGCGACCCCAGTCGCGCAGGTCGCGCAGCAGGCGCCGGGCATCCGGGTAGGTGAGCGTGATGCGCTCCATGTCCATCACCGGTTCGGCGAAGCCCACCTCGACCAGCATGTCGCCCCAGTCGTGCATGTCGGTGTAGGCATGCGCTGGCGCCGGCCAGCCCTGGCGCGCGAACAGTTCGCGCAGTTCGCGCAGACTGTCGGGCCCCAGACAGGAGAACATCAGGAAGCCGTCGACCGCCAGCGCGTCGCGCCAGCGCGCCAGCAGCGTGCGCGGGTAGGGGTCGAGATGCAGCGCCATATTGGCCCAGAGCATGCCGACCTCGCCCGCCGCAGCGTCGTGCAGGGCGGCGCCGCTAGAACGCCACTTGAGCGGATTCCAGCTTCGTGGCGCCTGGCGGCGCAGCCAGTCGGCGGCGGCCTGTGCGCCCTCGCCGCCGAGCGTGACGCGCGCCTGGGGGTAGATCGAAGCCACCTTCTGGTGTGCCTGCAGGCCACCCAGCAGCGGCGCCCAGTGCAGCCAGCTCTGCGGCGGCTGCTTGATCCAGTGCAGCCGTTGCGCCATGCGCGCGCCGACCTCCTCGTGCAGCCAGGGGCTGGAGGATCGGGCCTGCTCGCGCCAGCGGCGCGCAGCGACGGGGTCCAGACCCGGCACGGGCTTTTCCTGACCGGGATTGAAGGCTTCCATGGGGCTTTCGGGCGAGTCTTGTCTGTGGGTTGCGGCACAACCGCCGGATACCGCCGCAATGGCGGGCGCAGCAGTATATTCGCCGCATGAAAACACTGTCGGGCCTGCGGCTTTCCTGGCCGGCCAGCTGCGAGATCTGCGCGCGCTGGCCAGCCCGCCCGGTCTGCGCCGCCTGCCTCGAGCGCCACGGCCGCACCACCCTGCGCTGCCCCGGCTGCGCCCTGCCGATGGCACCCGGCCTGCCGCGCTGCCTGCGCTGCCGCGAGGCCGGACCGGGGCGACTGCACCGCTGCCTGGCGCGGGTCGACTATGCCCACCCCTGGTCCGGCCTGGTCGCCCGCCTCAAGCGCGAACCGGCCTGGGCGCGCCAGCTCGCGCAGCTGCTCGCCGACACCCCGGGCCTGCCCGAACTGCTGGACGAGGTCGACCTGATCGCCCCCGTTCCGCTGAGCCACGACCGGCTGCGCGAGCGCGGCTACAACCAGGCCTGGGAACTGGTCCGCCACCTGCGCCGGCTGCTGCCCGGCAGCGCCCTGGCCGTGCCCGACCTGCTACTGCGGCACGAGAACGCCGGCGTGCAGCACGAGCTGGAACGCGCCCAGCGTTTTGCCAACATGGAGCGGGCCTACACTGTCGCCCCCGCCCGCCGGTCACGCCTGCCTCGAGACCACGTGCTGCTGGTCGACGACGTCATGACGACGGGAGCCACGCTCGAGGCCGCCGCGGCAGTGCTGCTCGAAGCGGGCGCAGCCCGTGTCAGCGCCCTGGTGTTCGCCCGCACGCCAGCCCCCGAAACCGACTGAAAACCATGTTCCACATCGTACTGGTCCACCCCGAAATCCCGCCCAACACCGGCAACGTCATCCGCCTGTGCGCCAACACCGGCTGCACCCTGCACCTGATCGAGCCGCTGGGCTTCTCGATGGACGACAAGCTGCTGCGGCGCGCCGGCCTGGACTACCACGAATACGCCGAGCTGCGCCGCCATGCCGACTGGGCCAGTTTCCTGCGCGACGAGCGGCCGGACGCCGGGCGCATGTTCGCTCTGACCACCAAGGGCTCGCGCCCGCTGCACGAAGTGGCGTTCCGGCCCGGGGACTGGCTGGTGTTCGGCTCCGAGACCGCGGGCCTGCCGCCCGAGTTGCGCGAGACCTTCCCGCCCGCGCAGCGCCTGCGCCTGCCGATGCGCGCCGGCCAGCGCAGCCTCAACCTCTCGAACGCCGTCGCGGTGGTCGCCTTCGAGGCCTGGCGCCAGAACGGCTTCGAAGGCGCCGCCTGAGGCGCCCGGACCGGCAGCGGCGTCAGAACCAGCCGTCCCAGACCAGCTTGACGCCGGTCAGGAACATGCCGGAGTAGATCACGCGGTAGAACATCTGCGGATCGATCCGGCGCGCCATCCGCACCCCGACCCAGACCCCGAGCGGCGCCAGCGGCAGCAGCACCAGCGAGGTCGCGAAATTGCGCCAGTCCAGCAGCCCCAGCCAGGCGTAGGGAATCCACTTGCTCATGTTGACCACGAAGAACAGGAAGGCCATGGTGCCGGTGAACACCACGGGCCTGAGCCTGAGCGGGATCATGTAGACACTGATCGGCGGCCCGCCCGCGTGCGCCACGAAACTCGTGAAGCCCGAAGTGACCGTCAGCAGCGCGCCGAGCCAACGCGGCGGAGGCCGATGGTCGGCGCGCGGCGGAAACAGCAGGCGCTGGGCCAGGAACAGCAGCGTCAGCAGGCCGACCACGCCGGCGACCGTCCTGGCGTCGAGATAGCGGAACGACAGCGCGCCGGCCATGGTGCCGAGCAGCGCGCAGGGAATCAGGAACTTCAGCAAGGACCGGTCGAAGTCCTTGCGGAACGCCGCCATCCCCAGCAGGTCCATGACGAGCAGCAGGGGCATGCAGATCGCCGCCGCCTCCGGCACGCTGACGGCCAGCGCCATCATCGGCACGGCGAGCGAGCCGAAGCCGGCACCGAAGCCGCTCTTGCTGATGCCGAGCAGGAGCACCGCGGGAACGGCGCAGAGATAGAACCAGGGGTCGGTGATGGGCATGTAGAGACCGGGGAACTTGGGGCCAGCCGGCAACTGTACACCCGGCTGTGGTTCACAATCCCGCCATGTTCACGCCTTCCCAAGCCGATGTGCGGCGCTTCTTCTGCGCCGTCCATGCCAAGTCCCAGCAGCAACAGCCCATGGAGGCGATCGAGGTGCTGGCCGCCGAATGGATCCAGCTCCATCCCGAATACCACGCCGACCTGGCCGACGTCGACGAGGCGCTGCGCCGCATGCAGCAGCCCTCGGAGACGCGCGAGAACCCGTTCCTGCATCTGTCCATGCACCTGAGCATCAGCGAGCAATGCTCGATCGACCAGCCGCCAGGCATACGCCAGGCGGTGGAACTGCTGGCGGCCAGGCGTGACTCGCTGCACGAGGCGCACCACGAGGTCATGGAGTCGCTCGGCCGCATGATCTGGGAAAGCCAGCGCGCCGGCCGTCCGCCCGACGGCCAGGCCTACATCGCCGACGTCCGGCGCAAGGCCACGCGCGACTGATACGGATCTCAAGAAGTATCCGGACCTTCTTTTCTGCCGCGGTTGTGTGAATCAACGGCCACGCGGATCCAGTCGAAGTTGGTCAGTTGCCGCAAACGCTCGGGGGTGTCGCTCAGG
>JBEEPT010000227.1:0-3854 GCA_041190985.1 Pseudomonadota bacterium
TCTCGCCGCTGTGGCGCGAAGACCTGATCGCCTTCGTCATCGGCTGCTCTTTCAGCTTCGAGCAGGCGCTGCTGGACGAGGGCGTGCGGCTGCGCCACGTCGAGCGGGGGTGCAACGTCGCGATGTTCCGCACCACGCTGCCGACGGCGCCCGCCGGCCCTTTCAGCGGCCCGCTGGTGGTGACCATGCGCCCGCTGCGCGCGGCCGATGCGATCAGGGCGGTGCAGATCACCTCGCGCTACCCGGCGGTGCACGGCGCTCCGGTGCACCTGGGCGACCCGGCGCTGATCGGCATCACCGATCTGCAGCGCCCGGACTACGGCGATGCGGTCGAGGTGCGCGCCGACGAGGTGCCCGTGTTCTGGGCCTGCGGGGTCACGCCGCAGGCCGCGCTGCTGCAGGCCAGGCCACCACTGGCGATCACGCACGCGCCGGGCGCGATGTTGATCACCGACCGCCTGAATCACGAACTCGCGGCCTTCTGAACCTGCCGCGCCGCCCTTCGTGTCTGCCGCACCCGACGCCTTCTGCGCTGCGCACAGAGATCACCGCCCCCCTCTCACCCACCCGACCCCAAGGAGATCCGCATGAGACGCCTCTTCCTCGCGACCGTGGCCGCCGCCGCCACCGCTGCAGTGCTGCCAGCCCAGGCGCAGACCCGCTGGGACCTGCCCTCCGGCTACGGCCCCAACACCTTCCAGGTGCAGAACCTGCAATGGTTCGCCGATGAAGTGGAGCGCGCCACGTCGGGCCGCCTGAAGATCACGCTGCATCCCGGCGCCAGCCTGTACAAGGCCAACGAGATCAAGCGCGCGGTGCAGACCGGGCAGACGCAGGCCGGCGAGTTCATCCTGTCGGGCTTTGCCAACGAGAACCCGCTGTTCGGCATCGACGCCATTCCCTTCCTGGCCACCACCTACCCCCAGGCGCGCAAGCTCGACCAGGTCTCGCGCCCGGCGCTGGAGCAGCTGCTCGGGCGCCAGGGCATGAGGCTGCTGTACACCGTGCCCTGGCCCGGCCAGAGCCTGTATTCGAAGAGACCGGTCACCTCGCTGGCCGATCTGCGCGGCACGAAGATGCGCGCCTACAACCCGGCGACCACCCGCATTGCCGAGCTCGTGGGCGCGCAGCCGGTGACGATCCAGCTCGCCGAGCTGCCGCAGGCGCTCGCCACCGGCGGTATCGACAACTTCCTCACCAGCAGCGCCAGCGGCGTCGAGAGCAAGCTGCACGAGCAGGTGAAGTTCTTCTACGACGTCAATGCCTGGCTGCCGCGCAATGCGGTGGTGGTCAATGCGCGTGCCTTCGATGCGCTCGACGCCGCCACGCAGGCGGCCGTGCTGCGGGTGGCCGCTGCTGCGGGCGACCGGGGCTGGCAGCTCAGCGAGCAGAAGGACGACGAATATCTGAAGGAGCTCACCGCGCGCGGCATGACGGTGGATCGCAGCGGCGCACGCCTGAAGGCCGAACTGCGCCCCATCGGCGAGCGCATGACCGCCGAGTGGCTGCGCCAGGCCGGGCCCGAGGGCCAGGCCGTCATCGAAGCCTACCGGCGCTGAGCCCCGACCGGGAGACGATGCCGTGCGCGCCCTCAGGCCCTGGCTGGACCGCTTCTACGCGCTCCTGATGACCGGCTCGGCGCTGGCCATGGTGGCGGCGTTCGCGGCCGTGCTGCTCGGCGTGGCCGACCGTCAGTTCGCCTGGGGGCTGCGGGGGCTCGACGCCTACGCCGGGTATGCGATCGCCGCGGGCTTGTTCCTCGCGCTGCCGCGCACGCTGCAGCGCGGCGAGCACCTGCGGGTGACGCTGCTGCTGCAGCGGCTGCCGGCGCGCGGGCGCGCGCTGCTGGAAGGCGCCTGCCTGGCGGCCGGGCTCCTGCTGAGCGCCGCGCTCGCCGTCTACGCGGCGCGGCTCGTCGGCGTGTCCTGGGCCACGCACGACATCTCGCCGGGCTCGGACGCGACGCCGCTGTGGATGCCGCAGCTGTCGATGGCGCTGGGCTGCGTCGGCTTGGCGATCGCCTTCGCCGATGCCTGCGCCTGCCGGCTGCTCGGCCTGCCTTTCCACCCCGATGCCGCCGCACAGAGTGCTGCCCGGAGCGAATGATGGACTTGACGGCTGCCGGCTTGATCGTGGCGCTGCTGCTCGCGGTGCTGGCCTCGGGCTTCTGGATCGGCCTGGCGCTGCTGGGCGTCGCGGCTTTCGCGATGCAGGCCTTCACGTCGCGCCCGGTGGGCGACAGCATGGTCTTCACGATCTGGGGCAGCACCAGCAGCTGGACGCTGACCGCGCTGCCGCTGTTCCTGTGGATGGGCGAGATCCTGTTCCGCACGCGCCTGACGGCCGACCTGTTCAAGGGGCTGGCACCCTGGCTGAACCGTTTGCCGGGGCGGCTGCTGCACACCAACGTCGTGGGCTGCGGCATCTTCGCCGCGGTGTCGGGCTCGAGCGCGGCCACCTGCGCCACCATCGGCCGCATCACGCTGCCGGAGCTGAAGGCGCGCGGCTACCCCGATCGCATCGCGCTGGGTTCGCTGGCTGGGGCGGGTACCTTCGGGCTGCTGATTCCGCCGTCGATCATCATGATCGTCTACGCGGTGGCCACCGACGTCTCTATCGCCAAGCTCTTCGTCGCCGGCGTGGTGCCAGGGCTGATGCTGATGGCGCTGTTCTCGGGCTACCTGGCCTGGTGGGCGCTGCGCAACCCCGGGCAGGTGCCCGCGGCCGATCCGGCGACCACGCTGACCCAGAAGCTGCGCGCCGCGCGGCACCTGATCCCGGTGCTGGCGCTGATCGGCCTGGTGATCGGCTCGATCTACAGCGGCTTGGCCACGGCCACCGAGTCGGCGGCAATGGGCGTGGCCGGCGCGCTGGCGCTCAGCGCGCTCGACGGCAGCCTCAGCCGACGCAGCTTCGTCGAGGGGCTCACCGCCGCCTGCGGGGTGTACTGCATGATCGGCTTCATCCTGGCCGGCGCCTCCTTCCTGACCCTGGCCATGGGCTTCATCGGTCTGCCCCGGGAGGTCGCAGCCTTCATCGGCAGCCTGGGCCTGCCGCCCTTCGGGCTGCTGATGCTGCTGATGGTCTTCTTCATCGTGCTGGGCTGCTTCCTGGACGGCATCTCGATGGTGGTGCTGACGATGGCGGTGCTGGCGCCCACGGTGCAGGCTGCCGGCATCGACCTGCTGTGGTTCGGCATCTTCGTCGTGCTCGTGGTCGAGATGGCGCAGATCACGCCGCCGGTGGGCTTCAACCTGTTCGTGCTGCAAGGGCTGACCGGGCGCGAGCTGACCTGGCTGGCGGGTGCCGCGCTGCCCTTCTTCCTGCTGATGGTGGTGGCGGTGCTGCTGATCATCGTGTTTCCGCAGGTGGTGCTCTGGTTGCCCGGGCTGATGTAGTTGCCGCCGCGCGCGCTGGTGCCGCGGCGCGCACGATCCAGAATAGTGCCGATGCATGCCCCTGCCCCCGCCCATGCCTGCCCGATCCACTGCCGGCGGCCCGATCCGCTGCCCGTCACCGCCTGGCTTTCATCGGGGGCACGCGCTTGAGCGACGTCGGGCTCCTTGGGGTCAAGCTCGCGCTGATCGCCGCCACCGTGCTGGCTGCCTCGCTGGTGGCCGACCGCTGGGGCCATGCGGCCGGCGGGTGGCTGGCCGGCCTGCCGATGATCGGCGGGCCCATCTTCGGGCTGCTGATGCTGGACATCGGTGCCGAGCGCGGGCGCGAGACCTGTCTGGCGACGCTGCGCTGCCACCCCGCGCTGGTGGCCTACCTCGTCACCTACGCCTGGGCCGCGCGGCGCTGGCGGTGTTCTTCACGCTCGGCGGCCTGCTGGTGGCGATCGACGGGCCCGA
>JBEEPT010000228.1:0-19370 GCA_041190985.1 Pseudomonadota bacterium
CTGACCGATCGCCAGAAGCAGCCCCTGGCGCTGGTAGGCGAAGCAGCGGCGATGGCCGCTAGACGTGCCCAGCCGCTCCGAGCGGATGAACTTGAAGCCCAGGAAGGTGTCGACCTCGCCGGCCACCAGGGCGCGAACCGTGTTAAAGTCGGAGCTCGTCACCTCGGTGGTGCGAAGCAGATCCTGCGCCTGGCGCGCCGAGAAGACGACAAAGCGGTCTTCGTTGTCGACCTCGTCCTCGTCCAGGATGGTCTTGGCGCGGCGCAGCTTGGCGATCGTCATGCCGCTGTTCGCCGCCGATCCACTCTCGACGTAGTCAACCGCAACCTGCTGGCCAGCCGGCAGCGAGGTGGAGGTCGAGCCGGTCTTGCCGGTGCGCGCGGTGCCGGTCGCCGCCTCGATCAGGACGTCGTCCATCTTCCGCTGCATGGCAGCGGCGGCGGCGCGAGCGTACTGGCTCTCGGGGTTGATCAGCGTGCGGACCAGATCCTGGCGGTCGATGAGGTCGGCCCACTCGAAAGAGCGGAGCGCGACCTGGCGACGCGAATGCGGCGTCTCGACCAACGGCGTGTCGCCGTGACGCGTGACACGCTCGATCGCCTCGGCGCGGCCGATCTGGTCGAAATAGGCGAACTCGCCCGTGACGGACTCGGTGCGGACGAACGCCGGCAGGCGCGCATCCATCTGCTGAACCAGCATCGCGACATTAGCGCTGTACTGCTGGACAAAGGCGGTGGTGATCTGGGACGTCATCCCAGCGATCTCCTTCGAGATGGCTGGACGTGTCCCTACGAAGCCGCAGAGGGTCCGATCGGTGGACGGCACCGGAACCGGCGCGGCTTCCCCGCGCACCAGCTGCGGCCCTGGGGTATCGCAGCGTCGTCACCTTTCACGCGAGACGAGCGCTGCGATACCTGTCGCGAGCCTGTCGCGGCGTCAGGCCGCGCTGGGATAGGCCTGTTCGAACAGCGTCGCCATGTCCTGCACGGCCTGCTGGTGCGCCGGATGGCGCTGGTCGCGGTACGGGTGACGCGGATCGCCCATAATCTCGGCGATGCGCCGCTGCGCATCGGCCGGCGCCAGCAGGCCGACCGCCGGCTTACCATCCACGCTATCTTCGCCCATCGCCTTGCCCACCTTCGCCAGCATGCGGATGAAGGCCGGGTCGTTGCCCAGTCCCCGCGCCTCAAGGCTTTCGATATCGGCGGGGTCAAACAGGCGCCGCATGGCGCCCTGCGCCTGTGCTAGGTTCTGGTCGTAGGCGCGCCCCCACTCCTGGCGGAGCTTGCCCTCGGCCTCGCCGCGCTCGGCCTGCAGGCTTTCCTCGAATTGGCTGGTGCTGCTCTGCGCCGTCTTCAAATACCAGCCGTACAGCTCCTGAGCTTGGCGCGCGTTCAGCCCGAGCTGATGCGCCATCTCCTTGTAGCCCTTCTCGAGGGGCTCGGCCGTCGGCACCGTCACGCCCTCGGGGCGCTGCAGCTGGTAGGCGTCCGGCGTCTCGGGGCGGCCCAGGCGCGAGTAGACCTGCGCCCACACCTCCGGCGGCGCGTCCGCCTTCGGCAGCGGGATCTTCTCGGCGCCGATCAGCTTTTGGGCGTTGCGGAAGCCATCCACGAAGGCGGGCAGCGAGGGGTACTTGCGGACCAGGCTGTCGCCGCGGAGCTCCTCGGGCAGGGCTTCGTACCAGGCAGAGACTGCAGCGGCCGGCGCAGCGGACGCCGGGGCCGGTGCGGCAGGCGCTGGTGCAGCCGGGGCAGGGGCGTCACTCGGCGTCAGAATGCTGGCTGTCTCGCTCATGCTCTTGTCCCTTCATAATCTGCTGCAGCCGCAAGCCGATCGACCGGCGGCCTTCCAAAAACGCAGTGTGCGTCATGTCACCGCGCACATAGGTCGAGTGCTGCATGTTGCAGGCACGCAGGAGGTCGGCCAGGACGCGCGCACCGGCCTCGCTGCCGAACACCACCCCGTAATCGGTGCGGCGCTGCTTCTCGGTGTACTCGCTCATGCCGCGCCAGCTCCCCGTGCCGGCAGGCCCAGCACGCCCGCCAGGTCGACGTCGGCATCCTTGCCGGCCTTGGCCAGCGTGCCGGCGCCCTCCACCGCCATCATGGTCTGCTGCTGCTGCATGGCCGCCTGCTCGGCCTGGGCGCGCTCGCCCCGCACCCGCGCCACGTCACGCCGCGAGCGCTGCACGCTGGCCGGCACACCGGTCTGGCGCAGCACCTCGTCGACCGTCGCGTCGGGGTCGATGTGGTCCATCACCGGCAGCACCTGGGCCAGCGGCATCAGGATCTGCAGCGCCCGCGTCAGGCCGGTCAGGCGCTCGCCCTTCTGGGCGCGGGCTAGGGGGCTCTGGTACTCGACCTTGAGGTCCATGCCCTGCAGCATCGCCGGCGCGTCGGGGATCCGGCCGGCGCGCAGTAGCAGGGCGAAGGTGCGGTCGATCATCGGCTGCAGCAGCTCGGCCGTCAGGCGGCCCAGGACGGGGCCCAGCAGGCGCAGCTGCTGCTCGGCCCGCTGCACCACCTCGGTGGCCGTCATCGCCGGCCCCTGCGCGAATTGCAGCAAGTCGGTGTAGAATGCCTTGTTGATGGCGGCCCGGCGGCGCTCCTCGAGCTCGAGGCCAAGCGGCAGGTTCACCTTGGTGATGAGGGCTTCCGGCTTGTCGGCGCCGGCGCGGTAGGGCAGCAGCGCGCCAGGCGCGATCGCCCAGCGGCCAACCACCCCATCGTCGGGCACAAGGATCGGCGGGTCGACGATCTTGGCCGCTGCCTTCAGCATGATCTCCGACATCTTGTTGACGACCTTGGTGTCGGGCAGGGCCGTCATGCCGGGGCTGCGGCCATACACCTCGCCCGACGCCTTCAACCAGCGCGGCGCCACGAAGGGCGTCTCGTTGTAGCCGCTCTCGTCGATCAGCACGCGCGACGCCTCGTCGATGTAGCAGGAGGCGATCGGCATGTTCCGCGCGTCGCGGGCGCCGTACTTGCGCTCATCCCGCGACGTGACGACGTGCAGGATGTTGTCGACCTCGTTGTCGGGGTGCGTCTCGAAAGCCCGCTGGATCCGCATCGACAGCTTCTCCGGGCCAAAGCGCTGCACCAGCTGGCGCGCCGTGGCCTTGTAGATGCGGAAGACGCTGTCGATGCGGCCGTGCTTGTCCTCGGAGAGGTACACCTCCGCGATATGCCGCGTGGCGAAGCGCAGCTGGTCGTCCTCGAACTCGACGAACATGCAGCTGGTGCCGAACGTCACGAGGTCGAGGTAGAGCTCGTGCAGCTCCGTCTCGAAATTGGAGCGGCCCAGCTCCTCGTAGATGATCTCGGCCGCTTCCTCGAGCCAGGCCCGCACCTCGGCGTCGCCCATCAGCGTGCGATCGCGCAGCGACAGGCTGAACCAGCGGGTGCTGGAGCCGGTCAGCAGGCCGTGCAGCGCGGCGGCCAGGAGCTCGACCGCGTGCAGCGCGGTGCCGTCAAACAGGCGCTCGGTGCGCTTGTCGCCCTTCGCCCGCCGCATGACGATGTCGGCGCGCCGCGGCAGCATGTAGTCGGCAAGCTCCTGCCAGTGCGTTTCCCAGAGCCCGCGCGCGCTGCGCAGGTCACGGTAGCGCTGCACCAGAGCGCTGACATCAGTCGGCATCTGCCTCACCCCATCGTCTGACGGTTGCCGCCGGACAGGCCGGGGGCTGCGACCGAAACCGGCCCGCCATCGCCGCCGCCGGTCAGGATGGTCGACGCCCGGCCGCGCCGTTGGCGCAGCTCATTGGTCGCCTGCTGCGCCTGGCGCATGACCGTGTCGTCGGTCGCGCTCGCCGGCTCCACCGGCGGCGGCGGATCCATCGGCCGCGTCGGCGTCGGCGCCATGGCGGACATCTTGGGCTTGCTGAACGTCATGGCGGCCTCCTAGGCGAACAGGTCGAAGTCGACGTCGGCACGCGCCGGCATCGGCGGCGCGATGCGCCCCACGCGGTCCCACGTCATGGCGAGCGTGCGGAAGGCATCCGCCGCGTGGCTAGTCCAATCGTGCAGGGGCGTGTCGGCGTAGCGGCCGAGGCGCTCGTTGTACTGCTGCCGGTACTGGCGCAGCGCCTCGACGCCGGCACGCGTCTCGTCAGCGTGGAAGCGACAGCGCGGCAGCAGCACCCGCGCTGCCTCGATGCCGTCTGACACGTTGAGCCTGGGCGCCACCTCGAACCGCAGGCCGAGGCTGGCGGCGATCTCGCGGCGGCTCTTGCCGCTGCCGAGCTCGCGCACCTCGATGTCGTGCGGGGCGACGTGCTTGCCGTAGATCCAGCCCCGGCTCTGCAGCTCGCGGACGTAGTGCGGCAGGCCCTGGCCGCGCGCCTCGTAGTAGCCGACGATGTCCACCCAGCGGTTGTCGATCGACGGCTGCCAGAACCAGATGCTGGTCGCGTCGTCCATGCCGAGATCCCAGGCCGTATTCACCGGCCGGTTCTCGTCGACCGGGAAGTTGGCGATGCGGCCCTGCTCGAGCGCCACAGACATCAGGCGGCCGTAATAGGCGCCCTGCACCGCCGCCTCGAAGCTGCATTCGTACTCCTGACCGTACTGCTCCTCGCTCATGATCGCCCGCGCCCCGTCGAGCTCGGACTGCAGCAGCACGCCGGTCACGCTGGCGGGGTAAAGCGCGGCGAACCACTCGCCATTGCCGGCCAGCATCATCTGCTTGGCCTGCTCGTAGATGTCGTGCAGGTGGTTGTAGCCGCGCGGCGTGCCGATCCAGAGCGCGCAGCCGAGGCGATCGGACAGCGCCGGGCGCACTACCTCCGCGAAGATCCGCGGGCGCATGTCGGCGTACTCGTCGAAGATGACATCGTCGAGGTACAGGCCGCGCAGCCCGTCTGGGTTGTCGGCGCCCAGCAGGTAGATCTTGATGGTGTCCTTGCCGCGCGAGATGTCGACGCGCAGCTCCGTCTCCCAAAAGCGCACGCCAGGGATCACCTCGGTGTAGCGCTTGAGGTACTCCCACGCGATGCGCTTGGCCTGGCCATAGGTCGGCGCGATGTAGGCGCCCTGCGGGTTGGGGTGCTTACACTCGAACAGCCGCTTCACCAGGTTGTTGATGGCGAACACCGTTTTGCCGAACCGGCGATGGCAGATCACGACGGAGAACCGCCGCAGCTCGCCATGCAGCTGCGCCTGCAGCGGGCGCGGCGTGTAGGGGATGACGACCTGGCGGGCTTTGGCAGGGGCGCGGGCCATCAGAACCGCCTCCGGCGCCGCATCATGCCGTAGGACGCACCGCGCTGCGGGGTGATCGCCGCTAGCGTCGCGTCAGCCAGCATTTGCGTCAGCACGCCGATCGCCTGGATCTGTCCTGCCGCGCTGACTGTCAGAGCGTTGAGCGTCGCCGACAGAATACCTGCCGCAGGCACGCCCCCAGCGGCCGACAGAGACGCAGCGCCCAGCGTCTGCGCCAGCGTAGCGACAACAGCTGCCGCGCCGGAAAGCCAGCCGCTGTTGTTGCCGCCATCCACGCTGTTCGCGCCAGCGTTCCACGTCGCGCCGCCCGTCGCTGTGCTGTTGCTGATCGACAGATAGTCGGCGCTGACGGTGCCGCTTGTTTTAGACAGCGTGTGGGACGCGGCGGTCGCGCTACCAATGGTAACAAGATTTCCGGCGGTCCCGTTGATGTTCCAGTTGGTGAGCGTCGTCGTGGTGCCTGCCGTAAACAAGAAGCTCGTCGGCTGCACGCTGTTGGCCAGGGTGGTGAACGTGTTGTCGCCCGTGATGGTCAAGGCGCCCGCACCGCCATTGTTCAGCGTGCAGTTGAACGTCGAGCCCCCGCCTACGAACGTCTTGGCGCCCGCAGCCGTCATGTTGATCGTGCCGGTGCCCGTGCCCGCCGTCGTGGTAAAGCCAGTCGGCGCAGCGTTGTTAAACGCGGTCGCGCTGGCGGCAGGGCAAGTCAGCGTACCGCCGTTGAACGTTAGGTTTTTGGTCCCGGAGGTGGTGAAGTAGGAACCGCTAGTGCCAACGGTCAGGTTGAAGCCGTTGAGATCAAGGGTGCCGTTGAAGTGCGTGAGCGTGCGCGTGGAGCCCATCGTCAGGGCGTCTAGAAGCCGGAAAGTTCCGCCAGCACCATTAACAGCTACGGGAAAATCAAACGTTTTGCCGTTGGTTGTGATGGTGCGCGGCGTTCCGCTGGTAGACGCGAACGTGGTGGTGACGCCGCCGACCGCAAGCGTCATGCCCGATGAAATGGTTAGGTCGCCAAAGATGGTGCGCGTGCCACCAATTAGAGTTCCGCTAAAGCCGGTAAAGTTAACACTCCGCGCAGAACCTAGTAGCTGCAACGAGTAGGTGCCCGCCAAAAAGTTAACGTTGATCGAATTGGCTTCGTCGGGCGTGCCAAACCCAACAGAAATTGCAGCGGACCCGGCGCTGGTGACGTTGACAACGGGGGTTCCGGTTATGGAAAGTCCTGTTGCTGTGGTGCTAGTCCAAACTCCGCCTGCACCGGTAACTGTAATGTTGCCGGTGCCAAAAGCTATGGATCGGGTATTACTGTTGCTGCTAGAAAAAGCATTGCTTGTGAAAGTGAGGCTGTTGAGGTCAAGCGCGCCTCGCGTCAGAGTAAAAGTACTAGAAAATGTTGTGGCGTCTAAAAGGCGGAAGGTGCCACCAACGCTATTTAAGGTAGCTGCAAAGGTGATGGTCTTGCCTGCGCTGGTAAAATCCATCGTTCCGCGACCGAAGAACGTCTGCGCCGATGTCCCGCTTAGGGTAGCGCCGGAACCTAAAGCGTAAGAGCCATAGCGACTTGCAGCGGCGTTGTGGTCTAGCGTGATGCCGGTAGTCCGCGTTGACGCATCAAGCGACCCAATGTTGAAAATAGATCCGAGCGAAAGCGTCCCGGTCAGCGCCGTGCTGTTATCGATGACGGCGGTGTCTTGGGCCAACGGAAAATTGGTGTCCGCTCCCGTGCCGCCAGAGCCTGTTGCCCAAGAGTTAACACCGGCCCAAGTGGTGTCGGTGCCAACCCGGTAGACGGTCTTGGCCGCAGGGAAGGTGATGCCGGAATTGCCGCCGCAATCGCCAGCGCGTGTTGGAGCTGCTCCGGCTGCTGCGCCCGCCAGCGTGATATCGCGAAAGTCGCAATCAGCAGCAGAAATTGCGGCTGCGGTGATGGTCCGGGCTACGCCAAGCGTGTCCGAGATAACAAAACCGCGAGCAGATGCGGAAGATCCTGCACAGGTAAATGTGCCGTTGACAGTTTGATTGTTTATTAGACTAAGCGTTGAAAGTCCCGTTACATTGGCAGTCAAAGATAGACTATTAAAAACATTGGTTCCCGCTATACCGCGTACACCCGCACCGCCGCCCGTAGTAAAAGAAACATTATGAAAAGTTTGGGAGCCGCCGTTAAAAGTAACAGCGGTACCAGTGATATTAATTTGAGATGTGCCTGCGTTAAACGTAAGATTTGTTGAGTTTGCAAAATTTAATGTGCCACTTAAAGTTAATGTAGACGCGCCCAAATTTATAGTTCTAACGCCTGTAGTGGACGAATTTAAAGTACCTGCTGTGATAGAAAAACTGGAGGTCGTAAAAGTGCCTTGAGTTACTGTTAGTGTGCGAAGGCCGATGTTCAAGGCATCGCCCAGCGTAATGGTTATACCTGCGGCGTTGACGGTGACGCCGCTGAAGGTTTTGCCCGCCGTCGTAAGCGTGCCCGACGCGATAAACGTCATCGTGCCGGTGTGGGTGTAGGTCATCCCCGCAGCAAGCGTGACGCTGCCTGCTATCGTGATGTCGGCGGTGCCCGCGATGGTGCCTGTAAACCCGGTGCAGTTGATGCTGCGAGCGTTCGTGTTTCCGGCCGCAATCGTGCATGTGCCGGTGGACAGGTTCGTGAAGAACACGTCGTCGACAATCGTAGGCACAGACGCTCCACCAGCGCCACCAGACGTGGTTGCCCACTTAGTTCCTGCCGTGCCGTCCCAGTTGGCGGTGCCTCCGACCCAGTAGCGGTCAGCCATCCGCAGCGGGCTCCTCAACTGGCGGCGCTTCGACGACGGCCAACCAGTTGTCCAGCCGCTGCTGCTTCATCACCTCGATTTCAGCGTCGGTCAGGCCGTGGTCGTCAGGCAGGTACAGCGCGTCTCGGTAGGTGCCGTACTTGGTGGCGAACTCAAAAACGATCTGGATGGTCATCGCGCCGCCTTCACGATATCGACGAGGCGCCAGGGCGGTTCACCAACAGCAAACTCACGTGGGCGCCGCCAGCAACTCGTCGGCGCGCGCCTCACCCACTACGCTCACAAAGAACGGCCTCACCTCATCCACGAGAACGGTGCCGCCCTCGGCATCCTGCCACAACAGCCGCTCGCGGAGCGGCAGCGTCGGCAGCGTCGCCTCGAGCAGCGCCAGCTCCGCGTCGGTGGCGCGGCGGTAGATTTGCGTCTTGGCGATGGCGCGCAATGGCGCCGGCGGCGGCATGAACGGCGTGGGCGTGGTAGCGGCGAACATGGCCGCCCAGTTGTCAGGCGTGTCGGCGACAGAAAGCAGGACGGCGCCGGCTTCTGCCGTCTGCGCGACTGCAGCCGTCTTCTCCTCGTTGGCGAAAGCAGCGGAAAGGATTGTGAGGATCACGCTGTGATCTCCTCAAGCACAAGCGTGGATCGCATCACG
Source organism: Pseudomonadota bacterium (assembly GCA_041190985.1). Classification (GTDB taxonomy): domain Bacteria; phylum Pseudomonadota; class Gammaproteobacteria; order Burkholderiales; family Burkholderiaceae_C; genus Malikia. The sequence goes on from JBEEPT010000228.1 coordinate 8,655, forward strand.
CCGCCATAGATCCGACTGCTGCTGTTGCCGTTTATATACAGAGTTCCGCCAGCTCCACCGACGCGAACAGTGTATGTCTGAGACGAAACACTAGCCGGTGAGTCTTCAAACTCAAGAACAGCCGTTTGGGCTATTTGGGCACCTGCGGCATAAAAGTTCGCGTTTGTCGCGGCAATTGCATCCGCACCCGCGTTACGGAACAGACAGACTGCACCCTGGCGGTTGGCGCTGTCCTGGATCAGACCTCGTACAACCACGCGGGCTCGGATTCTGTTCGCCGTGCTTTTGGGTGTTATCGAAGCGGACAAAATCTGCGTCCCCTCTGAACTCTGGGGGATTGTGTCATCGAGAGGGATTTGCGCTGTCAGGGTCGCGTATGTCGCATACTCATCGTAAGCACGGCCCAAAATTGTGGGAGGGGTCGCCGCCAGGCTGCCGCCCGTAAGCGACAGGCCCGTGCCGACCGTGATCTCCTCGACCGCACCGCTGCTCGCCGTGGTGCGGCCCAGCAGGCGCGCCGTGTTCATCGTCAGGCCAGACGAGCCGACCGCGCCGGACACCGCCAAGCCAGCGCGGATCTGCGACGCCGTCGCCTTGCGCGACGTGCCGCCCTGGTTCGCCTCAAACTCGTCCGTCCCAGCAACCGATCCCGCCGCCGGCAGCTGGCTGATCTTCACCGTCATGGCTTAGGCGTTCCCGTCCGTCAGCGTGAACGACGTAACCGTCACCGCCTGGCCCGACGTGATCGACGTGCTGTTCAGCGTCATGTCGCCGCCGCCGCCCGTCGCTGTGATCGTGCCCTGGATGTGCGCCGTCGTGCCGTCCGACGCATACACGCGGAAATGCCCCGCCGTGCCCGTCGCATCCGCCGACGTGTCCGACCAGGTGCCCGACAACTCCTTGCTGCCGCTCGACGCCGCGGCCATCCAATCACTCGGCAGGTTCAGCGTCGCCAACACCGTGCCGCTATCGGCCGTCGCCACACTCGTCGGCACCGTGCCAGAGCGGATCCGCAGCACCGCCGACGCCCCGACCGCCGTCTCGATCGCATCCAGGCGCGCATTGCGCACCGTCACGCTGAACTGCACCGTCATGGTCAGGCCCCCAGACGTGCGCGCAGACGCTCCAGCTCCTCACGCACCACCGCCGCACGCCGCTCGGCATCCTCGGCCGCCTTCAGCGCCTCCGCGGCACGCGCCTCGTTGTGCGCAATCGTCCGCTCGGCCACCTCAACAGCCGCCGTCACCCGCGCCCGCTGCTCCTCCACCAGGCGGTCAGCACGCAGACGCGCCTCCTCGAGGCGCTCACGCCCCGACGCCTCGACGTCCACCAGCTGCGCATCAACCTCGGCACGCTTCGCCGCTAGGCGCTGCTCCGCCTTCGCCGCCTCGGCCTTCGCCTTCACCGCCGCATCGCGCGCAGCATCCGCCGCACGCTCCAGCTCGCCACGCACCGCCTCGGCATTCACCGCCGCGACCAGCACATCCTGCAGCTGCTGGAACGCACGGTAGTGCTGCACCATCCGCTCCGCCGCAGCCGCCGCCGCCGCGAAGCTCAACACCTGCTCGGGCGCGTCCTTCTTGGCCATCAGCGCGTCTCCTTCAGCAGCATGCTGACCACCAGCGACGTGTCCCCATCGCCCGCCGTCACCCGCGGACGAACCGACACCACCAGCTCCATGATCTGCTCGATCTTTGCCGCCGTGACCGTCAGAGCATTGCCCTGCGGGTCGTTCAGCACCGCCCAGTTGACGCCGTCGATCGTGCCTTCCAGCACCAGCGTCCCACCAGACCCGAACACACCCACCACCTGCAGCGCTCGATCAGCTAGCGGCGGCGCCTCATACGAGGCCCCGTCGTCGCCATTCAGCAAACCCGACCAAGTCACCAGCACCGTGCCGTCCGGCCGGCGCACCGCGCTGTACTGCCTCGTCGGCATGCCTCGAACTCCGCAGAATACCGCCGCAGAGGGCACGCATCAGACGCCCGCCAGCAACCTGTCGCGGGCCTGTCGCGGCTGGAGAGCTCGGCCGCGCGCGAAAGGTGCCGGCGCGGCGAGAGGCCTAGAGCCGGTGCAGCAGCTCCGCGCCGCCCACAGCCACCACCAGCAGCACCAGCAGGCACGCCGGGACCGACACCAGCACCGGCAGCCAGCGGGGCAGCGGCGGGACGTAGAGCGCCAGGCGGCGCCGCAGCCGCGCCTCAACCACAACCGCCAACACCAACGCCGCCAGCGTCAGTAGGAACATCAGCAGCGGCGGGTTGCCCAGGTCACCGTCCATGCCGCCAGCATGACGCACAGAGCCCAAAGCCGAAAGCCGGCCGCGCGCGAGAGGTGCCGGCGGCGCGGGAGGTCGGGAGCCGGGAGGCCCGGCGTGCGCGAGGTGCGCGTCGGGAGGGGATGGGCCAACGCAGAGGGCGGGGAGGGGTCGGCGGGGGTGCCCGGCCGCCGCCGATCGTATGCGATCAGACGGTATGCCGCCCCGGCCGAGGGCGCCGCCGCCCTGCCTGGCAGGCGTGAAGCAGGGCGGCGGCACCGCCGGCCGGCGCCCCTGCGATCGGGGGAAGCGGGGCGACCTCTGGCCGGCGTTCAATCAGCATACGTTCGTATGGTGCGTGAACGCAGCCTGGCGCCAGCCTGCCGCGTCAGCCGCCGGCCTCGGCCTTGCCCTCGATAACCAGCTGCGGCGCCTGCGTCTCCCCACCCAGCGCCAGGCCGCCAGGTGCCCAGGTGATGGTGACCGGCCCTGACGCGCCGCCGGTGACGTTCACCTGCAGCTGCTGGCTGCGCTGGTGCAGCTCGAGGGTCTTCAGCGCGATGTCGGCCACCACCCTGGCGCAGTAGGCGGCGTCCTTGTCCCCGGCGTCCTGCGCGCGGTCCAGCGCCTCGTCGATGCGGGAGCGATAGGCAGCCTCGCGAGCGCGCGCAAACGCGGCCCTAAATATCTCATCTGCCTCGTACCAGTTCCACATCGTCGCCAGCGACACGCCGACCTGTCCGCAGGCGCGGCGGAAGGTGGTGCCTTCCTTCAGCAGCTCGAGCAGCTGCTCCTTCTCGCCGTTCTGGTCTTTGCGCGGTCGGCCGGGGCCACGCTTCACCGGCGTCGTGCTGACGACTGTCGGTGCTGGCTTGGCGGCTGCGGGCTTGGCTGGCTTCGCTGCTGGCTTGGCGGCTCGTCGCCTGGTGCCGGAGCGCATCGTGCTGGCCACGGCATCGAGCTCGGCCTGTGAGATCTCGCCGTGATGGGCGATGGCGGCCAGCTTCTGACGCAGCTGCTTCCGGGCGGCGGTGCCCTTGGGTACGGCCATGACCTCTACCTCACCCCCTTCTGCTCAAACGCTCGGGGCATGTCATGCCTGTCGTCTGCACAAATGCACAAACCCCTAAAGGGTGTTTGTGCAAATGTGCAGAACCCGACAGCCTTATGACAGCCTGATGCCAGTAATCTGCACATCCGCACAAACGCTGTGTTTTTTCACGTTTGTGCATTTGTGCAGGCTTTACGCCCCCTCGCGACAGGCTCCCGGCAGTACTGGCCGGCTCTGCGCTCTCGTCTCTCTGGCTGGCTGCACATCTGCACAAACGTGTCGGGAATGCGTTTGTGCAGGCTGCCGCGGTGCCGGCCTGCACTTTCCGACGCCGTCAGCTCTCGCGCTCTGGGGCTGTCGACCTGGCGGTGGCGCGCTCTGCCTCTTGCCTCTCGAGCTCGCGGTCGATCGCGTCGCGGATCCAGGCGGCCATGCGACGTGCGCCGACCAGCTGGTCGATGCGACGCAGCTGGTCGTCTGTCAGGCGGACCTTGGTCGGCTTCACGCCGAGGGGTGGGCGTCCCATGCGGTGCGCCTTAGCTGTGCTGAGCGAGTCCATGGAAGCTCCGAGTAAAGGGCGCCTTTTATTGACGCAGTAAGAGGGGACGTTTACGCCTCACAGGGCCGACGCTGGTCGGGTGTGAGGAGGGCGTGATGGCGCGATGGTGTGGGCCACCGGGTGATGAGCGTGCCGAGGTGACGCGGCGGCTGGAGGGGCTGCTGGCGTACCTGACCAGCTTGGAGCGCTGGGTCGCTGTGTTGCGGGAGATCCCGCTCGACGACGCGGCGGCGCGGGCGCTGGCGGCCAGGCAGCAGGCCGAGGCGCGGGACGCCTGCTTCCTGCTGCGCCAGGCCATCGCGCGGCTGGAGGAGGAGCGCGACGCGGGGCCGGGGGCTGGCCAGTAGGCGGCGACGCCTGCCAGGCGCCTGCCGACGCGCCGCACGATATACGCAGGGCGCGCATATTTTTCGCTTGCACAATATGCGCGGAGTGCGTATATACCCGCTCAGCCGAGGCAATCGCCCGGCGGATCGAGGAGATAGCCCGGTGCCTTACACCATCGCCCAAGCCGCCACCCTGATCGCGGACTTCGACCCTGCGCTGGCGCGCCACTACGTCGCCAGCCCCTTTCACCGCCGCACCATTGCCGAGGTCTTCGAGCAGCAGATCCTGCCGATCGTTGGCTTCGAGCTGGCCGCCCGCATCGCGGCGGTGCTGCTGATGGCGCATGAGGTCGACATGGCCCGCCTCTCGAACGACAGCGTGGAGGGCTGAGCCATGACCCAGTACAAGCTCGCCAACCGCGCGAAGATCACCCTGTCGGTCGACGACGGCCGCCTGGTCATGCAGGGCCCGAGCGGCCAGCACAGCGTGCTGGTGCGCTACGCCGTCGAGGGGCATGACGACCTCGATCGCGCTTGCGTCCACCTGGCCGGCTTCCTGCACACCAACGGCGCCACCCACGCCGAGGTGTCCCGGATCCTCGCGCGCTTCATCAACGACCCGAGCCTGGCCAAGCTCGACATCCGCGACGGCACGCGGATCAAGGCGACGCGGATCGGCGTCGAGAGCGTGCTGCGCTCGCTGGCCATGCACGGCGGCCGGGTCGTGGGCGTTGCCACCAGCGCGGGGCCCGGCTTGCCGCGCTCTGGCTACACCCGCGGCTGCTACGTCGGCCAGCTGGTCGCCTGGCACGTCGGCGTGCCCGCCCCGGTGTTGATGTGAAGGGGGAGGGCTGACACCATGACCACCACCTTCCGCATTGTCGACACCAAGCTCAACAAGGCGGGCACGCCGTTCCGCCTGATGGAGCGCAATGGCCGGTTTGCAGTTTTCAAACTGTCGAAGAACTATTGCGGGCAGGTCGCTGGCGGAATCGCCGCCGCTTGGCGGTACGTCGTGCTGGACGTGACAGAAGCCGAGGCTAGGCAGGTGTTCGCCCGTCGCATCAAAGGAACGGCCAAATGACCCCCACCCGCCTCCGCGAATGCCTCGCCTTGCTGCGCTGGTCGCAGCGGGGCCTTGCTGATGCGCTCGGCCGGCCCGAGGGCACGGTGCGGCAATGGGCCCGCGGTTCCGTTCGCATCCCTGACGACGTCGCGTCCTGGCTTGAGAAGGCAGGCCGCTGGCACGGGAAGAACCCGCCGCCAGCGCGCCAGCAGCCGGAGGCGTAGCGCCGCCTGCGGCCGGGGCTGCCATCACGCCACCCACAGCCCCGCCTTCTGCAGCATCAGCCGGCCCAGCTTGGTGACGGTCAGCTCGACCTCGCGCCGGTCGGTCTTGCTGGTCGTCCGCGTGATCAGCCCGAGCTCGACCAGCTTGTCGTTGGCCCGCGTGACGACGGGCTTCGCCAGGTCGAGGGTCGCCGCCAGCTGCCGCACGCTGTTGCCGGGGTGCGCGGCGATCATCAGCAGCACGGCGATCTGCCGGCAGGTCATGTTGGCGTCGATCGCCGCCATCTCGGTGAACGGCGTGGCGGCGGCCGGCAGGCTCAGGGTTTCGGTGGTCTGCATGGTTCGCTCCTGTGTGAGGCTCGGGGTCAAAACGGGATCTCGTCGTCGATCGGCGCGGCCGTGACGGGGCGCGGCCGCAGCTGCACCACCTCGGCGCCGGGGAATGCTTGCTTGATGTCGCCCACGGCATGCGCCGGTGAGACGCGGTGCAGCACCCGGCCGATCTCCTCGACCGTCCAGACCTGCACGTTGCGGCGGCCGTCGCGGACGCAGGCGCGCTGATGGGCGTGCTGTTCGGGCAGGGTCTGCACCACCGCCAGGATCATGCCGTCGGCCATGGGTGCCTCCCAGGCGGTGACCTCGAGCGGCTTGTGGCCGGCGGCTTCGGCCTCGCGGATCAGGGCGGCGTAGCCGCGGATCGTGGCGGCGCAGGCCTGTTCGATGCGGGCCTCATCACCTGACTGGATGGCCTCGTCGAGCTTGTCCTGCTGCCGCTGCCACCTGGCGCGCTGCTCGGGGCTGATCAGCAGCGGCAGGCGGTCGACGCCCCAGATGCGCTCGGCCTCGGCGGCGACGCGGTCGAGCTCCTGCACCCAGGGTGCGTTAGCCGGCCGGGCGGCGCCGTAGGCGATGGGCATGCGTTTGCGCATGGGTCAGCCTCCCCTGTAGCTGAGCCCGTCGGCGCCGACGGGTGTGGTCTGCTGCATGCGGGCCAGCGCGTCGGCCGCCGTCTCGAGGGTGGCCGCCTCGGAGGGGCAGCCCATGCTGCGCAGCTTGTGGGCCATGCCCTGCAGCAGCAGGCGCGCCTGGCCGCGTGCGGCGGCGTAGCCGTCCCGCCAGGCGGCGGCCTCGTCGATGGTCATGTCATGCATGGGCGGCCTCGAGGATGGCGATGGCGCGCGCCAGGCTGTCGGCCTCGGCGCGGTAGCGGGCGATGCGGGCGGTCACGCTGTCGGCCTCGGCGCGGTAGCGGGCGATGCGGGCGGTCACGCTGCGCCGTTCGCTGGCGCTGTAGCGCTGCCGCAGGCTGGCGAGGTTGCGCTCCCAGCTGTCGGCCGCGTCGGCCAACAGCTGCAGCTCGAGGCGCAGCACGCGCAGCGCGGGGCTGTCCTGGCTGGGGCGCGTCATGCGGCGAGCTCGTCGCGGAGGGCGGCGGCGATCTTGACGGCCTGGGGCAGGGGCCAGCCGAAATACTCGTGCAGCGCGCGGGCGCCGGCCTTGCCACCGCGCATCATGGCGCGGGCCTCGGCCAGGTCGTCGTCGTCGAGGCCGGCGAGGACGTCGCGCGGATCCGCGTCGCGGGGCGTGGGGATCTTGCTGGTCCTGCCTGGCGGCTTGGGGGCGGCCGGCGGCGGGGCGGGCGGCGGGGCAGGGGGCTGCGGCTTGCTCTCGACCAGGGCGATGGCGCGGCCGGTCTGCGGCACGCGGGCCCAGCTCGGCAGGTCGAGGGTCAGCGCGCCGTCCTCGATCGCATAGGGGCAGGGCTCGGCGCTGCGCGGCGGGGACGTCACGTCGGGCAGCGGCACCTCGACGACGCCGACCGCATTGTGCCGGTGGATGGCGCGCTGGTGCAGCGCCGGCGTGCCGGGCTCGGCCAGGCGGATGCGCAGCTGGTTGGCGGGGCGGTTGCGCTCGACGACGCAGCGCGTGCCCGGCGCATCGAGGCCGAGCTGGCGCAGCGTGGCGTTCGACAGGCTGACCACCAGCACCGGGTTTTTCCGGCGCGCCGAGCAGCGCCAGGCCGCGCTGACGCCGGTGCGGGTGCCGGTGCCGACCATGCGCTCGAGGGGTTCCCACATGTCAGCGCTTCCTCGGATGGGTCAGGTATCGGAACAGCAGGGTCATGGCGCGGTCGTCGTCGCGGCGCTGGGCGGTGGTCGCGATGCCCGCCTCGACCATGCGGCGGGCGTCCGCGATGGTGACCGGCGCGCCGGGCAGCTCGAGCCAGGTGTCCCAGGGGCTGCGGTTGGGGTAGCGCCGGGCGATCGCCACCCAGCCGCTGGGCTTTTCGTTGTCGCTCATGTCGTCCACCAGAAAGCGCGGGCCGGATCGCCGCCCGTCGGGTCGAGGTTGAGGCAGGCCACCAGGCTGCGCTCCTTCTCCTGGAGTGCTTTGAGCGCGCGGCTGAAGGTCTGGGCGGCCCGGCCTTCAAGGTGCGGGTAGACCGCCGCGCGCCAGACGCTCTCGCGCACCACCCGCCGCACGGTGGGCGGGGCGTTGCTGGAGGCCGGCGGATCTTCGGCGGCGTCGCTGGCGAGCAGCAGCTTCAGCTCGTCGAGGACCAGCTTCTGCTGCTTGCCGAGGCCCTTCGTGCGGTCGGCTGCCTTGGGCGCCGGCGCGTCGGCCTCGATGGCGACGCAGCTGGTGACGATCGTGCCGCGCCGGTCGTAGCCGAGATCGACCACCGCCAGGTTGAAGCGCCACTCGCCGCTGCAGTCGAGCTCGCGCTGCTTGGTCGGCTTGGCCAGCGCCGGGCTGTCGCGATCGGGCCGCGTCACCTCGATCTCGGTGTCGGTGGCGGCGCGCAGCAGGGAGTGACCGCGGGCGCCGCGCGCCTGGTCCTTGCCGGAGTGGTGGATGATCATGACATGCGCGCCGGTGGCGGCGCGGATCAGGTCGATGTGCCGCACCAGCGCGCCCATGTCCTCGCTGGCGTTCTCGTTGCCACCGGCCAGAGCCCGACTCAGCGTGTCGATCACGATCAGGCGCACCGGCACGTTCAGCTGCGCGGCGGCGGCCTTGATGGTGGCGACCAGCGCCTGCGCGTCGGCGTCGCTGCTCAGCAGGTCGATCGGGGTGGTGGCGATGGCCAGCGGCAGGCTGGCGCCGCGCAGATCATGGTAGTGCAGCCAGGCGACGACGCGGTTGCGGATGCCGGCGGTGCCTTCGAGCGCCAGGTAGATGACGCCGCCCTGCTCCACCTCCCGCCCGCGCCAGGTTTTCCCCGCCGCGACATGCAGCGCCAGGTCGACGGCAAAGAACGTCTTGCCGGTGTTGCTGTCGCCGTAGGTGACGGACATGCCGCCGTCGGTCAGCACGCCCTCGACGAAGTCATGCGCCTCGAGGGCGGGGCGGATGTCGACCAGCCAGGTCAGCGGGATCGGCGTGCTGACCGGCTGGGTCTGGATGGCGCGCGCGGCCTGCTGCAGCTCGGCCAGGGTGCCGCCGGCGTCGAGCCAGTCGGAGACGTCGCCCTTCGGGGGCAGGTTGGGCAGGCGCAGGATGTGGGCCGAGCTGGCGACGCCGGTCAGCGCCGCCGCGACGCGGGCGACATGGCGGGCGCCGGCCTCGTCATTGTCCTGCAGGATGACGCAGCGGCGGCCGGCCAGGTGCGGGGTGAGGGGGGCGTGCCAGTTGCCGGCGCCGCCATGGTTGCAGGTCGCGACCAGGCCGAGCGCGGCCAGCCGATCGGCGTCTTTCTCGCCCTCGCAGATCCAGATGGTGGCGTCGGCCGGCGCGGCGAGCAGCTCGGGCAGGCGGTAGGGCAGGGGCGTCTCGGTGCCCAGGCCCCAGGCGGTGCCGCGCCGGATCCGAAAAGTCTTGCCGGCGTGCGGATCCTCGAGGCGCACCACCTCGTAGCGGATGACGCCGTCGGCGTCGGCGTAGGGGTAGGTGGTGACCTGGCGCAGGCTGACCGGCGGCGGGGCGGCGGGCGCCTCGCGGGTCACGATGCCGGCGACGCGGCGCAGCGCTTCCTTGGCGGTGACGTGCAGCGCGTGGCTGACCAGCGTGAAGCCGTCGCCGGCCAGCGGCTCGCCGCCGCCCTGGCCGCAGATGAACGAGCCCTCGCCGTCCTTATCGTCGAAGCGGAACCGATCGAGGCCGCCGCAGCCGGGGCAGGGGCCGTGCTTGCGCGACGTGTCCGGCACGCTGATGCCCAAGGACGGCAGGATCTCGGCCCGCCAGCGGCCGCGCGCGGCGGTGCGCGCTTCCTCGAAGGAAGGCAGGCCGGAGGGGGTGATGCCCAGCATGGTGCCCGTTGTGGGATGGAGGGAAAGGCCCGCCGGCCGACACGCGGCCGGCGGGCGGGTGGGTCAGTACTCGTCGTCAGACGCCGCGGGCGGGGAGGCACGCTGCGGCGTCGGGGCGGGCTTGGCGGGCGGCGGCGCGGCAGCGCCGTCGTCCAGCTCGGACGGACGGTCGACCCACTTGGCGAGGGTGAAGCGCGGCACGCGGGTGTTGCCCTTGCCGACCTTCACCGGATCCGAGCCTTCGTATTTCACCACCGGCACCTGGCCGGGGTGGTTGCCCTTCTGCTCCCAGATCTGCGTGAAGATCTTGTCGAAGCCCATGCAGGGGCCGGTGCCGGTGCTGCTCCACTCCGCGACGCCCAGCGTCTTGCCGCAGAGCTTGATCGAAAAGCCGCGCTTGTGGTCGGGGGAGGGCTGCGGGCCGCGGACGCCGAGGCGATCGTCCCAGCTCCACTCGGGGGCCTGGCCCTCGGCCATGCGGCCCCAGCCGGTGCGGACGCTGTCGATGTCCATAATGATCTGCGACAGCTGGATCTCGTCGCCGCCCTTCATCCAGGCGTTTGCGGAGGGCAGGAAGCGGACGTAATTGCCGCCGCCGTCGGACCCGAGTCCGAGGATGCTCATGCTGCAGTACCTTCTGCGGGGTTCACGGCGATGGCCTCGCCGCGGGGCACGTCTGGCAGCAGGCCCGCGAGGCGGAGCAGCTGCAGCCAGGTCGTCTGGTTCAGCACAACGAGGAGATCCTGGCGGTCGGCGCGCAGGACCAGCAGGTCGGCGTTGTCGTGGGCGAGCCAGGTGTAGAGCTCGCGGAAGCCGTCGGCGCGGCGCTTGCATTCGACGGTCCAGGGGCCGAGGCGGAGGTCGCCGGCGAAGGATCCTTTCGCGGCGCCGGAGAGCGGGATGCGCTCGGCGGCGAGGCCGAGGTCGCGGTGGAAGGTGACCACCTCGCGCTCGAAGGCGGCGCCCTTGCGGCGGGATTTCAT
>JBEEPT010000229.1:0-6729 GCA_041190985.1 Pseudomonadota bacterium
TGACCGTGCGCAACCTCAGCGAGCCGATGAAGCTCATCAACGCGCTGATCGACGCCGGGCGCTTCCACCACGACGGCAACCTGGCCACGATCTGGATGTTCAGCAACGTGGAGGTGTTCGAGGATCGCAACGAGAACATCTTCCCGCGCAAGAGCAGCGCGGAGAAGAAGATCGACGCAGCGGTGGCCACCATCCTGGCCGTGGGCCGGGCGATGGCCGACGCCGGTAGCGCCGAACAATCCTTCTGGGACACGGCGTCGGCATGAAGATCCTGGACCGCCTGTTCGGCCGCAAGGCCGCCGAGCTCACCTATGACCAGGTGGCCGCGCTCATCGACGGAGACCTGGGCGGCAAGGTGGCCGGCGTGGTGGTCACCGACAAGACCGCTCTGCAGGTGGCCACAGTGCTGGCTTGCGTGCGTGTCATCGCCGACGGCTGCGCCACGCCGCCGCTGCATGTGTACCGCGACGGCTCAGACGGCCGGCGCGAAAAGGCCACCAACATCCCGGAGTACCGCCTGCTGGCGCGACGGCCGAACGAGTGGCAAACGTCGTTCGAGTGGCGCCGGATGATGACCCTGCACGCCGCTTTGACCGGCGCCGGGCTGTCCATCAAGGTGCGCGGGGACAACCGCCGCGTCCGCGAACTGCTACCGGTGATGCCTGGGCGGTGGGATGTACGAAAGACCAGCCGGTATGAAATCGAGTACCGATGCTGGGACGACTTCGGACTCATCGGCGTGTTCGATCCGGCCGACGTCTTCGTGCTCAACGGCCTGCAGTGGGATTGGACCGGCGCCATGAATGCCGTCGTGCTAGCCCGCAATGCTGTCGGCCTGGCCATGGCCACCGAGCGCAGCCAGGCCAAGATGCACGAGAACGGGCTGAGGCCCAGCGGCATGTACAGCGTCGAGGGCACCCTCAGCCAGGAGCAGCACGAACGCCTTGCAAAGCACCTCAAGGATCGTTACAGCGGCGCCAACGCGGGCACCCCCATGGTGCTGGACCGTAACGCCAAGTGGGCCAACACCGCCGTCAGCAGTGTGGACGCGCAGCACATCGAAACCCGGCGCCTGCAGGTCGAAGAGGTCTGCCGCGCCTACGGCGTGTTCCCAATCATGGTCGGGCACAGCGACAAGTCCAGCACCTTCGCCAGCTCCGAGGCCTTCTTCGCGGCGCACGTCAAGCACACATTGGCGCCCTGGCATCGCGCCTGGACGCAGGGCATTGACGAGATGCTGCTCGATGGCTCCGGGCCGCTGTTCGCCGAGTTCGACGTGCGGTACCTGTTGGCCGGCTCCATGCGCGACCGATCGCAGTGGGCCCGCACCATGGCCGAGCTGGGCATCTACACCCGCAACGAACTGCGCGACGAGGAAGGCAAGGATCCGCTGCCAGGCTTGGACGAGCCACTCACGCCGATGAACATGACCGGCGGGAAGCCCGCCAAGGAAGACGACGATGGACAAGAAGCCGCAACGCCATCCGCTTGAGCACCGGCAGGCCGCCGGCGTCCGGGAGGTTCGAGCTTACGCGCTGCAAATCAAGGCGGCCGGCGACGACGGCACCATCGAAGGCTACGGCAGCGTGTTCGGCGTGCGTGACCAGTACGACGACGTCATCGCATCGGGGGCATTCGTCGACAGCCTCAAGCAGCACAAGGCCGCCGGCACGCTGCCGGCCATGCTGTGGCAGCACGATGCCGGCACGCCGATCGGCGTGTGGACCGACATGGCCGAAGACAGCAAGGGCCTGCGCGTCAAAGGCCAGCTTGCACTCGAGACCGTCAAGGGCAAGGAGGCACACGCACTGCTCAAGCTCGGCGCCATCAACGGCCTGTCGATCGGTTTCATGAGCAAGCAGTGGGCGTACGACCGAGAAACCGACGTTCGCACCCTCACCGAGATCGACCTCTGGGAGGTTTCGCTCGTGACCTTCCCGGCGAACGAGAAGGCCCGCATCACCGGCGTGAAGGCGGCCGACCTCGCCGGCATCCAGACCATTCGTCAGGCCGAGCAAGCGCTGCGGGACGCAGGCTTGTCAGCCGACACGGCCAAGGCGCTCATCGCCGAGGTCAGGCGCATCACCCTTGGGGAGCGGGACGCTTCCGGGGCGGCTGCGGCAATGAAGGCGGCCCAGCGGCTGCTCGATTCCCTCACCACCACCCACCAACCCTGAAAGGGCACCCCATGAAAATCACCCTCCTGGCCGTCATGGCCCTGCACCACGCCGCATTCATCGGCAAGCTGCAGGCCGCCGGCTTCTGCGAGCAGCGCGAAGAGCCCACCATCAAGTCCGTCGCCGACGCGCTGGACAAGATCGCCACCACCTTCGAGGAGTACAAGAAGGCCAACGAGGCCAGGCTGGACGCCATCAAGGCCGGCAACAGTACCGCCGACATGGATGCCAAGCTGGCCAAGCTGGACCAGCACATGGACGCGCTGAACGAGGCCAAGAGCCGCCTGGAGAAGGTCGAGGCCAAGCTGGCCCGGCCCGGCGCGCTGTCCGGTGCCCGCCAGGACGGAGAAACGCAGGAGGCGGCCGAGTACCGGCACGCCTTCATCGACTGGATGCGTGCACCCAACGACCACGAACGGCAGCAGCGCGCCACGCAGGCCGCCAAGGCGCTGGAGGCCAAGACCGCCGAAGGCCGCGAGCGCCGCTCCTCGCAAACGGTCACGAGCACCGGCTCGGCCGGCGGCTACGCGCTGCCGGAGGTCATCGAGCGCGCCATCGCCAGGCTGTCGGTCGACATCTCCCCGATCCGCCAGATCTCCACCGTGCGCATGGTGGGCAGCCCCGACTACAAGGAGCTGTTCGACGTCAACGGGGCCGCGTTCGAGTGGGTGGGCGAGACCGACACGCGCAACCAGACCAACACGCCCGATCTGGCCGAGGTGGCGCCCACGTTCGGCATGGCCAGCGCCAAGCCGCAGGCCAGCGAGGAGTCGCTGGACGACCTGTTCTTCGACGTCGAAAGCTGGCTCACCTCGTCGGCCGCCGAAGCCATCGCCCAGGGCGAGGGCGCGGCCTTCGTGTCGGGCAATGGCACCAAGAAGCCCACCGGATTCCTGGCTGGCCCCACGCCGGTGACGACGGTGGACTCCTCGCGCGCCTTCGGCACCCTGCAGTACGTGGCGTCCGGCCAGGCCGCGGCCATGCCCACCAGCGCCGACACGTTCTACGACCTGATCTACAGCCTGCGGGCCCGCTACCGCGCCAACGCGCGCTGGGTGACCAACAAGCTGGTGCTGGCGGCCATGCGCAAGTACAAGGACAGCCAGAACCAGTACCTGTGGCAGCCCTCGCTGGTGGCCTCGCAGCCGGCCACCTTCATGGGCTACGGCATCACCGAGGCCGAGGACATGCCCGCGGTGGGCGCCGGTGCGTTCCCGATCGCATTCGGTGACTTCCGCGAGGGCTACCTGATCGCCGACCGGGTGGGCATGCGCATCACCCGCGACGAGATCACCTCCCCGGGCTTCGTGAAGTTCTACGTGCGCAAGCGCGTGGGCGGCAAGCTGCGCAACACGCAGGCCATCAAGCTGCTGAAGATCGCGGCCAGCTGACCCTGTTCGGCGCCCGAAGCCCGCCGCGCGCACCTTGCTGCGGCGGGCTTACGGCGCCCATCGCCCACATCAACGACGGACGATCAGCATGAAGACCATCAAGTACATCGGCAGCCAGGCGCGGTGGCCCGAACTGGCCGCTACCGGTTACCAGTCCGTCTGGATGCCTGGGCAGATCGAAGAGCGCAGCGACGGAGAGGCGGCTACTTTGCTGGCCACCGGCCTGTTCGTCGATGTCGGCGATGCTTCGCTTTCGGCGGATGAATTGACAGCCTTGCACGCCATCATGGCGGCATACGATCAACAGCCGGCCACCTGGTACAACGGCGAAATCAACAGCACCGTCACGCCCACCATCGTGGCCGATGGCGACCTGACCAGCGCCACCGACCAGGTGCCCAAGTGGTGGTTGATCGTGCTCAACGCGCAGGACGATGTGGAGGCGGCGCAGCGGCTGCTAGACGGCGGCCCCAACGTGTTGACGGTGCTGCCAGGCCAGTCGATCCAGCCGCCTGTGCAGGACTACCTCGGCGAAAGCGGCGTGCTGACGACCGCGCATGTGGTGTGCATCAGCACCGCCACCGCAGTGCCAGCCGACTACACCGGCGGCGCCTACATCCTCAGCGATGCCACGGCCGAGACGCTAGCCAATGCGCTGGCCAACATGGCGCGCTTCCAGTGGTCTTCTGGCCTGGGCTGCACCGCGTTCCGCGCTGTGGCGTCGCCGGTCTACAGCACCAACTACAGCGCCCTGATGGTCGCGGCGGGGGTCTGAAATGGTGGCGCTCGTCATCGACTCGCCCTACCGCAGCACCACCGGCCGCAAGCCCGCATCGGCCGCGGTGCTCTACGATTTCCACAACGACGCCGCAGGCGGCTTGGTGGTGTCTGACCGCTACGGCAACGGCCCCACGCTGACCATCGCCGGCACCGAAGGCACGATCTGGAGCGACGACCGCGGCTGGCTGCGCCCCAACGGCACCGACAACCAAGCAACAATCACCTCGGGGCATGCCCAGCAAGATTACATCGCCAACAGCATCATCCCGGCCCTGCTCACGGTCGGCCGCGGGCTGTACGTGCACTGGCGGTTCAAGTGGCCGAGCGCCACGCCATCAGCCACCGAAGCCTATGTCACGTTCGGCCGCAGCCACTCATCCTCGGCGGCGGTGGTCATCAACACGGCGGCCGGCAAGCCAGTTGCCATCACGATTCGTGGCCTCGGCGCCAGCGCCACATCGAGCCTCACCTTCGGCAGCGCCACGCTCTACACCACGGGCACCGAGTATTCGATCCTGCTGTACCTGATACCCACCGCTGCTGGGTTTGACGCAATGGCGTGGATGGACGGAGTGGCGCTCGGCACGCTCGGATCGCTGCTGTGGACAGCCAACAGCGGCAGCGTGCCAGCCGCGTCGGTGTTCGCGTACCCTGACACCCTGGCCATTGGTGCCAACCGTGGAGGCTCGTCGTCGGGATCGCCCACCTGGTCGCAGCGGCTTGGCGCCACCAATTCGGCAGGCACGGCCATGGCCAACGTCGGCATCGTCGCGCCAGCAGCCGGCAGCGTCAATGCCGCCGCGGCGCTGGCGCTGGAACTAGCGCAGTACCCGCGCTACGTCGGCGAAATCCTGGCGAGCGTCTGACATGGCCGCGTCCCACTGGTATACCGGCGAATCCACGCAGACCACCGCATGTGTTGTGGTGCGCAGTGCGTCGACCGAGACGATAGACGTGGTGGCCAACGGCGTGACCCTCCAGGCGTCATGCAACACGTCGGTCAACGACGGCAACGCGCGGGTCGATTTCACCGGCCTGCAACCCGGCAGCAGCTACGCCTACACCGTGGGCGGTGTGGCAGGCGGCACGTTGCGCACGGCGCCAGCCGATGGCGCTTACCCGTTCTGGGTGGCGCTGTCGTCATGCTGGAATCTGCCGGCCATCGACACGATCGCCATGCGGCTGATCGAGTCGCCGCCTGCTGGGCTGGTCGGCTGGCAATGGGACATGCTGCGCGAGATGACGGCCAACCTGCGCGCCATGTTCGGGATGGGCGATCTGGCCTACAAGAACATCAGCGGGACGACGAACGGCTACCCCCTGATCCTGGTCACGGGCGGCACCTACGCCAACGCCATCCTGCCCGACACCCATCGCAACTACTGGAGGTCGCAGGGCCAGGCGGCTGGCATCCGCGAGCTGATGCGATCGGTGCCGACGTACCGGCTCAAGGACGACCACGACTATGACCCGGACAACGCCTGTTATTCGCTGACCTGGCTGGACGCATCATTTCCGGCCACCGCGCCGCACAACCAGAGCCAGCTCGACGCCTACTGGTCCGCCACATCAAGCACCTGGCGCGAGTGGGCGCTGGGCAACCCGACGCGCACGCTGGCAAGCGACTATTACAAGGTGCGGTTGGGCAACGTCGAGATTTTCTGCACCGACTTGATCCACGAGCGCAATTACCACGGCGATACGGACGGCGCCGGGAAGCGCATGATTTCGGCCGAACAGGAGGGGCAGTTACTGGCCGACCTGGGCAACAGCACGGCGCCGTTCAAGGTGTGGGTAAGCACCAAGCAATTCATCAGCTCTATCGGCCGCAACTCCGACGGTTGGTACAACACGGGCGGCGCAACCGCCAAGGGCTACCAGACGCAACTGCAGCGAATCCTGTCAGACAGCCGGTTTCCACGCGCTGGGTGCCTGTCGGTCACCGGCGATGAGCACGTTAAATCGGACATGTGGGTGGCTGACGGTCGATTCGGCGGGGCGCATGCAGCTATCAGCCAGATCAGCGCCGGGCCGGCCACCATCGCCGTCATCACCGACCCAGACGACGGGCTCGTGTATCGAGACGGCGTGCTGAACAAGGAGCGCGACACCAGCTCGGCCGCTCGCCACGGCGACAACAACTACGTGTTGTTGCGCGTGCTGGGGGATCGCGTCGAGCGCTACGTGCTCGGCACGCGCTGCGGGCTGGTGTATCGCGGCTACGTCGGCGCGGCTGACAACACTGTGCGTAAGTAGGCGCCGCCATGTACCTGCTCACCGCCCCCACCCTCGAGCCCGTCACCGTCTCCGATGCCAAGTTCGCGGCGCGTGTGGACGGCTCGCACTGGGATGTGCCGATCGCCGGCATGATCGCGGCGGCG
>JBEEPT010000230.1:0-38485 GCA_041190985.1 Pseudomonadota bacterium
CACGAGGCCCGCTTTTTGCGCGAGCGCGTCGCCGCCGCGAGCGATCGCTCAAGGTGGGTGCTCGTCCATGCCGTCGGTCTGGCCGCTGCGGCCGGACTGTGGACTGGCCGAGCATCGGGCCACTCGGCGCAGGCACGCTGCTGCGACGCCTGGCCGGTTGGCAGGCGTGACCCGGGACTGGTCACGCTGCTTGGCGTTACGCTGCAGTCAGGCAGCGATTGCTCACTTGGTGCGGATCACCACGGGCTGGCTGGCCGAGCCGCCGTCCGAGTAGGCGACATACACATTGAGGTTGGGGTCGCGGAACAGGCCGACCAGGTTCTTGTCGGTGCCATCGGGGAAGGCCGCGGTGGTGCGCGAGGTCCAGGTCACCGTGCTGCCGGGGTTGTCCGGGCTGATCAGCTGGCTGGTGTAGATGGCGCCGGCGTTTCCGACCGCCAGAAACTGTCCGCCGGCGGCGGCCACCTTGTTCAGTGTCTGCGAGCCCGCGCTGGACGGCGTCCAGGTGGCGCTGTCGCTGCCCAGGACGCTGGTGTTGCCGTCGCTGCCGACGGCCGCCACGAGATAGCTGATGGTGGTCGTGATCGTGGTGCTGGTCGTGCTGGTGCTGGTGAGCTTGAGCACCGCGAGACCATTGATGTCAGGCTTGGTGCCGCTGATGGAGGGGAAGGCATCGATCGCGCTCCAGCTGGCGCCGTCGCTGCTCTTGAGGACGGTGCCCGCGCTGCCCGCAGCGATCCAGAAGCCGCCGGTGTTCGCAGAGCTCACCGGCAGATAGGCGACGGCTTTCAGGTCCTGGCTGGTCTGGGAATCCCGAGCGATCCAGCTGATGCCGTCGCCCGAGGTGAGGATGGCGCCACCCTTGCCGACGGCGACCAGCAGCGAGCCGCTGAAGGCCAGATCGGTCAGGTCGCGCGTGACCCAGCCGGACGGCAGCGTGCCGCTGGTGAAGGTCAGGCCATCGGTGCTGTAGAAGGTGGCTCCGCCCGCGCCGACGGCGACCAGGCGACCGAAAGCGACTGCCGCGCCGCTCAGGCTGGCCGCGCCGCTCGGCGCGGTCTGGCTGGTCCAGTTCGAGCCGTCGCTGCCGGTCAGCAGGGTGCCGTTGATGCCCACGCCCATGTAAAGGTTGTCGCTCGCGCCCGAAGGTTTGCCCCAGGCCGCAGCACGCAGCAGGGGCTCGAGCGGGGTTGTCGTGCTGCTGGTCCAACTGGTGCCGCTGGGTGTGGGGGTGGCCGTCTGGAAGGGCGCGCCAGCGCCGCCCGGGCCGCCGTCGATGTGGGCATCGACCGTGAACGCGTATTGCACGCCGTTGTTCAGCCCCTTGACCACGTAGGGCGGCGTGACCTTCTCGCGGTAGACGAAGTCGGGATGGGTGACGCCGTTGTGCAGCAGCTCGATGCTGGATCCGGCGCGGTAGACCACCCAGTATTCGACGCCAGGCTGCGTGTCCCAGCTCAGGGTCACCTGGGTGTCGCCGATTGCGGTGACCTTGAATCCCGTTGGTGCGGGGGCGGAACTGCCGTTGCCGCAGGAGGCCAGCAGCACGGTGGCAAGCACGCCCAGCAAGAATCGGAGGAATTTCATTTCAACTTGTTTCGGTTTGCGTTCGGACTCGGCCGGGCCGCGCCAGGCGGCCAGCCGGACCACGGCCCGGTCCTGGCTGCTGCCGGGCTCCCATGGGACGTCATGGGTGTCGGGCCGGGGCAGCGCAGGCCGCAGTGGACTGCCGGACTATACGCTGCAAAACGGCCGCCACGATGCAGCAGGGCCGACAAAGCTGTGACAGCCTGTGTGGGTGGGGCCTCCTGGACTTCGGCTGCGCTGCCGGAGGCGCAAGGCCGAAAAACAAAAAAGGCTTGCATATTGCAAGCCTTGAATGTATGGTGCCCAGGAGAGGACTCGAACCTCCACGCCTCTCAGCGCTAGTACCTGAAACTAGTGCGTCTACCAATTCCGCCACCTGGGCATCTCAGGAATGAACGTATTCTAGCGCGGTTTTTTGCCCTTTTCCGGATTGCGCGAGCAATTTTCATGAAAGTGGCGCGCAAGTGCCGGTTATGCGTGTGCCGAGGGGCTGATGCAGGAGAGACCGCGCAGGGAAGCGGCGGCCTCGGGCTGGTTGCGCAGCCGGGTGCTGTGCGTTTGCCGCTAGGTAGGCCGGCGGCTCGGTCGAGGTCTTGGTTGCCGTCCCTGGCCTGCCGATGTTCTGGTCGGTGCAGGTTGGGTCCTGCGTTGTCGACGTGACTGGTCCGGCGCAAGTTGCGGGAGCAGAAAACAAGAAAGGCCTGCGGATCGCAAGCCTTTGATGTGTGGTGCCCAGGAGAGGACTCGAACCTCCACGCCTCTCAGCGCTAGTACCTGAAACTAGTGCGTCTACCAATTCCGCCACCTGGGCTTTCAGGATTTTTTCCAGAGATGAAATGCAACGCAAATTGCTGCTTGGTGCCCAGGAGAGGACTCGAACCTCCACGCCTCTCAGCGCTAGTACCTGAAACTAGTGCGTCTACCAATTCCGCCACCTGGGCATCTCAGGAAGCACGCATTGTAGCCTGGAATTTCGGTTTTTCGCCGGTCGTGCAGAAAACTTGAAAAAATTCTAGCGGCGACGAGCGGTGATGGCAGGCGCGAAAAGCAAAAAAGCCTGTCAACCGCAGTCGACAGGCTTTTGAAAAATTTTGGTGCCCAGGAGAGGACTCGAACCTCCACGCCTCTCGGCGCTAGTACCTGAAACTAGTGCGTCTACCAATTCCGCCACCTGGGCATCTCAGGAAGCACGCATTGTAGCCGGATTTTTGGAGCTTTTTCGACGGCGCTGCAAACCTGGCAAGATTCTGTCGCGATTATTTTGGCGACCAGAAAAGAAAAAGCCCGCAAAACGTATTTTGCAGGCTTTCAACTTATGATTGGTGCCCAGGAGAGGACTCGAACCTCCACGCCTCTCAGCGCTAGTACCTGAAACTAGTGCGTCTACCAATTCCGCCACCTGGGCATCTCAGGAAGCCGTTACTATAGCACAGGGAACTGTGAATGTGAAAGCCGCGTGAAAGAAAAAACCAATCTACTGTCTGAGTTCGAGGGCCAGATCATCGGTCACCGCGACGGCCACGGCTTCGTGGTGCGCGACGATGGCCAGCCCGACGTCTACCTGCCGCCCAACGAGATGCGCGCCGTCCTGCATCGCGACCGCGTCAAGGCGCGCGTGGTCCGCTACGACCGGCGCGGACGCCCCGAGGGGCGGGTGACCGAGATCCTCGAGCGCTCCGGCGCTCCCATCATCGGCCGGCTGCTGCAGGAAAGCGGCGTCTGGCTGGTGGCGCCCGAGGACAAGCGCTACGGCCAGGATGTGCTTATCCCGAAGGGCGCGACCGGCGAGGCCAGGGCGGGCCAGGTGGTAGTGGCCGAGCTGACCGAGCCGCCCGCGCTCTACGGCCAGCCGGTCGGCCGCGTCAAGGAAGTCTTGGGCGAGATCGACGACCCCGGCATGGAGATCGAGATCGCGGTGCGCAAGTACGACGTGCCGCACGAGTTCTCGGAGGCCGCGCTGGCGCAGGCGCGCACGCTGCCCGACAAGGTCCGGGCCGCCGACAAGAAACACCGGGTCGACCTGACCGACGTGCCGCTGGTGACGATAGACGGCGAGGACGCACGCGACTTCGACGATGCGGTCTACTGCGAGCCGGCCCGGGTCGGGCGCGGCAAGGGTTGGCGCCTGCTGGTGGCGATCGCCGACGTCAGCCACTATGTCGAGACCGGCGCGCCGATCGACGTCGACGCCTACGACCGCGCCACCAGCGTCTATTTCCCGCGCCGCGTCATCCCGATGCTGCCGGAGAAGCTCTCCAACGGGCTGTGCTCGCTCAATCCGGAGGTCGAGCGTTTGTGCATGGTCTGCGACATGCTGATCAATGCCAAGGGCGAGATCCACGCCTACCAGTTCTATCCGGCGGTGATGTTCAGCCACGGCCGCCTCACCTACACCGAGGTCGCGGCCATCCTGCAGAACACGCGCGGGCCGGAGGCGCAGCGGCGCGAGGCACTGGTGCCGCACCTGCTCAACCTGCATGATGTCTACCGCGCGCTGCTGCAGGCGCGCGAGCGCCGTGGCGCAGTCGACTTCGAGACCGTCGAGACGCAGATCGTCTGCGACGAGTCGGGACGCATCGAGAAGATCGTGCCGCGCGTGCGCAACGACGCGCACCGCCTGATCGAGGAGGCGATGCTGGCGGCCAACGTCTGCTCGGCCGAGTTCATCGCCCATGCCAAGCATCCCGGGCTGTTCCGGGTGCACGAGGGGCCGACGCCCGAGAAGATCGAGGTGCTGCGCCAGTACCTCAAGGCGCTCGCCGTGCCCTACCAGGTCAGCGACCAGCCCCAGCCGATGGAGTTCCAGCAGATCGCGGCGGCGACCGGCGAGCGGCCGGACGCGCAGCAGATCCACCAGATGCTGCTGCGCTCGATGTCGCAGGCGATCTACTCGCCCAGCAACGAGGGCCACTTCGGCCTGGCCTTCGAGGCCTACACCCATTTCACCAGTCCGATCCGGCGCTATCCCGACCTGCTGGTGCACCGCGTGATCAAGTGCATCCTGGGCGAGCGCAAGTACCAGCTGCCCAACCTGCCGACCCCGGGCGAGGCGCATGCCAAGCTGGCTAAGCGCCTGGCGTCCAGGGCGGCGCCGGCCGAGAAGCCGGCGCGCGCCAAGAAGCTCAGCGCCGAGCTGCAGGCTTGGCAGGCCGCCGGCCTGCACTGCAGTGCCAACGAGCGCCGCGCCGACGAGGCCAGCCGCGACGTCGAGGCCTGGCTCAAGTGCAAGTACATGCGCGAGCACCTCGGCGAGGAGTTCGGCGGCGTGGTCTCGGCGGTCACGAGCTTCGGCCTGTTCGTCACGCTCGAGAGCCTCTATGTCGAGGGCCTGGTGCACATCACCGAGCTCGGCGGCGAGTACTTCCGCTACGACGAGGCGCGCCAGGAACTGCGCGGCGAGCGCACCGGCATCCGCTACGCGCTGGGCAGCCGGGTGCGGGTGCAGGTCAGCCGGGTCGACCTGGATGGCCGCCGCATCGATTTCCGGCTGGTGCGCGACGACGAGGAGCAGATGACGCGCGCGCTGCGAGACAAGTCGGGCAAGTCCGACGAAGGGCGCCCGGTCAAGGAGCGCTCCGGAGGGCGCGATCGCACGAAGGATGCGAGCGGTGCATCCCGCTCCAGGCCGGGTGCCAGGGGGGCGTCGGGCGCCAAGGGCAAGGCGTCGGGCGCCAGAGCCCGCAAGGGCAGGCGCTGAGATGCGGATGATCGTCTTCCTGCTCGACAACCTGTTCTTCTTCCTGGCCGGCGCGGCTCTCCTGCGCGGCTGGATGAACATGGCGCGGGTGCGCATGACGCAGCAGCCCGGCCAGTTCGTGATGGCGGTGAGCGACTGGATCGTCGTGCCGCTGCGCAAGGCGCTGCCGCGGCGCTGGCTGCAGTCGCGCGTCGACTGGGGCAGCCTGCTGGCCGCCGTGCTGCTGGCCTTGCTCTATGCGCTGCTGGTCCACCTGCTGCGGGTGGGTGTCCAGGCGTGGCACGATCCGCTGGCCTGGCTCTGGAGCGTGCCCGAGCTGGCGCTGCTTTTCCTGCTGCGCAGCGCACTGCAGGGGCTGATCGCGATGATCCTGGTCTACGTCCTGTTTTCCTGGGTGCAGCCGCACGCGCCGCTCAACGGGTTGCTCGCCCGCCTGATCGAGCCGCTGCTCGCGCCGGTTCGCCGCCTGGTTCCCAGAGTCGGCGGGGTCGACCTGTCGGCGCTGGTCCTGATGCTGCTGCTGCAGCTGGCCTTGCTCGCCCTGAGCTGAGCCTGCCAGCTGGCCAGGGAGTCTTTCACCAGGGGGTGACGGCTTCGGCCATGGCGCCGGCGCGCAGCGCGCGGCCTGCCGGCCAGAGGTCCGCGATCAGGCCGTGCCGATGGACGGCCGTCTCGGCGGCCCGCAGGGCGACGGCCAGTGGCGCATCGGGCGTGGCAGCGGACTCGCCGTGGGCCTGGCTCCAGTAGGCGCCTGTCATGCCGGCCAGCACGTCGCCGGTGCCTGCCGTTGCCAACAGGGCGTTGCCGCTGGGATTGATGGTCGGCGTCGAGCCCGGTGCCGCAACCACGCTGCCGGAGCCCTTGAGCACGATCACGCACTGGAGTTCCCGGGCCAGGCGGCTGGCGGCGCCCAGCCGGTCGGACTGGATTGCGGCGCTGTCGCAGCCCAGCAGCCGGGCCGCCTCGAGCGGGTGCGGCGTCAGGATGGTCTGCTGGCCGCGCGCGAGCCGCTGCGCCAGCTGCCGCCGCCAGGCGGGCTCCGCCGCGACAGCGTTGAGTGCGTCGGCATCGAGCACCAGCCGCGGCGAGCGCTCGAGCAGGGCCGACAGCACGGCGCGCACCGCGATCCCGCCGCCGCAGCCGCACACGGTGGTGGCGCTGGCGGCGAGTTCGCCCCCGGCGGCGGCCTGCGCGTCGCGGAACATCAGCTCCGGCCAGAGGGCGTCCAGGGCCGGGCTTGCCGGGCCGGCGCCCAGCAGGCCGAGGTAGACCCGGCCGGCACCGGCCTGCAGTCCGGCGCGCGCCGCCAGGAAGGCCGCGCCGCTCATGCCGATGCCGTTGACCGCCACGTCCTGTCCGCCGAGCACCAGCAGGTCGCCGTGGCTGCCCTTGTGCAGCGCGTGGCGCAGCCGGCGCTCTGCCGGTCCACCGGTCGCTGTGCCCGCGAGCCAGGCGTCGGGCGGGGCGCCGGCCGGATCGACGCCGAGCCGGTCGAGCCAGATCTCTCCCGCGGCGTCCCGGCCGGATGCGGTGAACAGCCCGGGCTTGAGCGTGAGCAGCGACAGGGTGTGGCGGGGGCCGCGCGGGCGGGCCGGACAGCGGTTGCGCCAGACGCCGCTGTCCGGGTCCAGGCCGCTGGGCAGGTCCACGCACAGCACGGGCGCCGTCGTGTCCTGCAGCCGGGCCAGCCAGTGCGCCATCGGTTCGGTGTCGATGCCGCGCGCGCCGAGGCCGAGCAGGGCGTCTATGCCCAGATCGAACGCCGCGGGCGGCTCGTCGACGAAGCGCACGCCGGCCGCGCGTGCCTGCGCCAGGGCGTGCCGGGCGTCTGCGGGCAGGCGCTGCTCATTCCCGTGCCAGCTCGCCAGCACGGTCGCGCCATGGCCGGCGGCCAGGCGGTGCAGCTCGGCGGCGGCCAGCAGGCCGTCGCCGCCATTGTTGCCGGGCCCGCAGGCGACCCAGATCGTGCGGGCATGGGGGCAGAGCGCGCGCGCCAGCGCCGCCACCGCCTGCGCCGCGCGCTGCATCAGCGCATGGGATGGCAGCGCCGCCAGTGCGGCCTGCTCCAGGGTGCGCGAGGCGGCGCTGCCGTGCAGTGGCAGGGATGGGGTGTGGGTCTGGGGGTGTATGCGCTGCATGCGGCCTCTTTGGGTGGTGATACAATCCTGCGGTTTTGCAAATTGTGGCGCATCGCGCCGTGTCGGCAAGACCAACCGCAAACAGGTCCAGCCAGGTGTCGCTCGGCGCGTAGCCGGCGATCGGGGCCTGCTTTTAGTCCCAACCTCAGGAAAGAAATACCATGTCCATTTCCATGCGCGAAATGCTGGAAGCCGGTGTCCACTTCGGTCACCAGACCCGCTTCTGGAACCCCAAGATGGCTCCGTTCATCTTCGGTCACCGCAACAAGATCCACATCGTCAACCTGGAAAAGACCCTCCCGATGTTCGAGGAGGCTGCCAAGTTCCTGCGCCAGCTGACCGCCAACGGCGGCACCGTCCTGATGGTCGGCACCAAGCGTCAGTCGCGCGACATCGTGGCCCAGGAAGCGGCCCGCGCTGGCGTGCCCTTCGTCGAGCAGCGCTGGCTCGGCGGCATGCTGACCAACTTCAAGACCGTCAAGACCTCGATCAAGCGTCTGAAGGACATGCAGGCCCAGAAGGAAGCCGGCCTGGAGAACATGTCCAAGAAGGAGCAGCTGCTGTTCACCCGCGAGATCGAGAAGCTCGAGAAGGACATCGGCGGCATCCAGAACATGACCGCTCTGCCGGACGCCATCTTCGTGGTCGACGTCGGCTACCACAAGATCGCCGTCTCCGAAGCCAAGAAGCTGGGCATCCCGCTGGTCGGCGTGGTTGACACCAACCACTCGCCCGAAGGCATCGACTACGTGATCCCGGGCAACGACGACTCCGCCAAGGCGGTCGCCCTGTACGCCCGCGGCATCGCCGACGCGATCCTGGAAGGCCGTGCCAACGCCGGCGCCGAAGTGGTCAAGGCGGCGCAAGCTGGTGGCGACGAATTCGTCGAAGTCCAAGACGCTGTCTGAGCGATTTCGCCCAGCGCAAGAAGGGGCCTCTGAGCCCCTTTTTTGCAATCAGATTTTCATTCGCATAGTGAATCATTGAGTCCAGCGGACTCGAACGGAGTTACAAGATGGCTGCAATCACCGCAAGCATGGTCGCCGAGCTGCGCGCCAAGACCGACGCCCCCATGATGGAATGGTAGAAGGCCCTGACCGAGGCCGACGGCAACATGGAGAAGGCCGAGGAGATCCTGCGCGTCAAGCTGGGCAACAAGGCCGGCAAGGCTGCCAGCCGCGTGACCGCCGAAGGCGTGGTCGCCAGCTTCATCGATGGCAACGTCGGCGCCCTGGTCGAAGTCAACTGCGAAACCGACTTCGTCTCCAAGAACGACCTGTTCCTGGCCTTCTGCAACCATGTCGCCGAGCTGGTCGTCAAGAGCAACCCGGCCGACGTCGCCGCCATCGGCGAGCTGCCGCTGTCCATGGAAGGCTTCGGCCCGACCGTCGAGGAAGTCCGCAAGGGCCTGATCGGCAAGATCGGCGAGAACATGAGCATCCGCCGCTTCAAGCGCTACAGTGGCGGCGGCAACCTGGCTGCCTACCTGCACGGCGTGCGCATCGGCGTGATGGTCGAGTTCGACGGTGAGCAAGTCGCCGCCAAGGACACCGCGATGCACATCGCCGCGATGAAGCCGGTGGCCCTGTCCGGCGCCGACGTGCCGGCCGAGCTGATCGCCAAGGAGCGTTCCGTCGCCGAGCAGAAGGCCGCCGAATCCGGCAAGCCGGCCGAGATCGTCGCCAAGATGGTCGAGGGTTCGGTGCAGAAGTACCTCAAGGAAGTCTCGCTGCTGGACCAGGTCTTCGTCAAGGCCGCCGACGGCAAGCAGACCGTGGGCGCCTACCTCAAGTCCGCCAACACCACCGTCAAGGGTTTCACCCTGTACGTGGTCGGCGAAGGCATCGAGAAGAAGGTCGACGACTTCGCCGCCGAAGTCGCCGCCCAGGTTGCCGCCGCCAAGGGCGCCTGAGCACCGACGTCCTCCGACCGCACCGGCGGGCTCAGCGGCCTGCCGGTGCCGTACAAAAAATTACACGGCCGGCCCTTCGCGGGGTCGGCCGTTGTCGCACTCACGACCTAAAATCCGTCAGATTCAACCCAAGACCACGCCTATGCCAGCCTACAAGCGCATCCTCCTGAAACTCTCCGGCGAAGCCCTGATGGGCGACGACGCCTTCGGCATCAACCGTGCGACCATAGGGCGCATCGTGGAAGAGGTCGCCGAAGTCACCCGGCTGGGCGTCGAGGTGGCGGTGGTCATCGGTGGCGGCAACATCTTCCGCGGCGTCGCGGGCGGCTCGGTCGGCATGGACCGCGCCACCGCCGACTACATGGGCATGCTGGCCACCGTCATGAATTCGCTCGCGCTCGGCGACGCGTTCGAGAAGGCCGGCGTGACCGCGCGCGTGATGTCGGCGATCGCGATCGAGCAGGTGGTCGAGCCCTACGTGCGGCCCAAGGCGCTGCAGTACCTGGAAGAGGGCAAGGTGGTGGTGTTCGCCGCCGGCACCGGCAATCCCTTCTTCACGACCGACACCGCCGCCGCCCTGCGCGGCGCCGAGATCGGGGCCGAGATCGTGCTCAAGGCCACCAAGGTCGACGGCATCTACACCGCCGACCCCAAGAAGGACCCGAACGCGACGCTCTATCACCAGATCAGCTTCGACGAGGCGATCACGCGCCAGCTCGAGGTCATGGACGCCACCGCCTTCGCGCTGTGCCGCGACCAGAAGCTGCCGATCAAGGTCTTCAGCATCTTCAAGTCCGGCGCACTGCGCCGCGTGGTGCAGGGCGAGGACGAGGGCACCCTGGTCCACGTCTGAACGCTGCATCCCTCCCATCCCGCTCTAGGTGAAACATGGAACTGCCTGAAATCAAGAAGAACGCCGAGCAGAAGATGAACTCTTCGCTCGATGCCCTCAAGCACAACCTGGCCAAGGTGCGCACCGGCCGCGCCAACCCGCAGCTGCTCGACACCGTGCATGTCGAGTACTACGGCTCCATGGTGCCGATGTCGCAGGTGGCCAACCTGACGCTGCTCGACGCGCGCACCATCGGCGTCGCGCCCTGGGAAAAGGGCATGGGCCCCAAGATCGAGAAGGCGATCCGCGAATCCGACCTGGGCCTGAACCCGGCCTCGCAGGGCGACCTGATCCGCGTGCCGATTCCCGCCATGACCGAGGAGCGCCGCAAGGAGCTGACCAAGGTGGTGCGCGGCGAGGGCGAGCACGCCAAGGTCGCGATCCGCAACCTGCGCCGCGATGCCAACGCGGCGGTCGCCAAGCTGGTCAAGGACAAGCTGGCCTCCGAGGATGACGAGCGCCGCAGCACCGACGAGATCCAGAAGCTGACCGACCGCATGATCGCCGAGGTCGACAAGCTGGTCGCCGCCAAGGAACAGGACCTGATGGCCATCTGAGCCCAGGCAAGCAAGTAAGCAAGGAAGCCCCGACCGCATGCGATCCAAGAGCACCACTCCTGCCGCCGTGCCCCGGCATATCGCCATCGTCATGGACGGCAACGGACGCTGGGCCAAGAAGCGTTTCCTGCCGCGGCTGGCGGGACACGGGAAGGGCGTCGACGCGCTGCGCCGCGTGGTGGGGGCGTGCCTGCAGCGCGGCGTCGCGGCGCTGACGGTGTTCGCCTTTTCGTCCGAGAACTGGAAGCGCCCGGCCGACGAGGTCTCGGGCCTGATGGAACTGGTGGTCAAGGGGCTGATGCGCGAGGTGCCGGCGCTCAGGGAGCAGGGCGTGCGCGTCCATTTCCCGGGCGACCGCGGCGCACTGTCGCCGACCGTGCTGGCCAGCCTGGAGGACGCCGAGCGCAGCACCGCGCACAACACCCGCCTGGTGTTCAACATCTGCTTCAACTACGGCGGGCGCTGGGACATCGTGCAGGCCGCGCAGCGCCTGGCGCAACGCGGCGAGGCGATCACCGAGGCGGCGCTGGGCGCCGAGCTCGCGCTCGCGCATGTGCCCGATCCCGACCTGCTGATCCGCACCGGCGGCGAGTTGCGCATCAGCAACTTCCTGCTGTGGCAGATCGCCTATTCCGAACTGTATTTTTCCGACAAGTTCTGGCCCGATTTCGACGAGGCCGAGCTGGACCGCGCGCTTGCGGCCTACGGCGCGCGCGAGCGGCGCTTCGGCCTGATCTCGGAGCAGATCGTGCCCGTTGCGGTCGGGGCCTGAACCGATGCTCAAGCAAAGAATCATCACTGCGGTGCTGCTGCTGGCGGTGCTGCTGCCGGCGCTTTTCTATCCCCGGCCGCAGGTTTTCTGCGCCGTCACGCTGTTCTTCATCGTCGCGGCAGGCTGGGAATGGGGTCGTCTCAACGGCCTGGGCTCCGGCCTGGCTGTCCTCTGCGGTGCCGGCCTTGGGCTGGTCCTGGCCGCGCTGTGGAGCTTCGCCGGCCTCGAGCTGCAATTGCCGCTGCTGTGGCAACTGCTGGGCGTCTTCTGGGTCGTGACCGCAGTGGTGCTGCTGCGCGCCGGCGTGCCGGGCTGGCCCGGCATCGCGCGCCCGCTCAGGCTGGGAGCCGGCCTGGTCCTGATCGGCGCGGCCTGGTGGGCCATGGCGCAGGCACGCCAGATGGGCGTGGCCATGCTGCTGTCGATGATGACCCTGGTATGGACTGCCGACATCGCAGCCTATTTCGGCGGGCGGGCGTTCGGTCGCCGCAAGCTCGCGCCCACCATCAGCCCGGGCAAGAGCTGGGCCGGGGTCTACACCGGCGGCGCCGGCGTGCTGCTGCTGGCCGCGGTCTGGATCTGGGCCGAGCAGTCCGGCCG
Organism: Pseudomonadota bacterium; assembly: GCA_041190985.1. GTDB lineage: Bacteria > Pseudomonadota > Gammaproteobacteria > Burkholderiales > Burkholderiaceae_C > Malikia. Next base: position 12,156 of record JBEEPT010000230.1, read on the forward strand.
CATTCCGGGCCCCAGCCTGTACGGGCGGCTCTGGGCCAAGGGGCCGCTGATGGCGCTGGCCGGGCTGCTGTTCCTGACCGGCATGAGCGTGGCTGGCGACCTGATCGAATCCCTGGTCAAGCGCAGCGCCGGCGTCAAGGACTCCAGTCAGCTGCTGCCGGGACACGGCGGCGTGCTCGACCGCGTCGATGCGCTGCTGCCGGTGCTGCCGCTGGCCATGATGCTGGCGACATTCTGAGAATTTTTTCTGCATTTCGGCCATGCCTGATTCCCAATCGCAGGCGCGTCAGCGCCTGACCGTGCTCGGTTCCACCGGCTCCATCGGCAAGAACACGCTCGACGTGGTGGCGCGTCACCCGGATCGCTTCGAGGTCTTCGCGCTGAGCGCCGCGACCCAGGTCGATCTGCTGCTGGCCCAGTGCGCGCGTTTCCGTCCGCGCTACGCGGCGATGGCATCGGCCTCGCATGCTATGGCGCTGCGCGAGCGCCTGGCCGCCGAGGGCATTGCGACCGAGGTGCTCCAGGGGCCCGGCGCCCTGTGCGAGATCAGCTCGGCACCCGAGGTCGATGCGGTCATGGCGGCGATCGTCGGCGCCGCCGGCCTCGAGCCCTGCCTGGCGGCGGCGCGCAGCGGCAAGAAGCTGCTGCTGGCCAACAAGGAGGCCTTGGTCGTCGGCGGCGAGCTGTTCATGCAGACCGTGCGCGCGGACGGCGCCACCCTGCTGCCGATCGACAGCGAGCATTCGGCGATCTTCCAGTCCCTGCCCGAGGACCCCGCGACCTGGAACGAACGGGTCGAGAAGATCGTGCTGACCGCGTCCGGCGGCCCCTTCCGCACCCGTGAGCCGGCCACGCTCGCGCGGGTGACGCCCGAGGAGGCCTGCGCCCATCCGAACTGGGTGATGGGGCGCAAGATCTCGGTCGATTCGGCGACCATGATGAACAAGGCGCTGGAGGTGATCGAGGCGCGCTTCCTGTTCGACCTGGCGCCCGAGCGCATCGAGGTGGTGATCCATCCGCAGAGCGTGATCCATTCCATGGTGCAGTACCGCGACCGCTCGGTGGTGGCGCAGCTCGGCACGCCGGACATGCGGGTGCCGATCGCCTATGGCCTGAGCTGGCCGGGCCGCATGGATTCGGGCGCCGAGCCGCTGGACTTCACGCGCCTGGCCTCGCTGAGCTTCGAGGCGGCGGACCGCGCGCGCTTCCCCGGCCTCTACCTGGCCTGGGAGGCGCTCGACGCGCCGCCCGGAACGACGGCCGTGCTCAATGCCGCCAACGAGGTGGCGGTGGCGGCCTTCCTCGACGGGCGGCTGCGCTTCGACCAGATCCATGCGGTCAACCGCGCGACGCTGGAGTACTGCCAGCCGGCCGAACCGCACAGCCTGGACGACCTGCTCGCCATCGACGCCCGCGCCCGGGCCCTGGCCGGCGAGCGTGTCGCCCGCAGCCGCTGAGGCAGTCCCGACATGCTGACCGCACTGGCCTTCCTCGTCGCGCTGGCGCTGCTGATCGCGGTGCACGAGTATGGCCACTACCGCATGGCGCTGGCCTGCGGGGTCAAGGTGCTGCGCTTCTCGATCGGCTTCGGGCAGCCGCTGCTGCGCTGGCAGGGACGCAGCGGCGCCGAATTCGTGCTCGCGCTGCTGCCGCTGGGTGGCTACGTGCGCATGCTGGACGAGCGCGAAGGAGCGGTTCCCGAGCACGAGCGCCATCTGGCCTTCAACACCCAGCCGCTGCGCAAGCGCGCGGCCATCGTCGCGGCCGGGCCGCTGGCCAATCTCGCGCTCGCGGTGCTGCTGTACGCCGCGGTGTCCTGGATCGGGGTGCCCCAGGCCAAGGCCATCCTGTCGGTGCCGGCGGTCGGCTCGCTGGCCGAACGCGCCGGCCTGCATGGCGGCGAATGGGTGCAGCAAGCCGCCCAGGGCGACGCTCAGCCGCGCCCGGTGCGCTCCTTCGAGGAGTTGCGCTGGTCACTGACCCAGGCCGTCCTGGCCGGCGAGAACCTGCGGCTGTGGGCCGGCCGCTCGGCGGATGCGGAGCCCGGCGAGTACCTGCTGCCGCTGTCCAGCCTGGATGCCGGCGAGGTGGACGCGCAGGTCCTGCGCCAGATCGGCATCGTCACGCCCTGGTCGCCGCCATTGATCGGCGAGCTGCTGGCGGACGGCGAGGCCCGCCGTGCCGGGCTGCGGCCCGGCGACCTCGTGCTGCAGGTGGACGGCGTCGCGGTCCATGACGCGCAGCAGCTGCGCCAGATCATCCGCTCGGGGCTGGACGGGCGCGGCCGCGGCGTCGGGCAGCACTGGACGGTGTTGCGCCAGGGCCAGACGGCTTCCCTGTTGCTGACGCCGCAGCCCGACGAACACGCGGGGCAGCGGGTGGGGCGCATCGGCGCCTTCGTCGGCGGCACGCCCGAGATGGTCACGATCGCCGAGGACCTGCCCGGCAGCCTGGCTGAGGGCTTCAGGCGCACCGGCGAGGTGGCTGGCCTGACCTTGCGCATGATCGTGAAGATGGTGCTCGGCCAGGCGTCCGTCAGCAACCTGAGCGGGCCGCTGGCCATCGCGGACCAGGCCGGCAAGTCGGCCGCGCTCGGCCCGGTGGCCTACCTGTCTTTCCTGGCGCTGATCAGCGTGAGCCTGGGCGTGCTCAACCTGCTGCCGCTGCCGGTCCTTGACGGTGGGCACCTGTTGTATTATCTGTGGGAAGGTATGACCGGCCGACCCATCAGCGCGGTCTGGCTGGAACGGCTGCAGCGCGTCGGCATGGCCCTGCTGCTCACGCTCATGCTGGTGGCCGTTTACAACGATATCGCCCGTCTTCTGGGCTGACCCCCGCTTTTCCGATGATGAACTCCCCATTCCGTCTGCGCGCGCTTGCCATGGGCGCGCTCGTCTCGACGCTGATCAGCTCGCTGCCTGCCTGGGCGGTTGTACCGTTCAAGCTGCGCGACATCCGCCTCGAGGGCCTGCAGCGCGTCGAACCCGGCACGGTGTTCGCTTCCCTGCCGTTTCGCGTTGGCGACCAGTACAGCGACGACAAGGGTTCGGCGGCGATCCGCGCGCTGTTCGCGCTCGGCCTGTTCTCCGACGTGCGCCTGCAGGTCAACGGCGACGAGCTGGTCGTGATCGTGGAGGAGCGTCCCACGGTGGCCGAGATCAGCTTCAGCGGCACCAAGGAGTTCGACAAGGACGTGCTCAAGAAGGCGCTGCGCGACATCGGCCTGAACGAGGGTCGCCCCTTCGACAAGGCGCTGGCCGACCGCGCCGAGCAGGAGCTCAAGCGCCAGTACCTCAGCCGCAGCCTGTACGGCGCGCAGGTCACCACGACTGTCACGCCGGTCGAGCGCAACCGCGTCAACCTCAACTTCCACGTGCTCGAGGGCGACGTCGCCAGGATCAAGGAAATCCGCATCGTCGGCAACCAGGCCTTCAGCGAGAGCACGCTGCGCGGCCTGTTCGACCTCGACACCGGCGGCTGGATGAGCTGGTACACCCGGGCCGACCGCTATTCGCGTGCCAAGCTCAATGCCGACCTCGAGACCCTGCGTTCCTACTACCTGACGCGCGGCTACCTGGAGTTCCGCATCGACTCGACCCAGGTCGCGATCGCGCCCGAGAAGGACGAGATGTCGATCACGATCAACGTCAGCGAAGGCAGGCGCTACGTGGTCTCGGCGATCAGGCTCGAGGGCGACTTCCTGGGCAAGGAGGAGGAGTTCAAGTCGTTGATCGCGATCAAGGCCGGCGAGCCCTACAACGCCGAGGACGTGACGCAGACGACCAAGGCCTTCACCGACTACTTCGGCGCCTTCGGCTATGCTTTCGCGCGCGTCGAGGCGGTGCCGCAGATCGACCGCGCCAGCAACCGCGTCACGCTGGTGCTCACCGCCCAGCCCTCGCGTCGCGCCTATGTGCGTCGCATCAATGTCGAGGGCAACAACCGCACCCGCGACGAGGTGATCCGGCGCGAGTTCCGCCAGCTCGAGTCGGCTTGGTACGACAGCGACCGCATCCGGCTGTCGCGCGACCGCATCGACCGCCTGGGCTATTTCACCAGCGTTGCGATCGACACGATCGAGGTGCCCGATGCGCCCGACCAGGTCGACCTGGTCGTCAACGTGACCGAGAAGCCGACCGGCAACCTGACGCTGGGCGCGGGCTACTCGCAGACCGAGAAGATCTCGCTGATCGCGGGCATCCAGCAGGAGAACCTGTTCGGCTCCGGCAACTCGCTGGGCCTGAACGTCAACACCAGCCGCTTCAACCGCCAGATCGTGGTCAGCACGACCGATCCGTATTTCACACCGGACGGCGTGTCGCGCACCATCGACGTCTACCACCGCACGACGCGTCCGCTGACGGTGCAGGCCGGCGACTACAAGCTGGTCACCACCGGCGGCGCGGTGCGCTTCGGCGTGCCCTTCACCGAGACCGACACGGTCTATTTCGGCGCCGGTGCCGAGCAGACCCGGATCGAGGCCGGCAACGGCATGCCGCAGGCGTACAAGACCTATATGGACGACTTCGGCTCGGCCCCGGTCTCGGTGCCGCTGACCGTGGGCTGGGGGCGCGACACCCGCGACAGCGCGCTGGTGCCGACGCGCGGCCGGCTGCAGCGCCTCAACGGCGAACTCGGCGCGCTGGGCGACACCCGCTACGCCAAGGCGAACTACCAGTTCCAGCAGTACATCCCGCTCAACAAGAAGTTCACGCTGGCCTTCAATGCCGAGGCCGGCTGGGGCGAGGGCCTGTCGGGCAAGCCCTTCCCGCTGTTCAAGAACTTCTACGGCGGCGGCCTGGGCTCGGTGCGCGGCTTCCAGCAGGGCACGCTGGGCGGCCGGTCCTACCTGCTCGATGCCAACGGCCTGCCGACGGCGACGCAGGCCAACATCGGCGGCGCCAAGAAGCTGCTGCTCAACTCGGAGCTCGTGGCGCCCTTCCCAGGGGCCGGCAATGACCGCACGCTGCGCCTGTACGGCTTCTTCGACATCGGCAACATCTATGGCGAGACCGAAAAAGTGGACCTGAGCATGCTGCGCGCCTCGACTGGCGCGGGCATCAGTTGGATTTCGCCTGTCGGCCCGCTTAGAATCGCCTATGCCCGTCCCGTGCGCAAGCAGGTGGGTGACAAGACACAAAGTATTCAATTCCAGATCGGGACTTCTTTCTGATGAAATCGTTCAAGCGCGTTCTTTCGCGCCAGGCCCTGGCGGCACTGGCGCTCGGTACTGCCACCCTGGTCTCGGCGGCCGATCTGCGCATCGGCTTCGTCAACACCGACCGCATCTTCAAGGAGGCCTCGACCGCCAAGGCGGCGCAGGCCAAGCTCGAGCAGGAGTTCTCGCGCCGCGAGCGCGACGTCGACGCGCTCGGCAGCCAGCTCAAGACCGCCTCGGAGAAATTCGAGAAGGACGCGCCGACCCTGTCCGAGAGCCAGCGCACCACCCGCCAGCGCCAGCTGGTCGAGATGGACCGTGACTTCCAGCGCAAGCGCCGCGAGTTCCAGGAAGACCTGGCGCAGCGCAAGAACGAGGAGCTGCAGCTCGTGCTCGAGCGCGCCAACCGCGTGATCAAGCAGGTCGCCGAAGCCGAGAAGTACGACCTGATCGTGCAGGAAGCGGTCTACGTGAACCCCAAGCACGACATCACCGAGAAAGTGCTGAACGGGCTCAATGCCGCCACCAAGTGATGTCACGGCCGTGAGCGCCACTCTGGCCGAGATCTGCGCCGCCTTGGGCGGCGTTTTGCATGGTGAGGGCGGGCAGCTGGTGCAGCGGCTGGCCTCGCTCGAGGCCGCCGAGGCGCAGGCGCTGTCCTTCGTCGCGCAGGCGCGCTACGCCAGCCGCATCGCCACGACGCGCGCCGGCGTGCTGATCGTGCCGCCTGCGCTGGTCGAGCAGGCCCGTGCCCGCGGTGCCTGCATCGAGGCCGACGACCCCTATCTGTATTTCGCGCGCCTGACGCAGTGGTGGAAGGCGCGCCGCGATGAGCTCGAAGCGGCTGGACAGGCCGGGACGGCGCCGGCCATCCATCCGAGCGCCTGCGTCGATCCGTCGGCCCGCCTGGGCGCTGGCGTCTCGGTCGGGCCTTTTGCGGTGATCGAGGCCGGCGTGCAGGTGGGCGAGGGCGCCCGCATCGGCGCGCACTGCGTGCTCGAGCGCGGAGCGCGCGTCGGCGCGCGCACCCGGCTGAGCCCGCGCGTCACCCTGGGCCGCGACTGCAGCATAGGCGCGGACGGCATCGTGCACGGCGGCGTCGTGATCGGCGCCGACGGCTTTGGCTTCGCGCCGCACCAGGGCGAATGGATCAAGATCGAGCAGCTCGGCGCGGTGCGCATCGGCGACCGGGTCGAGATCGGCGCCAACTGCTGCATCGACCGTGGAGCGCTCGAGGACACCGTGCTCGAGGACGGTGTCAAGCTCGACAACCTGATCCAGATCGGACACAACGTGCAGGTCGGGCGCAACACCGCGATGGCCGGCTGCGCCGGCGTCGCCGGCAGCGCCAGGATCGGCGCCAACTGCACCGTCGGCGGCGGCGCGGTTGTGCTGGGCCATCTGACGCTGGCCGACGGCGTGCACATCTCGGCCGCCTCGGTCGTGATGCGCTCGATCCTGCAGCCCGGCCAGTACAGCGGCGTGTTCCCGATCGACGACAATCGCTCCTGGGAAAAGAACGCGGCCACGCTCAGGCAACTGCATCGCCTGCGCGACCGCATCAAAGCATTGGAACAAAAATCATGACGATGGATATCCACCAGATCCTCAAACAGCTCCCGCACCGCTATCCCTTCCTGCTCGTCGACCGGGTGCTCGAGCTCGACAAGGGCAAGTCCATCAAGGCGCTGAAGAACGTCACGATCAACGAGCCGCAGTTCACCGGCCATTTTCCGCACCGTCCGGTGTTCCCGGGGGTGCTGATGCTGGAAGCCATGGCGCAGGCCGCGGCGCTGCTGGCCTTCGACACCCTGGGCGCCGCGCCCGACGACAACACCGTCTACTACTTCGCCGGCATCGACGGCGCGCGCTTCAAGCGCCCGGTCGAGCCGGGCGACCAGCTCGTGATGGATGTCACGCTCGAGCGCATGAAGGCCGGCATCTTCAAGTTCAAGGGCGTCACCCGCGTCGGCGACGAGGTGGCCTGCGAGGCCGAGCTGATGTGCACCATGCGCAAGATCGCCTGAGGCGGGGAGCGCGCGTGAGCAACATCCATCCCACGGCGGTCGTCGACCCGAAGGCTGAGCTCGACAGCTCGGTCACGGTCGGACCCTACACCGTGGTCGGCCCGCATGTGAAGGTCGGCGCCGGCACCACGATCGGCGCGCACTGCGTGATCGAGGGCCACACCACGATCGGCCGCGACAACCGGATCTTCCAGTTCAATTCGCTGGGCGCGATTCCGCAGGACAAGAAGTACGCGGGCGAACCCTGCGAGCTCGTGCTCGGTGACCGCAACACGATCCGCGAGTTCTGCACCTTCAACATCGGCTCGCCCGGCGACGCCGGCGTGACCCGGGTCGGCGACGACAACTGGATCATGGCCTACGTCCATCTGGCGCACGACGTGCAGGTCGGCAACCACGTGATTTTTGCCAACAACTCGCAGCTCGCCGGCCATGTCCAGGTCGGCGACTGGGTGATCCTGGGCGGCTTCACGGTCGTGCACCAGTTCGTGCGCATCGGCGCGCACGCGATGACCGCGATGTGCTCGCTGCTGTTCGGCGACCTGCCGCCCTTCGTGATGTGCCAGGGCCAGCCGGCCGGCGCGCGCTCGATGAACTTCGAGGGCCTGCGCCGGCGCGGCTTCACGCCCGAGCGCATCGCCGCGGTGAAGGCCATGCACAAGGCGCTCTACCGCGACAACCTGACGCTCGAGCAGGCGCAGGCGCGCATCGCCGAGCTTCCCGCGCGCCACGCCGGTAGCCAGCCCGACGTCGACCTGATGCTGGGCTTCCTGCAAGACCTGTCGGCGCACCGGGGCATCGTGCGCTGATGGTCGCGTCGTCCCGCGCCTGCGACCTCGCGATGGTCGCCGGCGAAGCTTCCGGCGACCTGCTCGCCGCGCAGCTGCTGCAGGGCCTGCAGCAGCGCTGGCCGCAATGGCGCGCCGCCGGCATCGGCGGGCCCCAGCTGCAGGCGCGCGGCTTCCAGGCCTGGTGGCCGAGCGAGAAGCTCGCGGTGCGCGGCTACGTCGAGGTGCTGCGGCACTACCGCGAGATCGTCGGCATCCGGCGCCAGCTGCGCGATCGATTGCTGGCGGACAAGCCCCGGCTGTTCGTCGGCGTCGATGCGCCCGACTTCAACCTCGACCTCGAGGGCGATCTGCGTGCCGCCGGCGTCCGGACGGTGCACTTCGTCGCGCCGGCGGTCTGGGCCTGGCGACCCGAGCGGGTCGAGAAGATCCGCCGCTGCGTCGACCATGTGCTGTGCATCTTTCCCTTCGAGCCCGAGCTGCTGGCGCGCCACGGCATCGCCGCGACCTATGTCGGCCACCCGCTGGCGCCGCTGATCCCGCTGCAGCCGGACCAGGCCAAGGCCAGGGCCGAGCTCGGGCTGGCGCAGGCCGCCCGGGTCGTCGCGCTGCTGCCGGGCAGCCGCCGCGCCGAGATCGAGCATCTGCTGCCGCGCTTCCTGCAGGCGGCGCGCCTGCTGCTGACGCAGCAGCCGGACTTGCGCTTCGTGCTGCCGGCGGTGCCCGCGTTGCTCGAGCGCATCCGTGGCCTGGTCGCCGCGGCCGGCCTGCAGCAGTCGGTCCAGGTCACGCACGGCGGCTCGCACGCGGCGCTGGCGGCCTGCGACGTCACGCTGATCGCGAGCGGCACGGCGACGCTGGAGGCGGCGCTGTTCAAGCGACCGATGGTGATCGCCTACCACATGAACTGGCTGTCCTGGAAGCTGCACCAGCGCAAGATGCTGCAGCCCTGGGTCGGCCTGCCCAACATCCTGGCGGGCGAGTTCCTGGTGCCCGAGCTGCTGCAGGACGCCGCCACGCCGCAGGCGCTGGCGTGCGCGACGCTGGCCTGGCTGGCGGACGACGCCGCCACGCAGGCGCGCCGCGACGCGCTGCAGCAGCGTTTCGCCGCGCTGCATCATGAGCTGCTGCGCGACACCCCCCGATTGGCGACCGATGCGATCGAGCAAGTCCTTGCCGCCTGAGCAGGCCGCCTTCGCCTGGGAGGTGCCCGCGCTGGTCGCCGGAGTCGACGAGGCCGGCCGCGGGCCCCTGGCCGGCCCGGTGGTGGCGGCCGCCGTGATCCTGGACGAGATCCACCCGATCGAGGGCCTGGCCGACTCGAAGAAGCTCAGCGCCGCGCGGCGCGACCGGCTCTACGACGAGATCCGCGCCAAGGCGCTGTGCTGCTGCATCGCCGAGGCCAGCGTCGAGGAGATCGACCGCCTCAACATCCTGCAGGCGACGCTGCTCGCGATGCAGCGTGCCGTCGCCGGCCTGCGCCTGCGCCCCGGCCTGGTGCTGGTCGATGGCAATCGGCTGCCGCTGCTCGACGTCCGCGCCGAGGCCATCGTCAAGGGCGATGCCAAGGTGGCGGCGATCTCGGCCGCCTCCATCCTGGCCAAGGTCACGCGCGACCGCGGCCTGGCCCTGCTGGACCAGCGCTATCCGCAATACGGTTTCGCGCGCCACAAGGGCTACGGCACCGCCGAGCACCTGCAGGCGCTGCGCCTGCACGGCCCCTGCCCGGAGCACCGGCGCAGCTTCGCGCCGGTGGCGCAGGCCGCGCAGTTGCAGCGCAAAGTCAATCCCTTCCACGCGGCCGCGCTGGCGGCGCTGATCACATGAATCCGGAAATCATCACCTCGCGCGACAACTCGCTGGTCAAGAAGCTGCGCGCGCTGGCGCAGGATCCGGCGGCCTACCGCAAGCTCGGCCAGGTCTGGCTGGAGGGCGACCACCTCTGTCGCGCCCTGCTGGCGCGCGGGCGCCTGCCGCAGGCGCTGGTGGTGGCGCAGGGCGCGCTGCCCCTGGTCGCCCAGTGGGAATTGCCGCCCGAGGTCAGGCGCGTGGTGCTGGCCGATGCGCTGATGGCGCAGGTCAGCGGCCTGGAGTCGCCCGCGGCGATGGGCTTCGTCTACGAGCTGCCGCAGGCCGGCGTGCTCCAGGCCCATGCGTCGACCGTGGTGCTGGACCGGCTGCAGGATCCGGGCAACGTGGGCTCCATCCTGCGCAGCGCGGCCGCGATGGGCTTCCGTCAGGTGCTGGCGCTCAAGGGCACGGCGGCGCTGTGGTCGCCCAAGGTGCTGCGCGCCGGCATGGGCGCGCATTTCACGCTGCAGCTGCGCGAGGGCCTGTCCGAGGCCGACCTCGAGGGGCTGGAGCTGCCGCTGCTCGCGACCAGCTCGCACCAAGGCGACTTCCTGCATCAGGCCCGGCTGCCCTGGCCCTGCGCCTGGCTGCTGGGCCACGAAGGGCAGGGCGTCAGCGAGTCGCTGCTCGGGCGCGCCGGGCAGACCGTGCGCATCGCCCAGCCAGGCGGCGAGGAGTCGCTCAACGTCGCGGCTGCGGCGGCCATCTGCCTGTACGCCAGCGCCACCCAGCGGCTGGCCTGATCCTGCTGCGCTCTTGTCGCGAAACCGTCGCACTCCTGTGCTGCGGTCCTGAGCGCGAGGCGCCCGCAACGGGTGGCCTCAAGCTATAATTTGGTGGTTTACCCTAACCTCGCGCACCTGCCGGCAAGCCGCTTGCCACCCCCCTGGATTTGACGTCGTTGTGACCATCGGGGCGTAGGTGCGTCCAAAATGGAGAATCCCGTGTTTACCGTCCCAGCACAAGCCATCCTCGCGCTCGCAGACGGCACGGTCTTTATCGGCGCCTCGATTGGCGCCACCGGCCAGACCGTCGGCGAAGTGGTGTTCAACACCGCCATCACCGGCTACCAGGAAATCCTCACCGACCCCAGCTACCGCCAGCAGATCGTGACGCTCACGTATCCGCACATCGGTAACTACGGCATCAACGAGGAAGACGTGGAAGCGGATCGCATCCACGCCGCCGGCCTGATCATCAAAGACCTGCCCCTGCTGTCGTCCAATTTCCGTCAGACCCTGACGCTGAGCGACTATCTCAAGCGCGAGGGCACGGTGGCGATTGCTGGCATCGACACCCGCAAGCTGACCCGCATCCTGCGCGAGCAGGGCGCCCAGAACGGCGCCATCGTCGCGCTGGAAGTCGGTGTCGCCGTCACCGACGAGCTCAAGGCCCGGGCGATTGCCGCTGCCCAGGCCGCGCCGAGCATGAAGGGCCAGGACCTGGCCCAGGTCGTCACGACCGCGCAGCCCTATGTCTGGACCCAGACCGAATGGAAGCTGGCGCGCGAGGACGGCACGCCCGGCTACGGCGAGCAGATGTCGCCTCGCTTCCATGTCGTCGCCTACGACTTTGGCGTCAAGAAGAACATCCTGCGCATGCTGGCCGAACGCGGCTGCAAGGTCACCGTGGTGCCGGCCAAGACGCCGGCGGCCGAGGTGCTCAAGTACCAGCCGGACGGCATCTTCCTGTCCAACGGCCCCGGCGACCCGCAGCCCTGCGACTACGCGATCGCCGCCGCCAAGGAGCTGATCGAGACCGGCATCCCGGTGTTCGGCATCTGTCTGGGCCACCAGATCATGGCGCTGGCCTCCGGCGCCAAGACCTTCAAGATGGTCAACAGCCACCACGGCGCCAACCATCCGGTCAAGGACCTCGACAGCGGCCGCGTCAGCATCACGAGCCAGAACCACGGCTTCTCGGTCGAGATCGATTCGCTGCCCGCCAACCTGCGCGCCACCCACGTCAGCCTGTTCGACGGCACGCTGCAGGGCCTGGAGCGCACCGACCGCCCGGCGTTCTGCTTCCAGGGCCACCCGGAAGCCTCGCCCGGCCCGCACGACATCGCCTACCTGTTCGACCGCTTCACGGCACTGATGGAGCAACACAAAAATGCCTAAGCGCACAGACATCAAGAGCATCCTCATCATCGGCGCCGGTCCCATCGTGATCGGCCAGGCCTGCGAGTTCGACTATTCGGGCGTGCAGGCCTGCAAGGCGCTGCGCGAGGAAGGCTACAAGGTCATCCTGATCAACAGCAACCCGGCGACGATCATGACCGACCCGGCCACGGCCGACGTCACCTACATCGAGCCGATCACCTGGCAGACGGTCGAGAAGATCATCGCCAAGGAGCGCCCGGACGCGATCCTGCCGACCATGGGTGGCCAGACCGCGCTGAACTGCGCGCTCGACCTGTGGCACCACGGCGTGCTCGACAAGTACCAGGTCGAGCTGATCGGCGCCACGCCCGAGGCGATCGACAAGGCCGAGGACCGCCTGAAGTTCAAGGACGCGATGACCAAGATCGGCCTGGGCTCGGCGCGTTCCGGCATCGCGCACAGCATGGAAGAGGCCTGGGAGGTGCAGCGTCGCGTCGGCTTCCCGACCGTGATCCGTCCCAGCTTCACGCTCGGCGGCACCGGCGGCGGCATCGCCTACAACCCGGAAGAGTTCGAGACCATCTGCAAGCGCGGCCTGGAAGCCTCGCCGACCAACGAGCTGCTGATCGAAGAGTCGCTGGTGGGCTGGAAAGAGTACGAGATGGAGGTCGTGCGCGACAAGGCCGACAACTGCATCATCGTCTGCTCGATCGAGAACCTGGATCCGATGGGCGTGCACACCGGTGACTCGATCACCGTCGCGCCGGCGCAGACGCTGACCGACAAGGAATACCAGATCATGCGCAACGCCTCGCTGGCGGTGCTGCGCGAGATCGGCGTCGACACCGGCGGCTCCAACGTGCAGTTCTCGGTCAACCCGGCCGACGGCCGCATGATCGTGATCGAGATGAACCCGCGCGTGTCGCGTTCGTCCGCGCTCGCGTCCAAGGCCACCGGCTTCCCGATCGCCAAGGTCGCGGCCAAGCTGGCCGTGGGCTACACCCTGGACGAGCTCAAGAACGAGATCACCGGCGGCGCGACCCCGGCCTCGTTCGAGCCCTCGATCGACTACGTCGTCACCAAGATCCCGCGCTTCGCGTTCGAGAAGTTCCCGACCGCCGACAACCGCCTGACCACCCAGATGAAGTCGGTCGGCGAAGTCATGGCGATGGGCCGCACCTTCCAGGAGTCGTTCCAGAAGGCGCTGCGCGGCCTGGAAGTCGGCGTCGACGGCATGAACGAGAAGACCCAGGACCGCGAGATCCTCGAGCGCGAGCTCGGCGAGCCGGGTCCGGACCGCATCTGGTACGTCGGTGACGCCTTCGCCGCCGGCTGGTCGCTCGACGAGGTGCACCAGCTGACCAAGATCGACAAGTGGTTCCTGGTCCAGATCGAGGAAATCATCAAGATCGAGCTGCAGCTCGACAAGCTCGCCGCCGAGCAGGGCGACGCCGCGCTGGCCTCCCTGAGCGCCGAGACGCTGCGCACCCTGAAGAAGAAGGGCTTCAGCGACCGCCGCCTGGCCAAGCTGCTCAAGACCAGCGAGAAGGTCGTGCGCGACCAGCGCCGCAGCCTGAACGTGCGCCCGGTCTACAAGCGCGTCGACACCTGCGCCGCCGAGTTCGCGACCAACACCGCCTACATGTACTCGACCTACGAGGAAGAGTGCGAGGCGCAGCCGACGGACAAGAAGAAGATCATGGTGCTCGGCGGCGGTCCGAACCGCATCGGCCAGGGCATCGAGTTCGACTACTGCTGCGTCCACGCCGCGCTCGCGATGCGCGAGGACGGCTACGAGACCATCATGGTCAACTGCAACCCCGAGACCGTCTCGACCGACTACGACACCTCGGACCGCCTGTACTTCGAGCCGCTGACGCTGGAAGACGTGCTCGAGATCGTCGACAAGGAAAAGCCGGCCGGCGTGATCGTGCAGTACGGCGGCCAGACCCCGCTCAAGCTCGCGCTCGGCCTGGAGCGCGAAGGCGTGCCGATCATCGGTACCAGCCCCGACATGATCGACGCCGCCGAGGACCGCGAGCGCTTCCAGAAGCTGCTGCACGAGCTTGGCCTGCGCCAGCCGCCCAACGCGACCGCGCGCACCGAGCCTGAGGCGCTCGAGAAGGCGGCCGAGCTGGGCTACCCGCTGGTGGTGCGTCCGAGCTACGTGCTGGGCGGCCGCGCGATGGAGATCGTGCACGAGCAGCGCGACCTCGAGCGCTACATGCGCGAGGCGGTCAAGGTCAGCAACGACAGCCCGGTGCTGCTCGACCGCTTCCTGAACGACGCGATCGAGTGCGACGTCGACTGCCTGCGCGACAGCGAGGGCAAGACCCTGATCGGCGGCGTGATGGAGCACATCGAGCAGGCCGGCGTGCACTCGGGCGACTCCGCCTGCTCGCTGCCGCCCTACAGCCTGAAGGCCGAGACCATCGCCGAGATCAAGCGCCAGACCACGGCGATGGCCGCCTCGCTCAACGTCGTCGGCCTGATGAACGTGCAGTTCGCGGTGCAGAAGCAGAACGGCCAGGACGTGATCTACGTGCTGGAAGTCAACCCGCGCGCCTCGCGCACCGTGCCCTTCGTCTCCAAGGCCACCGGCGTGCAGCTGGCCAAGGTCGCGGCGCGCTGCATGGCGGGCCAGACCCTGGCTGCGCAAGGCATCACCGAGGAGGTGACCCCGCCCTACTTCAGCGTCAAGGAAGCGGTGTTCCCGTTCGTCAAGTTCCCGGGCGTCGACACCATCCTCGGCCCCGAGATGAAGTCGACCGGCGAGGTCATGGGCGTGGGCAAGACCTTCGGCGAAGCCTTCGTCAAGAGCCAGCTCGGCGCCGGCACCAGGCTGCCGCGCCCGAGCGACGCGGTCAGGAAGGTGTTCCTGTCGGTGAAGAACAACGACAAGGCGCGCGCCGTGGAAGTGGCGCGCGGCCTGGTCCAGATGGGCTTCGAGCTGGTCGCCACGCGCGGCTCCGCCGCGGCGATCAGCGCCGCCGGCGTGCCCTGCGCCCTGGTCAACAAGGTCGCGGAAGGCCGCCCCAACATTGTGGACATGATCAAGAACGGCGAGATCGCCATGGTCATCAACACGGTGGAGGAGCGCCGCAACGCGATCGTCGACTCGCGCTACATCCGCACCACCGCGCTGCTCAACCGCGTGACCACCTTCACGACGATCGCCGGCGCCGAGGCCGCGGTCGAGGGCATGAAGCACCTCGACCAGCTCGAGGTGTATTCGGTGCAGGAGCTGCACGCGCAGCTCGCCGCCTGACCACCTGAAACCGCCTCGATCCCGCGGGATTGAGGCATAATTTCAGCCATGACACCGCCGACCGGCAACGATCGGCGGTTTGCTTTTGGAGAATCAA
This sequence comes from Pseudomonadota bacterium, assembly GCA_041190985.1. Lineage (GTDB taxonomy): Bacteria > Pseudomonadota > Gammaproteobacteria > Burkholderiales > Burkholderiaceae_C > Malikia. Next base: position 27,447 of record JBEEPT010000230.1, read on the forward strand.
AAAATGGCCACCTTTCCCGTCACCAAGCGCGGCGCCGAGAAGCTCAAGGAAGAGCTGCAGCGCCTCAAGAGCGTCGAGCGCCCCGCCGTCATCACCGCGATTGCCGAGGCGCGCGCCCAGGGCGACCTGAGCGAGAACGCCGACTACGATGCGGCCAAGGAGCGCCAGGGCTTCATCGAAGGCCGCATCGCGGAAATCGAAGGCAAGCTGTCGGCCGCGCAGGTCATCGACCCGTCCTCGGTCGACGCGGGCGGCCGCGTGGTGTTCGGCGCCACGGTCGAGCTCGAGGAGGAGTCCAGCGGCGATGCCGTCACCTACCAGATCGTGGGCGAGGACGAGGCCGACCTCAAGCAGGGCCTGATCAACATCTCCAGTCCGATCGCGCGCGCGCTGATCGGCAAGGAGGAGGGCGACGTGGCCGAGGTGCAGGCGCCGGGCGGCGTCAAGCGCTTCGAGATCGTCGCGGTGCGCTACCTCTGAAAGCGGCACGATGAGCGGACTGCGTGAGCGCTGGCCGCTGCTGCTCGCGGCACTCTGGTGGGGCGGCATCAGCGCGCTGAGCTTCCTGGCCGTGCCGCTGGCCTTCGCGCATTTCGGCAATCCGGCCGTCGCGGGGCCGTTTGCGGCCAGGCTGTTCCAGGCCCAGTCCTGGTTCAGCGTGGCGGCAGCCCTGGCGCTGCTGCTCTGGGGGCGCGCGCGCCGTGGCCAGCCGGCTCATGAATCCATCAGCAGCGGCCTGCTGCCCTGGCTGCTGCTGGCGGCGCTGGCCGGGCTGCTGCAGGAGTTCGGCGTCGCCGAGCGCATCCTGACCGCGCGTGCGCGCGGCGTCGACGTCCGGACCTGGCATGCCGTGGGCAGCGCGCTGGTGCTGCTGCAGTGGCTGAGCGCCCTCGGGGCGTTGGGCTACCTGTCGCGGCGCGGGGATCGCGTGCCCGGTTGAGCGGCGGCGCGCCGGACCGGCAAGTACCCGGCGCTGCGGCGGATCCAGCAAGAAAAAACGGCACCTCGCGGTGCCGTTGTCGATTTCCGTGGCGCCGGATCAGGCGGCGAGCGCGCGCTCGGCCGACTCCAGCGTGTTGACCATCAGCATGGTGATGGTCATCGGGCCGACGCCGCCCGGCACCGGCGTGATCCAACCGGCCACTTGCCGGACGCCGTCGAAGTCGACGTCGCCGCAGAGCTTGCCCTCGTCGTTGCGGTTCATGCCGACGTCGAGCACGACCGCGCCGGGCTTGACCATGTCGGCGGTCAGCACGTTGCGCTTGCCGACCGCGGCGACGATCACGTCAGCCTGCAGGGTCTGGGCCTTGAGGTCGGGCGTGCGCGAGTGGCAGATGGTGACTGTCGCATCCTTCTGCAGCAGCATCAGCGCCATCGGCTTGCCGACGATGTTGCTGCGCCCGATCACGACCGCGTGCTTGCCGCGCAGGTCGTAGTTGATGCTTTCGAGCATCTTCATGCAGCCGTAGGGGGTGCAGGGCCAGAAGCCCGGCTGGCCGACCATCAGCGCGCCGGCGCTGGCGACGTGGAAGCCGTCGACGTCCTTGACGGGCGAAATCGACTCGATCACCTTGTGCGCGTCGATGTGCGCGGGCAGCGGCAGCTGCACCAGGATGCCGTTGATGCTGGGGTCCTGGTTCAGGGCTTCGACGCGGGCCAGCAGCTCCGCTTCGGTCATGCTGGCGGGGTACTGCTCCAGCACTGAATGCATGCCGGTATCGTGGCAGGCCTTGACCTTGTTGCGCACATAGACCTGGCTGGCCGGGTTGTCGCCGACCAGGATGACGGCCAGACCGGGGGTGTGGCCTTTGGCGCGCAAGGCGGCGACGCGTTCGGAGACTTCGGTGCGGAGTTGGCGCGACAGCGCGTTGCCGTCTATCAGTTGTGCGGTCATTCGGATCGGGTTGTCAGGTCTTGGCCGCCGCCTGGCCGAGCGCGATCTTGAGCAGGTCGGCCACGGTGGCGGCGTTGAGTTTTTCCATGATGTTGGCGCGATGCGCCTCCACTGTCTTGATGCTGATGCCCAGGTCGTCGGCGATCTGCTTGTTGAGCCGTCCGGCGACGATGCGTTCGAGCACCTGGGCCTCGCGCGAGGTGAGCTTGGAGATCAGGGCTTCGCGGTTGGCGGCTTCCTGCTGCACCGCAAAGGACGCGCGCGCCTTGTCGAGCATGCGCTCGACCAGGGGCAGCAGGTAGTCCTCGTTGAAGGGCTTCTGGATGAAGTCCAGCGCGCCCTTCTTCATCGACTCGACCGCCATCGGCACGTCACCGTGGCCGGTGATGAAGACGATGGGCAGCGGAGAATGGCGCTCGATCAGGCGGTCCTGCAGTTCCATGCCCGACATGCCGCCCATGCGGATGTCGGCGATCAGGCAGGCCACTTCGCGCGGGTCGAAGCGGCTCAGGAAGGACTCGGCGGATTCGAAGCAGCGCACCCGGTAGTCCTTGCCCTCGAGCAGCCATTGCAGGGAGTCACGGACGGCCTCGTCGTCGTCCACCACGTAAACCGTTCCCTTTTTCGGGATCAAACTCATCTCACTCTTTCTTCGCTTGGCCGGCGCTGGGGTTTGCCGGCATCGTTGTTCATCTCGTCTCTGCCGCGGGGGAGGTGGCGACCGGTATCCAGAAGCTGAACTCGCAGCCGACCACGCCGTCCGGATTGTAGAGGTTTCGCGCCTGCAGCCTGCCGTGGTGGGCCTCGACGATGGAGCGGCAGAGCTTGAGGCCTATGCCCATGCCCTCGGCCTTGGTGCTGTAGAAGGCCTCGTAGATGCGGTCCAGCATCTCGGGCGGCACGCCCTTGCCGGTGTCCTCGACGCAGAACTCGACCACCGGCTGCTGCTCCACCAGCCGCTGCGTGACGCGCAGCTCGACCTGGCGCTGCGTTGGGGAGCGCTGCGCCTGCTGGATCGATTCACCGCCGTTCTTGACCAGGTTGATCAGCACCTGCTCGATCAGGATCGGATCGACCATCAGCGTCGGCAGGCCTTCGGCGACATGGCAGCTGAGCCGGATCTGGTGGCGGCGCAGTTCGATCTCGGCCAGCTCGATCGCGTTGCCGACCATCTGGGTCACCTCCGAGGGCGTGATGTTGGGTTCGCTGCGTTTCACGAAGGCGCGGATGCGCTGGATGATCTGGCCGGCGCGCTGGGCCTGGCGCATGGTCTTCTCGAGCGCGCCGAGCAGGTCTTCCTCGCTGATCTGCTGGCGCTTGAGGCGCGAGATCATGCCGCTGCAGTAGTTGTGGATCGCCGTCAGCGGCTGGTTGAGCTCGTGCGCCACGCTGGAGGCCATTTCGCCCATGGTGATCAGGCGACTGGCGGTCTGGGCGCGCTCGGCCTGCAGCGCCGCCTGCTCCTCGGCCTGTCGCCGCGCGGTGATGTCGGAGGCGATCACCATCTGGGCCAGCCGGCCGTCGACCCAGGTCAGGTAGCGGGTGCGCACCTCCAGCCACTTGTCGAGCTCGGGCAGCCAGATCTCGGCGTTTTCGCCGCCGGCGGCCAGCAGCGGGCCGGCCGGCAGGCCGCCGAGCTCTTTCACCGCATCCTTGGCGCCGCTGTCGCGCGAGGCCGGCGGGATGCAGGCCAGGTCAAGCAGCTGGCGGTGACCCTCGCCGCGCTGGCCGAACCAGGTGCGGTACATCTTGTTGGCAAACAGCAGTTCCTTGCTGCCCAGCGGAGCGACCGAAACCGCGGTATCCAGGCTGTCGAGCACGGTCGCGAAGCGCTCGTAGGAGGCGGTGAGCTCCTCGCGCACGCGCTTGGGCTCGGTGATGTCGGTGATCGAGGTCATCCAGCCGGTCTGGGTGCCGTCCGGCGCGATCAGCGGCGAGACATACAGCCGCGCGTCGAACAGGCTGCCATCCTTGCGCTTGACCCGCATCTCGAAGCCGCTCAGCGAATAGCTGCCGTGCAGCTCGTCGTGCAGCCTGGTCCAGAGCAGCTCCTGGTCCTGGTCGGGCCAGTAGGGGTAGGGCGGCCCGATGTTGAGCAGGTCCTCCTCGGTCCAGCCCGTCATGCGGCAGAACGCCGGGTTGACGTAGGTGATGCGACCCTCCAGATCGAGCGCGCGCATGCCGGTCAGCATCGAGTCCTCCATCGCGCGGCGGAAATTGGTCTCGCTCAGCAGCGCCTGCTGCGCCTGCGCGCGCCGGCGCGAATGGCGCCAGTTCATCAGCAGCATCCATACCGTCAGCAGGCTCAAGGCGCCCAGGGTCCAGAACAGCACCCGGCCCATGGTGTCCTGCGAGGTGCGGTAGCTCTGCGCCTGCAGCGACAGGTCGGTGCCCACCGGAGGCAGCGCCACCCGGTGCGCCGGCGGCTCGATCGCCCAGGGCAGGCGCCGCAGCAGGCCGCGCTTGGGGTCCTGCCGGATGCCGGCCAGCAGCTGGTCATTGCCGTCGAGCAGGGCAACGGCGTAGCGCGCCAGCGTCTGCTGCGGTACGCTCTGGCGCAGCAGTTCGTCGTAGGAGAACTCGGCCAGCACGACGCCCAGGAAGCGGTCGCGCTGGGCGATCGGCAGCGCCAGCAGCAGCAGCGGGCGCTTGTACTCCCGCACCTCGGCATGACGGAAGACCGGCTGCAGCTGCGCGCGCGCCTGCTCGAATGCCGCCTGGCGGGCCGGCCTGGACAGGTGCGCGCCGGCCTCGTGGTCGGGTGTGTCGGGGGCATTGGGTGCGCTGTGCGAAGCCTCGACCCGCTGATCGGGCTTGATCCAGCTCATGGCCGCCAGCTCGGGGAACTGGCTGATCAGGATCTCGCTCTGGAAGGCGAACTCGAAATCTCCGATCTTGTGGTTGGCCAGGTCCTGCGCGATCGCCTGCAGCTGCTCCTGGCGGTCGAGCAGGCGCTGGCGCAGCTGCAGCTGCGCGTAATCGACGTCACGCACCACCGTCTCGCGCTCGCGCTCCTGCTCCTCGAGCTGGAAGTAGACCATGGCAGCGAGGATGGCGCCAAGGAAAAGCAGGACCGAAAACACCGGCCCGAAGGTGGCCAGGCGGTCCTGGCGCATGGGGGACTGGCTGCGCCACCAGTTGCGCCAGCGCACCTGCAGGGCCGCGAGCGATTGCTTCATGGGGTTGCTTGCAATTGACATCGGCGACTAGTCTAAGACACCCCGCTGCCTCTGGCTGCCTGTCCGCCGAATCTGCATTTATTTCATAATATAAAAAAACAACGCACATCTTGAAAAGACGGGCAAACGGTGTAAAAATGCCGGCACATCGGATTGCATCCCGATCCCCCAAGTCACACACTGAAAGGAGACATGATGTCTGACAGTCAGCAACTGCCGCAGGGCGCCGCCACGAAGGATATCGACGTCCTGGAGACGCGCGAATGGATGGACGCGCTGCGCGCCGTGATCGGCCAGGAAGGCGCCGAACGCGCCCATTTCCTGATCGAGCAACTGCTCGAGGAGGCGCGTGCCAGTGGCATCGACCTGCCGTTCTCGGCCAACACCGCCTACGTCAACACGATCCCGCCCGAGGCCGAAGCCCGCTGCCCCGGCAACATCGAGATCGAGGAGCGCCTGCGCGCCTACATGCGCTGGAACGCCATGGCCATGGTGGTCAAGGCCAACAAACACAACCCCGAGGACGGTGGTGACCTGGGCGGCCACATCGGCTCCTTCGCCTCGCTCGCCAGCATGTTCGGCGCCGGCTTCAACCATTTCTGGAAGGCCGAGACCGAAGACAAGGGCGGCGACTGCGTCTACTTCCAGGGCCATGTCTCGCCCGGCGTCTACGCGCGCGCCTACCTCGAAGGCCGCCTGACCGAGGAGCAGCTGCTGAACTTCCGCCAGGAAGTCGAGGGCAAGGGCCTGTCGAGCTATCCGCACCCCAAGCTGATGCCGGGCTTCTGGCAGTTCCCGACCGTCTCGATGGGCCTGGGCCCGCTGATGGCGATCTACCAGGCGCGCTTCCTGAAGTACCTGCACGCCCGCGGCATTGCCGACACCTCGGAGCGCAAGGTCTGGGTGTTCTGCGGCGACGGCGAGATGGACGAGCCGGAATCGCTGGGCGCGATCGGCCTGGCCGCACGCGAAGGCCTGGACAACCTGATCTTCGTGATCAACTGCAACCTGCAGCGCCTCGACGGTCCGGTGCGCGGCAACGGCAAGATCGTGCAGGAGCTCGAGGGAGAATTCCGCGGCGCGGGCTGGAACGTGATCAAGCTGCTGTGGGGCAGTGAATGGGATCCGCTGCTGGCGCGCGACAAGGACGGCGCGCTGCGCAAGATCATGATGGAGACGCTGGACGGCGACTACCAGAGCTTCAAGGCCAACGACGGCGCCTACGTGCGCAAGCACTTCTTCGGCCGCGATCCGAAGGCGCTCGAGCTGGTCTCGCACATGAGCGACGACGAGATCTGGGCGCTGCGCCGCGGCGGCCACGACCCGCAGAAGGTCTACGCGGCCTACCACGCGGCCGTCAACCACAAGGGCCAGCCGACCGTGCTGCTGATCAAGACCGTCAAGGGCTACGGCATGGGCAAGGCCGGCGAGGCCAAGAACACGGTCCACCAGACCAAGAAGCTGACCGACGACGACATCCGCTACATCCGCGACCGCTTCAATATCCCGGTGCCCGACAGCGAGCTGTCCAAGATCCCGTTCTACAAGCCGGCCGACGACACCCCCGAGATGCAGTACCTGCACGCTCGCCGCAAGGAGCTCGGTGGCTACCTGCCGAGCCGCCGCGCGCAGTCGGACGAGAGCTTCACCGTGCCCGCGCTCGACACCTTCAAGGCCGTGCTCGAGCCGACCGCCGAGGGCCGCGAGATCTCCACCACCCAGGCCTACGTGCGCTTCCTGACCCAGCTGCTGCGTGACAAGGCCCTGGGCCCGCGCGTGGTGCCGATCCTGGTCGACGAGGCGCGCACCTTCGGCATGGAAGGCCTGTTCCGCCAGGTTGGCATCTACAACCCCAAGGGCCAGCAGTACACCCCGGTCGACCGCGACCAGGTCATGTACTACAAGGAAGACGTGTCCGGCCAGATCCTGCAGGAAGGCATCAACGAGGCCAGCGGCATGTCGAGCTGGATCGCCGCCGCGACCAGCTACTCGACCTCGAACCGGATCATGATCCCGTTCTACGTCTACTACTCGATGTTCGGCTTCCAGCGCATCGGCGACCTGGCATGGGCGGCTGGCGACATGCAGGCGCGCGGCTTCCTGCTGGGCGGCACCTCGGGTCGCACCACGCTCAACGGCGAAGGCCTGCAGCACGAGGACGGCCACAGCCATATCCTGGCCAACACGATCCCGAACTGCGTGTCCTACGACCCGACCTTCGCGCATGAAGTCGCGGTGATCATGCACCATGGCCTCAAGCGCATGGTCGAGAAGCAGGACAACGTGTTCTACTACCTGACCCTGCTCAACGAGAACTACGCGATGCCGGGCCTGACCGCAGGCACCGAAGAGCAGATCATCAAGGGCATGTATCTGTGCAAGCCGGGCGCCGACGGCGACAAGCGCGTGCAGCTGCTGGGCTCGGGCACCATCCTGCGCGAGTCGATTGCCGCCCAGGCCCTGCTGGCGACCGACTGGGGCGTGCAGGCCGACGTCTGGAGCTGCCCGTCGTTCAACGAGCTGACCCGTGACGGCCAGGACGCCGAACGCTGGAACCTGCTGCATCCGCTGGAGACCCCGCGCGTGCCCTTCGTGGCGCAGCAGCTGGGCGCCAGTACCGGCCCGGTCGTGGCTTCGACCGACTACATGAAGGCCTACGCCGAGCAGATCCGTCCCTTCGTGCCCAGGGGCCGCAACTACAAGGTGCTGGGCACCGACGGCTTCGGCCGCTCGGACTTCCGCAGCAAGCTGCGCGAGCACTTCGAGGTCAACCGCCACTACATCGTGGTTGCCGCGCTCAAGGCGCTGGCCGAGGACGGCGTGCTGCCGCTGGCCAAGGTCGCCGAGGCTATTCGCCAGTACGGCATCGACACCGAGAAGGTCAACCCGCTCTACGCCTGAGGCGCAGTCCCCGAGCGGCCGACCCGTCCGACCCGGCGCATGACGCCTGGTGTCCGGACTGGCCGGCCGCCGCAAGCAACGAACAAGCGAGACAGAACATGGCAATCGTAGAAATCAAGGTTCCGGACATCGGCGACTTCGACGAAGTGGCGGTGATCGAGCTGCTGGTCAAGCCGGGCGACAGCATCAAGGCCGAGCAGAGCCTGATCACGGTCGAATCCGACAAGGCCTCGATGGAGATCCCGTCCAGCCACGCCGGCGTGGTCAAGGAGCTCAAGGTCAAGATCGGCGACAAGGTCAGCGAAGGCGCGGTCGTGCTGCTGCTGGAAGCCGAAGGCGCCGCCGCGGCCAGCGCGCCGGCCGCAGCACCGGCAGCCGCCGCTCCCGCCGTGGCAGCGGCGCCCGCAGCCGCCCCGGCTCCCGTGGCTGCGCCGGCCGCCGCCGGCCCGGTCGAGGTGCGCGTGCCCGACATCGGCGACTTCAAGGACGTCGCCGTCATCGAGCTGCTGGTCAAGCCTGGCGACAGCATCAAGGTCGAGCAGAGCCTGATCACGGTCGAGTCCGACAAGGCCTCGATGGAAATCCCGTCGTCGGCCGCCGGCGTGCTCAAGGAGCTCAAGGTCAAGATCGGCGACAAGGTCAACATCGGCGACCTGATCGCGGTGCTGGAAGGCGCCGCAGCCCCTGCCGCCGCTGCAGCGCCTGCAGCTGCACCGGCCGCCGCTGCACCCGTGGCAGCCGCCGCCCCGGCCGCTGCTGCGGTGGCCGTGCCGGCCCACATGCCCACCGCCACGCCGGCGCTGGGCCTGCCGCACGCCTCGCCCTCGGTGCGCAAGTTCGCGCGCGAGCTCGGCGTGCCGCTGGAAGAGGTCAAGGGCAGCGGCGTCAAGGGCCGCATCACCCAGGAGGACATCCAGTCCTTCACCAAGGCCGTGATGGCCGGCACCGCCCAGACCAAGGCGATCGCTGCCGCGGCGCCGAAGGCCGCTGCGGGCGGCGGCTCCGAGCTGGGCCTGATCCCCTGGCCCAAGGTCGACTTCGCCAAGTTCGGACCCGTAGAGCGCAAGGAGCTCGGCCGCATCAAGAAGATCAGCGGCGCCAACCTGCTGCGCAACGCCGTGATGATCCCGGCCGTCACCAACCATGACGACGCCGACATCACCGACCTCGAAGCCTTCCGCGTTTCCACCAACAAGGAAAACGAGAAGTCGGGCGTCAAGGTCACGATGCTGGCCTTCCTGATCAAGGCCTGCGTGGCCGCGCTCAAGAAGTTCCCCGAGTTCAACTCGAGCCTGGACGGCGACGCGCTGGTCTACAAGCAGTACTACCACATCGGCTTCGCCGCCGACACCCCGAACGGCCTGGTCGTGCCGGTGATCAAGGACGCCGACAAGAAGGGCGTGCTGCAGATCAGCCAGGAAATGGGCGAGCTGGCCAAGAAGGCACGCGACGGCAAGCTGGGTCCGGCCGACATGTCGGGCGCCACCTTCACGATCTCGTCGCTCGGCGGCATCGGTGGCCGCTACTTCACGCCCATCATCAACGCGCCCGAAGTCGCGATCCTCGGCGTGTGCAAGAGCCAGATGGAGCCGAAGTGGGACGGCAAGGCCTTCCAGCCGCGCCTGATGCTGCCGCTGTCGCTGACCTGGGACCACCGCGTGATCGACGGCGCCGCCGCCGCGCGCTTCAACGCCTACCTGGGCCAGATCCTGGCGGACTTCCGCCGCGTGCTGCTCTGATGCGAGACAGGGCAGGGTGGTCCCGGCCGCCCTGCCCGCCAAGGAATAGGAACAAGAAATGGCACTGATTGATATCAAGGTCCCCGACATCGGCGACTTCGCGGAAGTCGCGGTGATCGAGCTGCTGGTCCAGCCCGGCGACAGCATCAAGCCCGAGCAGAGCCTGATCACGGTCGAGTCCGACAAGGCCTCGATGGAGATTCCCGCGTCGCACGGCGGCGTGGTCAAGGAGCTCAAGGTCAAGATCGGCGACAAGGTCCGCGAAGGCTCGGTCGTGCTGGTGCTCGAAGCCGAAGGTGCTGCCGCTCCGGCTGCCGCACCCGCCGCTGCTGCGGCCCCGGCCGCTGCGCCTGCCGCCGCAGCGCCGGCGCCCGTCGCCGCAGCTTTTGGCGGCAGCGCCGACGTCGAATGCGACGTGCTCGTGCTGGGCGCCGGCCCCGGCGGCTACTCGGCCGCCTTCCGCGCCGCCGACCTCGGCCTCAAGGTCGTGATCGTCGAGCGCTACGCGACGCTCGGCGGCGTCTGCCTCAACGTCGGCTGCATCCCGTCCAAGGCGCTGCTGCACGTCGCGGCCGTGATGGACGAGGTCTCGCACCTGGGCGACCTCGGCGTCGACTTCGGCGCGCCGAGCGTCAACATCGACAAGCTGCGCGGCCACAAGGAGAAGGTCATCTCCAAGCTGACCGGCGGTCTGGCCGCGATGGCCAAGATGCGCAAGGTCACGGTCGTGCGCGGCTACGGTGCCTTCGTCGGCGCCAACCATGTCGAGGTCGAGGAGACCAGCGGCAGCGGCCAGGACAAGACCGACAGCAAGAAGGTCGTCGCCTTCAAGCGCTGCATCATCGCCGCCGGCAGCCAGGCCGTGCGCCTGCCCTTCATGCCGCAGGATCCGCGCGTGGTTGATTCCACCGGTGCGCTGGCACTGAAGGAAGTGCCCAAGAAGATGCTGATCGTCGGCGGCGGCATCATCGGCCTCGAGATGGGCACCGTCTACTCGACGCTGGGCGCACGCCTGGACGTGGTCGAGATGATGGACGGCCTGATGCAGGGCGCCGACCGCGACCTGGTCAAGGTCTGGCAGAAGATGAACGCCAAGCGCTTCGACAACATCATGTTGAAGACCAAGACGGTGGGCGCCGAAGCCACGCCCGAAGGCATCAAGGTGCAGTTCGAGGGGCTGGACGGCACCAAGAGCGAAGGCACTTACGACCTGGTGCTGCAGGCCGTGGGCCGCACCCCGAACGGCAAGAAGATCGCCGCCGACAAGGCCGGCGTGGCCGTGACCGACCGCGGCTTCATCAACGTCGACATCCAGATGCGCACCAA
>JBEEPT010000231.1:0-10301 GCA_041190985.1 Pseudomonadota bacterium
TGACGCCCGACCTGCTGAAAAAAGGCGCAGAGCGCATCGCTGAGCACGCCAAGCTGGCGGTCGAATCCACCGAGTCCGGTGGACGCAGTGCTGGCTACGGCCGCGTGGTTCAAGACGCGAACGAAGTGGACGTGACCCACGGCCGCATCTTGTACCTGGAAGACGTGAGTGTGAGTTTTGATGGCTTCAAGGCCATCAACCAGTTGTCGCTCGACATCGCCCCCGGTGAGCTGCGCTGCATCATCGGCCCCAACGGGGCGGGCAAGACCACGATGATGGACATCATCACAGGCAAGACCCGGCCCGACGAGGGCAAGGTCTACTTTGGCAGCACCATCGACCTGCTGCGCCACAACGAGCCGCAAATCGCCCAGCTGGGCATTGGCCGCAAGTTCCAAAAGCCCACGGTGTTCGAGCAGCTCACGGTGTTTGAGAACCTTGAACTCGCGCTCAAGACCAACAAAGGCGTGAAAGCGTCGATGTTCTTCAAGCTCGATTCCGTGCAGTCAGACCGTTTGGCCGATGTGCTGCACACCATCCACTTGGCAGACAGCGTCGGCAAGCAGGCGGGTCTGCTCAGTCACGGACAAAAGCAGTGGCTGGAGATCGGCATGCTGCTGATGCAAGACCCCAAGCTGTTGCTGCTCGACGAGCCCGTGGCAGGCATGACCGACCATGAGACCGAGCGCACTGCCGAGCTGTTTTTGACGCTCAAGGGCAAGCACTCGCTGATGGTGGTCGAGCACGACATGAGCTTCATCCGCACCATCAGCGAGAAGGTCACCGTGCTGTGCGACGGCTCGGTGCTGGCCGAGGGCACGCTGGACCAGGTGCAGGCCGACGAACGCGTGATCGAGGTCTACCTGGGCCGCTGAAAAAGGAAACGAGATGCTGCAGATCGAACAACTCCACCAGTACTACGGCGGCTCGCACATCCTGCGCGGCGTCAGCCTGGAAGCGAAGGCGGGCGAGATCACCGTCGTGCTGGGCCGCAACGGCGTCGGCAAGACCACGCTGCTCAAGTCGCTCATGGGCCTGGTGCCGGCGCGCTCGGGCCGCATCGTCTTCGACGGCAAGGCCATCGAGAAAACCACGCCCTACGAGCGCGCGCGCGCCGGCATCGGTTTCGTGCCACAGGGGCGCGAGATCTTCGCGCGCCTCTCGGTGCACGAGAACCTGCTGATGGGCCTGGCCACCAAGAAGGCCGGCACGCCGATCCCGCCGCAGCTGTTCGAGCTGTTCCCGGTGCTCCAGCAGATGCTGGGACGGCGCGGCGGCGACCTCTCGGGCGGCCAGCAGCAGCAGCTCGCGATCGCGCGCGCGCTCGCACCCTGCCCGAAGCTGCTGGTGCTCGACGAGCCGACCGAGGGCATCCAGCCCAACATCATCAAGGACATCGGCCGCGTGCTAAAAAAATTGGCCAGGGAAGGCCTGGACGGCGAGCCGATGGCCATCGTGCTGGTCGAGCAGTACTACGACTTCGCCGAGGAACTGGCCGACCGCTACCTGGTGATGGAGCGCGGCGAGGTGATCGCCAGCGGACCCGGTGCCGAGATGCAGGCCAAGGGCATCCGGCAGCTGGTGGCGATCTGAGTCCGGTGGCGGCCTGAGTTGTAACCGTTTCGTTTCTGTTGCCGCGGTGCGGCGTGCATCCCGGGCAGTTGTCGGGCTCAGAATCCGTGTGCCGCGCTGGTGCGGTGACCACTCCGGAGCATCGAGCATGCCGACTTCTTCCGTCCCCGGCCCACGACGCGCGTGGACCGCCTCATGGACCGCGAGTCCCCAGCCGCTCTGGCCCGCCACTTTCCCGGTTCCGATCGGCTTTCCTGCCTGGCTCTGGAACCAGACCCTGCGCCAGACCGTACGCATCAGCATCGGCGGCGACCGGGTCCGCATCGTGCTGTCCAATGCCTATGGCGCCCAGCCCCTGGTGATCGGTTCGGCGTCGGTGGCCCTGGCCGCCAGCCCGGTGGCCATCGTACCCGGCTCCGCCCAGGCCCTGATGTTCGACGGCCAGGCGGGGACGGTGGTACCACCCGGCGCGATCGCGGTCAGCGATGCGCTGGACTGGCCGGTGGCTCCGCTGGACAGCCTGTCGGTCAGCCTCTACCTGCCGGAGATCACGCCCACCGCGACCATGCACTTCGATGCGCGCCAGAGCGCCAGCATCGCGGCGGGCGATGTCACCGGGGAGACGATGCTGACGGCCGAGACGACCATCAGCTCGCGCCTGTTCCTGAGCGCGGTGTGGGTGGAGGCACCGGCCCAGGCGCGTGCCGTGGCGGTACTGGCAGATTCGATCGCCGACGGCGATGGCTCGACTCCCGACACCAACCTGCGGTGGCCCGATCGTCTGGCCGAACGGCTGGTGAGCGCTGGCGGACCCCCCCTGGCGGTCCTGAACCAGGGCATATCGGGCGCTCGCCTGCTGGCCGACGGCATGGGCGTCAACGCGCTGGCGCGCTTCGACCGCGACGTACTGGCGCAGCCCGGTGTCGACACCGTGATCCTGATGATAGGCCTCAACGATATCGGCTGGCCCGGTGGTGTGCTCGACCCGCGAGCGGTGGTTCCCAGCGCGCGGCAGCTGATCGGCGGCTACCGCCAGCTGATCGACCGCGCCCACTCCCGTGGGCTGCGCGTGATCGGTGGCACGCTGACCCCGTTCGAGGGCGCCTTGCCGGACGGGCCTTTCTCGTATTTCCACGACGGCGCCAAGGAGCGGCTGCGCGCGGAGGTCAACGCCTGGCTGCGGGAAACCACCGAACTCGACGCCCTGATCGATTTCGATCTGGCGCTCCGTGACCCGGCGGCCCCGAACCGCCTGCTGCCGGCATTCGACTCGGGCGACCACCTGCATCCGAACGACAGCGGCTATGCGGCGATGGCAGCGTGCATCGATCTGTCGCTGTTCGCGCGGGTACAGGATCGTCCGACCTGAACAGGTTGCCGAGGTCTGGCTTAGGGATGATATTCAAAACCCGCCTGGCGGCGTGAACTGAGGCGAGATATTCCACATGGTGACGAATCCGGCGGTTTTTGGGTCGCAAACAGGGGCATGTCGCCCTTGTCGCTGGCCCTTTGCCCGATTTCGGGCGCACTCATCCCTGCAGCCCCTGCAAAAGCCTGCGCCGTGCCATCCACAGATTGCTCAGCGCGAACAGCGCCATCGGGTTGGCCGCGTTCTTGGCCAGGCCCCGGTACCTGACCTTGACGTAGCCGAACTGCCGCTTGATGACCCGAAACGGGTGCTCCACCTTGGCTCGGATGCGGGCCTTGAGGTGTTTCCTCCATGGCCAGGTCGGACAGGCCGAATCATTGTTGGACGAAGTGGATGCGCAGCATGGTCTCCAGCTCGAGCGGCAGGCGCCCCGTCTTGGCACGCGGTGCGTGAGGCGCGATCAGCGACAACAGTTCCGACCACGGCACCACCAGGTTCATCTCGTCGAGGAACACCGCCTTGCGCGTTCGCCGCTTGTTCAGGTTCAGCCCAAGGTCTTGCGGCTTCATGGCCATATTGTCAGGCGCCGTACCCATGTTCAGACCGCGCGGGCGGCTGTGTTTTGAACACTATCCCTAGCTGCCGCCGCGTTGCAGCACCCGCACCCGGTTGACCGCCATCGCGGCGGCAGCGGTGCGGGTCTCGACGCCGAGCTTGGCGTGGACGCGCTCGAGGTGCTTCTTGATCGTCGCCGGGCTGGCGCCCAGGATGTCGGCGATGTCGCGGTTGATCTTGCCCTGCGCGACCCAGTACAGCACCTCGGCCTCGCGCGCGGTCAGGCCGAAGGCGCTGCTCAAGGCCTCGATCGCGCTGCCGTCCGAGCTTTCCTCCATCACGATCAGCCATTCGCCTTCCGGGCTGTCGTCCGAGCTTTCCTCCTCGCCCAGTCGGCGGTGCAGCCGGAAGGTGAGACGGCGGCCAGCCTGGTCCAGGTGCAGGCGCGGCGGTTCGACCAGGCACTGCGCGTCGGGCAGGTGGCGGCGCAGCCATTGCAGCACCGCCTCGGGCGTCAACGGTGCCTCGGTGCCGCAGTGGCGCCGCAGCAGCTCGCGTGCCAGTGGCGTCTGCCACATCAGCCGGCCGTCGCGCGCGCGCACCGTGATGGTCGCGTAGCCGAAGGCGTCGAGCGCGTTGCGCGCCTGTTGCTGCTCGATCGCGCCCTGGCGGGCCTGGCGCGCGCTTTTCAGGTGCACCCCCATGCGCGCCATCACCTCCAGCGGCTTGACCGGCTTGGTCACGTAGTCGATGCCGCCAGCCTCCAGCGCCTTGACCAGATGTTCGGTCTCGGTCAATCCGGTCATGAACAGGATCGGGATATGGGCCAACTCCGGGTCGGCCTTGAGCCGGCGCGCGACCTCGAAGCCGTCCAGTCCCGGCATGACGGCGTCGAGCAGGATCACGTCGGGCAGGGCCTGGGCGGCGCGCACCAGTGCCGCCTCGCCGTCGAGCGCGACCAGCACTGTATAGCCGGCATCATCGAGCGCATCGTGCAGCGGCGCGATGTTGTCGGGCATGTCGTCGACGATCAGCACCACGGCGTCGTCCAGGTCGGGGTTCAGGGTGGGGTAGTGCAAGGGTTGTCTCCAGCCGCGACGCGCTGTTCGAGCGCGGCGACGATGGCTTCAAAACGGAATTCGCGCGCCTGCGCCTGCAGCTGGGCCAGCCAGGACGCGCATTCGGGGTAGCTGCTCTGCAGCGCGTCGGCGCGCTTGACGAAGCCGCGGTAATAGCCGAGTCGCGCCAGGTCGAGCAGGCTGTCGATCGCCTCGCACGGCAAACCCTGCGTGGTCGCTACGTCAGGAATGGCCGGTGCGGCAATCGGGGTGGCTTGCTGTCTCCGCCAACGCAGCTGCAGACGGTCCTGCAGCCACTGCAGCAGCTCCTGGCGCCGCACCGGCTTGACCAGGAAGTCCTCGGGTGGCAACCCGACCTCGTTGTCGAGTCCTCGGTCGAAGGCGTTGGCCGATACCACCGCCAGCAGCGGCGCGGGTTGCAGCTCGAGAGCGCGGATGCGGCGCAGTGTCTCCCAGCCGTCCATGCCCGGCATGGCCAGGTCCATGAAGACGACATCGGGCCGCAGGCCCGCCTGCAGCTGGGCCAGAGCATCTTCGCCGTGGGTGGCCTGGCTGACCGCAAAGCCCAGCGGTTCCAGCCAGCGCAGCAGCAGTTGCCGGTCCGCCCCCTCGTTGTCGACCACCAGTATCCGCCGGCGCGGCCCCTCGTAGCCGATCACGTCGGCCAGCGAGGCTGCCCGCGGCCGTCCGCTGCGCGCCGGCGCCGTCTGCAGTTCGGGCAGGAACAGGCGCAGGCGGAAGGTCGTGCCTCGCCCCGGCTCGCTGCTGGCGCCGAGCTCGCCGCCCATCAGCTCGGCCAGCATCCTGGCGATCGTCAGGCCCAGGCCCGATCCCGGCGTGCCGCTGCTGGCTGCGCTGGAGGCGCGTGCGAACGGCTCGAAGATCCGTTCGAGTTCGCTACTCGTGATTCCCGGTCCGGTGTCGATGATCTCGAAGGTCGCCATCTGGCGGGCATAGCGCAGCACCAGCCGGACCTCGCCGCGCGCCGTGAACTTGACCGCATTGCCGAGCAGGTTGATCAGGATCTGGCGCAGCCGCTTCTCGTCGGCGCGCACCGCCGTCGGCCAGAACTCAGGGCCGTCGAAACCGAAGCGCAGGCCCTTGGCGGCAGCCTGCAGCTCGAACATCTGGGTCACTTCCTGCAGCAGCGCGCGCAGGTCTACCGGGCCCTGCTGCAGCGCGAGCTTGCCCGACTCGATGCGCGCGATGTCGAGCGTGCCCTCGATCAGCGACAGCAGGTGCTCGCCGCCGCGCAGGATCACGCGGATCGCGTGCGCGCGCTGCCCGTCGAGCTCGCCGTCCTGCAGCAGCAGCTGCGCATAGCCCAGGATGCTGTTGAGCGGGGTGCGCAGCTCGTGGCTGATGTTGCTGATGTAGCGCGTCTTGGCCTGATTGGCCTGGTCGGCCTGCGTGCGCGCGGCCTCGGCGACCTCGCGGGCCTGCTGCAGCTGCAGGTCGGTGCGACGGTGCGACTCGATCTCCTGCAGCAGCAGGCCGGTCTGGCGGTTCGACTCCTCCTGCGCCACGGCCCGGCTCCTGTAGGTCAGCACCAGCCACCAGGCCACGATCGCGAACACCAGCAACAGCGTCGCGTAGACCTTGCCGAAGCCGGCGCGCAGCGCCAGCTGCAAGGGCTCGATCAGCTCGGGCGGCAACAGCATGCCCTGCAGGCCGCGCCACTCCTGGCGGTAGAGCAGCCCGAGCAGCGCCGCCAGCAGCAGCGCGACCACGCCCATCAGCAGCAGGTAGTGCGCCAGCCCGCCGTCGAGATGCGGCCAGAGGCGGCGCGGCATCAGCCAGCGCAGCGCCTGGCCCCATTGCGCCGCCAGCCGGGCCTGCGGCTTGCAGCGGTCGCCGCAGCGCGCGTCGAGCGAACAGCACAGCGAGCAGATCGTGCCCTGGTAGGCGGGGCAGTGCGCGGTGTCGGGCGCCTCGTACTCGCGCTCGCAGACCACGCAGCGGCGCAGGCGGCCAGCCTCGCCCTGGCCTCCCGGTTCACCACAGCCCTTGCCTGCGCAGCCCGAGGCGCCGGCGCACCCGGGTGCGCGCGCCAGGTAGTAGCGGCCCTGCGTGGCCCAGGCGAGCAGCGGCGCCGCGACGAGCGCCGTCACCATCGCGATCACGGCCGAGAAGGCCTGCGCCGCCGGACCGAACAGGCCGAGGTGGGCCGCCATCGACAGCGCCGAGGCCAGCCCCATCGCACCCACCCCGACCGGGTTGACGTCGTAGAGGTAGGCGCGCCGGAACTCGATGCCCGGCGGCGACCAGCCCAGCGGCTTGCAGATCACGAGGTCGGCCACCACCGCCATGATCCAGGCGATCGCCAGGTTGGCGTACAGGCCCAGCACCTCGCCCAGGGCCTGAAACAGCTCCATCTCCATCAGCAGCAGCGCGATCAGCGCATTGAACAGCACCCAGACCACCCGCCCCGGATGGCTGTGGGTCAGGCGCGAGAAGAAGTTGCTCCAGGCCAGCGAGCCGGCGTAGGCATTGGTGACGTTGATCTTGAGCTGCGAGACGACGACGAACAGCGCCGTGGCCCAGACCGCCCAGCCATAGGGCAGCAGGGTCTCCCAGGCCGCGAGGTACATCTGGTTCGGGTCGACCGCGCGCTCGGCCGGCACCATGTGCGACAGCGCCAGCCAGGCCAGCAGCGCGCCGCCCAACATCTTGAGCACGCCCGGCAGCACCCAGCCCGGGCCGCCGGCCAGCACGGCCAGCCACCAGCGCCGCCGCCGGCCGGCCGCGGCGGCTGGCATGAAGCGCAGGTAGTCGGCCTGCTCGCCCATCTGCGTGATCAGCGAAACGCCGACCGTGAGGCCGGCACCAAACAGGTGCCAATCGAAGTGGCCATGATTTCCATTTTCACCGGAATAGTGCATGACACCGTTCAATGCACCAGGTTCGAGCATCAGCACCGCGGCGTAGGGCAACAGCAGCAGCAGCAGCCAGAGCGGCTGGGTCCAGACCTGGAAGCGGCCGATGGCCGCGATCCCGTGCGTGACGAGCGGAATCACCGCCAGCGCGCAGGCCAGGTAGCCCCAGGTCGGCGGGATGCCGAACGCGAGCTCCAGCGCGTAGGCCATGACGGCCGCCTCGAGCGCGAAGAAGATGAAGGTGAACGAGGCGTAGAGCAGCGAGGTGATGGTCGAGCCGATGTAGCCGAAGCCGGCGCCGCGCGTGAGCAGGTCCATGTCGACGCCGTGGCGTGCCGCGTGGACGCTGATCGGCAGCCCGGCCAGGAAGATCACCAGAGCGCTGGCCAGGATGGCCCAGAAGGCGTTGAGGAAGCCGTAGCGCACCAGCAGCGTCGCGCCCACCGCCTCGAGCACGAGGAAGGAGGCGGCGCCGAAGGCGGTATTGGCGACCCGCCACTCGGACCAGACGCGCGCCTGTTCGGGGGTGTAGCGCAGCGCATAGTCTTCCAGCGTCTCGCTGGCGACCCAGCGGTTGTAGTCGCGCCTGACCTTGACGATGCGCTGCTCGGCGACATCGCCGGCGTCGGATGAGGAAAATTGCCCAGTATTCACCCCGAGGGCGGTGCAGCTTTCGTGCCACCCCGACGGCGGCGCTGAGAGGCGCGCCACGAACCGGCACGGCTCTTGCTAATTCACTGCCATGGACCTGACCCCGCGTGAAAAAGACAAGCTGCTGATCTTCACCGCCGCCCTGCTGGCCGAGCGCCGGCGCGCGCGCGGCCTGAAACTGAACTATCCCGAGGCGGTCGCGCTGATCAGCGCGGCCGTGATGGAGGGCGCGCGCGACGGCAAGACCGTGGCCGAGCTCATGAGCGAGGGCCGGCAGCTGCTCACGCGCGCCGACGTGATGGAGGGCGTGCCCGAATTGATCGCCGACATCCAGGTCGAGGCCACCTTTCCCGACGGCACCAAGCTGGTCACCGTGCACCAGCCCATCGTCTGAGTCACCCATTACCGAAAGAGCGCATCATGTCCCGTCTGACTTCCGCCCTCGTCACCAGCTGCGCCCTGACCGGTGCCGGCTCCGCGCTTGCCCATGAAGGCCACGGCCTGTTCGGCCCCCACTGGCACGCGACCGACGTGCTCGGCTTCATCATCGCGGCGGCCATCGGCGTGGCCGCCGTGGCCTGGTTCGGCCGCAAGTGAGAGGCACGCCCCGATGATCCCCGGCGAATACCTGCTCGACGAGGGCGACCATGTCCTCAACCCCGGCCGCCGCACGCTGGTGCTGGTGGTCAGGAACACCGCCGACCGCCCGATCCAGGTCGGCTCGCACTACCACTTCGCCGAGACCAACGCGGCGCTGGACTTCGACCGCGCCGCGGCGCGCGGCATGCGGCTCAACATCGCGTCCGGCACCGCGGTGCGCTTCGAGCCCGGCCAGCAGCGCACGGTCGAGCTGGTCGACTACGCCGGCGCGCGCATCGCGATCGGATTCCGCGGCCTGACCGACGGCCCGCTGGGCGAAGCGGCCGGCGCTTGAGCCCACGCGGCTCCCCCGCAGCAGAACAAGGAAGAAAATGGCAAGCATTTCCCGCCGCGCCTACGCCGACATGTTCGGCCCCACCGTGGGCGACCGCGTGCGCCTGGCCGACACCGAGCTGGTGATCGAGGTCGAGCGCGACTACACCCTGGCCGCCGGCGGCGGCCTGCGCGACGCCGCAGGCCGCCCGCTCGGCTACGGCGAGGAGGTCAAGTTCGGCGGCGGCAAGACCATCCGCGACGGCATGGGCCAGGGCCAGCGCTCGCGCGCCGAAGGCGCGGTCGACCTGGTGATCACCAACGCGCTGATCGTCGACCACTGGGGCATAGTCAAGGCCGACATCGGCGTGCGCGACGGCCGCATCTGCGCGATCGGCAAGGCCGGCAACCCCGACATCCAGCCCGGCGTCGACATCGTGATCGGCCCCGGCACCGAGGCGCTGGCCGGCGAGGGCCTGATCGTCACCGCCGGCGGCCACGACAGCCACATCCACTTCATCTGTCCGCAGCAGATCGAGGAGGCGCTGATGTCGGGCATCACCACCATGACCGGCGGCGGCACCGGCCCCGCGACCGGCACCAACGCCACCACCTGCACCAGCGGCCCCTGGTACCTGGAGCGCATGCTGCAGGCGGCCGACGCCTTCCCGATGAACATCGGCTTCCTCGGCAAGGGCAACGCGAGCCAGCCGCAAGGGCTGAGGGAGCAGATCGAGGCCGGCGCGATCGGCCTCAAGCTGCACGAGGACTGGGGCACGACGCCGGCGGCGATCGACAACTGCCTCAACGTGGCCGAGGAGACCGACACCCAGGTCGCGATCCACACCGACACGCTCAACGAGTCCGGCTTCGTCGAGGACACGCTGGCCGCCTTCAAGGGCCGCACCATCCACACCTTCCACTGCGAGGGCGCCGGCGGCGGCCACGCGCCCGACATCCTGAAGGTCGTGGGCGAGGCCAACGTGCTGCCCTCCTCGACCAACCCGACCCGGCCCTACACCGTCAACACGCTCGACGAGCATGTCGACATGCTGATGGTCTGCCACCACCTGGACCCGGCCATCCCCGAGGACCTGGCCTTCGCCGAGAGCCGGATCCGGCGCGAGACCATCGCGGCCGAGGACATCCTGCACGACCTCGGCGCGATCAGCATCATGAGCAGCGACAGCCAGGCCATGGGCCGCGTCGGCGAAGTCATCACCCGCACCTGGCAGACCGCGCACAAGATGAAGGTCCAGCGCGGCTGGCTCGCGCCCTCGGACGGGC
>JBEEPT010000232.1:0-40583 GCA_041190985.1 Pseudomonadota bacterium
CGCACGGCGTCGACCTCGCGCTGAACTCGCGCCAGCAGGCGGCGCTGGACGTGCGCGGCGGCGGCGAGCTGGTCTACGGCCTGCGACCCGAGGACCTCAGCCTGTCCGATCAGGGCCTGCCCGGCGAGCTCACCATGATCGAGCCCACCGGCCCCGAAACCTACGCGACGGTGGACACCGCGATCGGCCCTCTGACCGCGCGCATCCCCGGGCTGCTGGCCGCCAGCGTCGGCGACCGCGTCTGCCTGCAGTGGTCGGCCGACGACGCTCACCTGTTCGACCGCGCCAGCGGCGTGCGTGTCGCCGGCACCTGAACGCGGACGGCAAACGACACGGGAACGTACCCGGACCTGCGCCCGCCCAGGCGGGCGCCTGGGCGACACTCGGCAGCACGACAACCCTCACGGAGACAACGATGTACCAGGCCAGTCCAAACCGTTACGACGCCATGACCTACCGCCGCTGCGGCCACAGCGGCCTGCAGCTGCCCGCGCTCACGCTCGGGCTGTGGCACAACTTCGGCGACAGCACGCCGCTGGCGACCCAGCGCGCGATGCTGTGCACCGCCTTCGACCTCGGCATCACGCACTTCGACCTCGCCAACAACTACGGCCCGCCCTACGGCAGCGCCGAGACCAACTTCGGCGAGCACCTGCGGCGCGACTTCCGGCCCTACCGCGACGAGCTCGTGATCTCGACCAAGGCCGGCTGGGACATGTGGCCCGGCCCCTACGGCCAGGGCGGCGGCTCGCGCAAGTATGTGCTCGCCAGCCTGGACCAGAGCCTGCAGCGCATGGGGCTGGACTATGTCGACATCTTCTATTCGCACCGCTTCGACCCCGACACGCCGCTGGAGGAGACCTGCGGCGCGCTCGCCAGCGCGGTGCAGCAGGGCAAGGCGCTCTACGTCGGCATCTCGAGCTATTCGGCCGGCCGGACGCGCGAGGCCGCCGCGCTGCTGCGCGCAATGGGCGTGCCGCTGCTGATCCACCAGCCCTCCTACAGCCTGCTCAACCGCTGGGTCGAGCAGGAGCTGCTCGAGACGCTGAGCGCCGAGGGCGTGGGCTGCATCGCCTTCAGCCCGCTGGCCCAGGGCCTGCTGACGAGCAAGTACCTGGACGGCGTGCCGCAGGATGCGCGCGTCAACCGCCCGGGCGGCGACTCGCTCAAGGCCGAGCACCTGAGCGAGCGCAACCTCGCCCATGTGCGCGCGCTCGACGCCATCGCGCGCGAGCGCGGCCAGAGCCTGGCGCAGATGGCCGTGGCCTGGGTGCTGCGCCGCCCCGAGGTCAGCTCGGCGCTGATAGGCGCCAGCCGCCCGGGGCAGATCGTCGAGCTCGCCGGCGCGCTGCAGCGGCTCGACTTCAGCGCCGACGAGCTCGCGGCGATCGACCGCCACGCGGTCGAGGGCGGCATCAACCTCTGGCAGCGGCCATCGACCGACCAGCGGCCCTGAGCCCGTGACCGGCATCGGGCCGGCCCGGGCTCATTCGACCCGGATGTTGCCGCCGGTGATGATCTTCTGCGACTTGTTCATCTCGTCGGCCTGGAACCTGCGGAAGTCCTCGATGCTGCCGGGCGTGACGAGCAGGCCCTGCTGCACCAGCTTGTCCTTGAGCTCGCCGGCCAGCGCCTTGTTGACCTGGGCATTGAGCAGGGTGCGGATCTCCGGCGGCACCTTGGCCGGCGTCCACAGGCCGTACCAGCTGTAGAACTCGTAGCCCGGCAGGGTCTCGCCCACGGTGGGCACCTCGGGCAGGTTGGGCGCGCGGCTGGCCGAGGTCACGGCGACGACGCGCAGCAATCCCTTCCTGTGGTACTGCAGCGAGCCCAGGATGGGATCGACGAAGCCGTCGATCTGGCCGCCGATCAGGTCCTGGAAGGCCGGGGTCGTTCCCTTGTAGGGCACCACGGTGTAGTCCAGCCCGCCGCTGCTGCGCAGCAGCTCGGTCGCCAGGTGGCCGGCCGAACCGACCGAGCCCACGGCGAAGGTCATCTTGCCGGGATTGGCCTTGGCGTAGGCGATCAGCGACTTGATGTCGGTGACCGGCAGGTTCTTGTTGACCGCCACCGACAGCGGCGCCTTGGCCACCAGCGCCACCGGCGCGAAGTCGCTCGCCACGGCGTAGGGTACCTGCTTCATCGTCATCGGCGCGGTGGTGAAGGTCGAGGCGTTGAACAGCAGCGTGTAGCCGTCGGCCGGCGCCTTGGCCACGAGGTCCGCGCCGATGACGCCGTTGCCGCCCGCCCGGTTCTCGATCACGAAGGGCTGGCCCAGCTGTTCGCTGAGCTTCTGGGCCAGGGAGCGCCCCACCGCGTCGAGCGTTCCGCCCGGCGGAAAGGGGATGATCACCCGCACCGGCTTGCTCGGATAGCTGTCGGCGCCGGCCAGCACCGGACTTGCGGCCGCGAGCGCCGCCAGGGCCACCAAGGGAAGAAACCGTCTTTTCATGCTTTGTCTCCTGTCTATCGATTGCTGTCGCGCGGTGACGCCAGCGGCTGCCAGGGTGGTGGACGGCGCCGCCCTGCCCCTACAGCGACGCGCCGCCGCAGACGACGAGGTGCTGGCCGGTGATCGCGCCGCCATGCGGCCCGATCAGGAAGGCCGCCAGCGCGGCGACCTCCTCGGCGCGCACGAAGCGGCCGATCGGCGGCAGCCGCGGCGTGGTGTGGGCCCGGGCCGGATCGCGCAGGAAGGGGGTGTCGGTGGCGCCGGGCGCGATCACGTTGGCCGTGATGCCCCGCGGCGCCAGCTCGGCGGCCCAGGACCTAACCATGCCGATCAGGGCCGACTTGGTGGCCGCGTACTGGCTGCGCGTCGGCGCGCCGTTGGCCACCCGGCTGCCGATCAGGACGATGCGGGCGCCGTCGCCCATCCGGGGCACGAGTTCGTTGGCCAGGCATTCCGCGGCCTGGACATGGACCCGCCACATCGCCAGGGAATCCTCGCTGGACAGCTCGCCCAGGGCGGCGGTGCGCATGAAGCCGGCGGCATGGATGAGCGCGTCGACGCGTTCCATGCCCGCGCAGGCCTCCCGCAGCCTGACCGTGTCGGCCACGTCCGCCTGGATGATGCGCAGTCTTTCATGGCTGAAGTCGGGCTGCGAGCGGCACAGGCCCGTGACCTCCCAGCCCTCATCCAGCAGCCGCTCCACGATCGCGCGGCCGATGCCGGAGGAAGCCCCGGTGACGACCGCGTGCGGCCGCCGCGCCGGGTATTCGGAAGATTCCTGTGGGTTCATGTGCCTGTCGCTTTCAGACCAGATACAGGTCGGCGCCGGACTCAGGGCTGGCGAAAGCGCGCCGCCACCGCATCCGCGCCGGCGATCAGCAGGTGCAGATCGGTGCCGACGCCAACCATGGTCGCGCCGCCCTCGAAGTAGTGCTCGGCCTTGCCGTCGGCCGCCAGCACGCCGGCCGCCTTGCCGGCGGCGTTGGCGGTGCGGAAGGCCTGCGCGATCGCGGCCTGCACCTCGGGATGGCCGGACTGGCCGCGGTAGCCCAGGCTGGCCGCGAGGTCCGAGGGACCGATGAAGACGGCATCCACGCCCGGCACGCGGCAGATCGCGTCCAGGTCTTCCAGCGCCTCGCGCGACTCGATCTGCACGATCACGCCGATCTCGTCGTTGGCGCGCGCCATGTAGTCCTTGTAGCGCGTGTAGTTGCCGGCGCGCGTGCTGCCGGCGACGCCGCGCAGGCCCTCGGGCGCGAAGCGCGTGTAGGCCACGACCTCGCGCGCCTCGGCGGCGTTGCGCACATTGGGCACCATGATGTTGGGCGCGCCGGCGTCGAGCGCGCGCTTGATCCAGCACATGTCCAGGATGGGCACGCGCACCACGGGCGCGACGTCGCGCCCGCGCACCGCCAGCAATTGCCGGCCGATCTGGTGCAGGTCGGTGGGGCTGTGCTCCATGTCGAACAGCAGCCAGTCGAAGCCGGAGTCGGCCAGCACCTCGGCGATCGGCTGGTGCGCGAAGGTGACCCAGAGGCCGACCTGGCGGCGGTTCTCGATCAGGGCCTGGCGGAAGGTGTTGCGCGGCAGAGAGTTGTGTGGGTTCATGTTACTGGCTCCGTCTGTTCAGATCAGCGCGGCGTAGAGGCTGCGCATGTCGTCGCGCGTCATCGGGCGCGGGTTGTTGTCGAGCAGCCGGGTCACCTTGGCGGCGCCGTCGACCAGGCCGTCGAGGTCCTGCTGCTGGATGCCCAGGCTGCGCAGGTCGGACGGAATGCCCAGGTCCTGGTTGAGCTGGCGCAGCGCCTCGACGAAGGCGCTGGCCGCCGCCGCATCATCCAGCCCTTCCACCGGCAGGCCAAAAGCGCGCGCCATGGCAGCGAAGCGGGCCTCGGAGCCGACCTGGTTGAAGGCCATGATCGAGGGCAGCAGGATGGCGTTGGACAGGCCGTGCGGCATGCGGTACTTGCCGCCGAGCGGATAGGCCAGCGCGTGCACGGCGGTGGTGCTGGAGGTGGCGATGCAGACGCCGCCCCAGTACGCGCCCATCAGCATGTCCTCGCGCGCGGCGACGTCCTGGCCGTTGGCGACGGCGCGACGGATGCTGCGCGCGATCAGGCGGATCGCCTCCAGCGCATACAGGTCGCTGAAGGGATTGCCCCGCCTGGAGCAGTAGCACTCGATGGCGTGGGTCAGCGCGTCCATGCCGGTGGAGGCGGTGACGGCGGGCGGCAGGGTCAGCGTGAGCAGCGGATCGAGGATGACCGCGTCGGGCATCAGGCGCGCGCTGACGATGCCGACCTTGAGCTCGTCCTCGGGCACCAGGATGATGGAGTTGGGCGTCGCCTCCGAGCCGGTGCCGGCCGTGGTCGGCACCATCACGGTCGGCAGGCCGCGCGCGGTGATGTCGGACTTCTTGGTCAGCAGGTCGAGCAGGTCGAGCTCATGGGCCAGCAGCACGGCCATGATCTTGGCCACGTCCATGGCGCTGCCGCCGCCGATGCCGACCACCAGGTCGAAGGCGCCGGCGGCGCGCGCGGCCGCCTCGATCGCCCGCACGTCGGCCACGTTGGGCTCGGGCGGCGTGCTGTCGATCACGGTGACGGCCAGGCCGGCCGCCTCCAGGCTCTTGCGCGGCGCATCGACCAGACCGGCGGCCGCCACGCCCTTGTCGCTGATGATCAGGACCTTGCGGGCCTGGAAGAAGTCCCGGGCCAGTTCGGGGAGCTGGGCCATGCTGCCGACACCGGCATGGACGCGGCCCGGATTGAGCAGGGCATAGGGATTGGAGCTCATGATGGATTCCTTCTGTTCAGTCGGCCTGCTTGATCCAGTCCGGCAGCACCCGGGCATGGCGGATGTGCTGGCGGAACACGGTGTAGGCCAGGTGCAGGGCGCCGTCGGCGCTCTGGCGGATCGAGGGGTAGGAGTATTCGCGGTTGAGGCGCTGCTCCGAGTTGTTCGTCATGCAGAAACCGTCGCCGACCTCCAGGTTGCGCTGCCAGGGCCAGGTCTGGCCGTCGTCCTCGGACAGGGCCAGCGTCAGGGGCGCGCGCGGCGCGCCCCAGAAGGCACGGCGCTGGGGTGCCGGCGCGGCCGTGGCACCCGTGGCACTGCTGGCGGCGGCCGGCGCCTGGCCGTCGTCCTCGTCGAGTTCGTCGTAGAGCGACTCGCGCCGGCCGGTGGCGTCGGCCGCGCTGCTGGCGTTGAAGATCATCGCCAGCCGGCCGTCGGCCAGGCGCAGCGCCTGGATCGACGAGTTGTTGTTCGGCAGGCTGGTGGGCTGCGGCGCCTGCCAGCTCAGGCCGCCGTCGTCGCTGCGGCTGCGGTAGACGTGGTCGGCCCAGCGGCTGCGGAAGAAGGCGAGCAGGCCGCCGTCGCTGGCGGGCACGATGTTCATGTGCACGCAGCCCAGGCTGTCGGGCACCTCGATGCGCTGCCAGCTCCGGCCCTGGTCGGTCGAGCGCAGCACGGCGCTGTCGTCCAGGCTGCCGTCCCAGGCCATGCCCGGCACCGGCACGCAGCGGAAGATGGGCAGCAGCCAGCTGCCGTCGGGCTGGACCTGGACCGGCTGGCGCACGAAGGTGCCGGCCGGCAGGTCGGCCAGGTCCTCGGTCGGGCCCCAGCTCAGGCCGTTGTCGCGCGAGATGCGGCGGCGCACCACCGCGCTGTCCTGGTGCCCGGCCGACTGCGCGGTGTGCAGCAGCCACAGGTCGCCGCCGGGCGTCGGGAACAGGATCGGGTTCTGCTCGGAGCGGTCCGGATCGTCGGACAGCTGGACCGGCGCGCTCCACTGCGAGCTGCCGGGCGCCAGGCGCGACATGAAGACGCAGATGTCGGAGCGCCCTTCCATGGAGCCGCCGAACCAGACGCAGGCCAGCGTGCCGTCGGCCAGCACCATCAGGTTGGCGGCATGGGCCTGCACGCGCAGCGAAGGCAGATCGGCGACCTGGCGGGCCGGATCCTCGGGATGAGGCCGCAGCAGTCCATTCAGCATGTCGAGGCCTCCTGGGCCGCGGCGACCGCGCGCCGGCCCTCGATCAGCTTGAAGGCGTATTCGGCCGCCTCGACCAGGCTGTCGGCGCTGGCCACGCCCTGGCCGGCGATGTCGAACGCGGTGCCATGGTCGACCGAGGTGCGCAGGATGGGCAGGCCGAGCGTGATGTTCACGCCGCTGATGGCCTGCCATTTGCCGGTCTCGGGGTCAACCTGGAAGCCCAGCAGCTTGACCGGGATGTGGCCCTGGTCGTGAAACATCGCCACCACCGCGTCGTACTGGCGCGCGCGCAGCTTGATGAAGATGGTGTCGCCGGGGAAGGGGCCGGTGACGCCCTGGTCGGCGTATTCGCGCACGATGGGGGCGATGATCTCGTCGTCTTCCTTGCCCAGGATGCCGCCCTCGCCGCAATGCGGGTTGAGGCCGGCCACGGCCACACGCGGCGCCTTGATGCCCAGGGCCTTGAGCGCATCGACGGTGACGTCGAACACGCGGCGCAGGCGCTCGGGGGTGATGCGGCGCGGCACGTCGGCAATCGCGCAATGGGTGGTGACGTGGGTGACGTGCATGTCGCCGTGGGCCAGCATCATCACCGCGTCGCGCTGGCCGGTCAGATGGGCCAGCAGCTCGGTATGGCCCTCGAAATGGTGGCCCGCCAGGTGCAGGGCCTCCTTCGACAGCGGACCGGTCACGATGGCGTCGGCCTCGCCGGCCTGCACCAGCTCGGCCGCCTTGGCCACCGCGCGGTAGGCCCATTCGCCGCCAGCAGCGCCGACCTGGCCGGTCACGACCGGTGCCTCGACCGGGCCGACATCGACCATGCGGTAGAAGGGACGGCCATCCTCGTCGGCCGCCGGCAGCCCCATGCGGGCCTCGGCTTCCTTCAAGGCGGCGGCGCTGCCCAGGATGATGAATTCGGCATGGCCGCTGCGCACCAGGCCGGCCATCCGGCGCACGGCCTTGGCGGCGATCTCGGGGCCGATGCCGGCCGGGTCGCCCATGGTGAAGGCTAGTCGTATCGTGGAGCTCATGGGATTTTTCCTTCGGACAGTGCTGGGATTCAGTCGGGCTTGATGCCGGCGGCGCGGATCAGGCGGCCGATGCGCTCGTGCTCGCCGGGCAGGAAGCGGGCCAGCTGGGCGGATTCACCGCTGGCGACCGTGATGCCCACGCCGCCGAGCCGCTTGACCACGTCGGGGTTCTTCAGCGTCGCCTGCAGCGCGGACGAGAGCTTGGCCACCACCTCCTTCGGGGTCTTGGCCGGGACGAACACCGCGTACCAGGCCGAGAAGTCGAACTCGGGGAAACCGGCTTCGGCAAAGGTCGGCACGCCAGGCAGGTCGGACAGGCGGGCGGACGCGCCCACGGCCAGGGCCCGCACCTTGCCGGCCTTGAGCAGCGGCATGCAGTTGGTGGCGGTGTCGAAGATCACCGGCACGCGGCCGCCGATCAGGTCGGTGATGTGCGCGTTGCCGCCCTTGTAGGGCACGTGCGTCATCTCGATCTTGTTCTGCGCCACGAACATCTCGCCGGCCAGGTGCAGCGGCGAGCCGTTGCCCGAGGAGCTGTACATCATGCCCTTGGGGTCCTTGCGCGCGGCCTCGACCACGTCCTTGAGCGACTTCAGCGGCGACTCGTTGTAGGTGATCGCGATGATGGGGGCGCTGCCTATCATGCCGACCGACTCGAAGTCCTTGAGCGGGTCGTATTCGGCCTTGAGCATGTGCGGGCTGGCGGCGTGGGTGGCCAGGCCACCGACCAGCAGGGTGTGGCCGTCGGCCGGCGCGCGCGCCACCAGCGTGGCACCCAGCAGCGCTCCCGCCTCCGGCTTGTTGTCCACGATGGCGGTGCCGCCCAGGGACTCGGCCATCTTCTGCCCGATCAGGCGCCCGAGCATGTCGTTGGCGCCGCCGGCCGGGTAAGGCACGACGAAGGTCATGGTCTTGCTCGGAAACGGGGTTTGCGCCAGCACGGGCGACGACAGGCCCGAGAGCGCGACACCCAAGAGGGCGGCCGTCAGGAGGCTGCGGCGCGATGCAATTTTCTGACTCGACATACTGCGTTCCATGGTTTGTAGTGAATGAAAGTGAAGCCTGATTCGCTTCACACTGGAAGTTGTTGATCGAATTACATCACAAACAATCAAAAACAATCACTATCGTTTACCCTGATGAGCGAATGTGGCATGATGGCATCAGCATTCACGGGCCACCTGCCCCACCCCGCCATGAACACCATCTCCGCCCCGCCCCTCATGCCATCGCAGCGCCGCCAGCGCATCATCGACTTCCTGCAGCGTCATGGCGCAGTGACCGTCGGCCAGCTGGAGCAGGCGCTGGGCGCCTCCGTCTCCACCCTGCGCCGCGACCTCGACGCCCTGGCCGCCGAGGGCGTCGTCGACCGCACCCACGGCGGCGCGCTGCTGCGCCAGCAGGCCCAGGCCTACAGCACCTTCGAGCCCGAGACCGAGGCGGCCGCCGAACTCTCGCCGCGGGAAAAGGCGGCGATCGGCCAGGCCGCGGCGCTGGCGCTGGAGCCGCGCCAGAGCGTGATCTTCGACAGCGGCACCACGGTGCTGGAGGCCGCCCGCGCCGCCGTCAGGCGCGCCATTCCGCTGACGGCGGTCACCAACGATCTGGCCATCGCCCAGGTGCTGGGCCAGTCGCCGCTGATCCAGGTGCATGTGCTCGGCGGCGTGCTGCGGCCGGGCAGCCCGACGGTCATCGGCCAGCCCCTGATGGAGCAGGCCGCCGCGCTGCACGCCGAACTGCTGCTGATGGGCGCGCATGCCGTCACGCAGGAGGCGATTTCTGAGACTTCGGCCGAGGTGGCCGCGGTCAAGCGGGCCCTGATGCACGCCGCCAGGCGCCGCTGCCTGCTGGTCGATGGCTCGAAGTTCCGCCCGCGCGCCTTCATGCAGTGGGGTTCGCTGCGCGACATCGACGAGCTGATCACCGACACCAGCCTGCCGGCCGCCGAGGAAGAGCGGCTGCGCGGGCTCAACCTGAAACTCACTCTGGTCACGCCATGAAGCACCTGAGAATCCTGGCCGACGACCTGACCGGGGCGCTGGACTGCGCCGCCGCGTTCGGCGCCGGCGTGCCGGTCCACCTGGGACAGCCGGCGGGCGTCGACCCCGAAGGCATCGACATCGTGGCGACCGCCACGCGCGACGTGCCGCCGGCGGACCTGCCGGCCTTGCTGGCGCCGTCGCTGTCCTGGCTGCGGGGGGCGGAGCTCGCCTTCAAGAAGGTCGACAGCCTGCTGCGGGGCAACACCTTCGACGAGATCGACTGGCTGGCACGCCAGGGCGGCTTCGCGGGCCTGGCGCTGGTGCCCGCCTTCCCGGCCCAGGGTCGCGTCACCGAGGATGCGCAGCAGTGGTGGTGCAAGGCCGGGGGCGAACGCGTGCCGGTGGCGAGCCCGCTGCGCCAGGCGCTGCAAGCACTTGGCTGGCGCGTGGACAGCGGCGCGACCCCGCCGCCACCGGACGGCACGCCCGTCGCCTGGGTGCCGGATGTGCGCAGCGACGACGAGATGGATGCAATTGCCGCCTGGGCCACCCAGTGCCGTCCAGGCTGGCTGTGGTGCGGCAGCGCCGGCCTGGCCCATGCGCTGGCGCGCACCCGCAGCGTCCCGGTGCCGACCCCGTCGGCGCAGCCACAGCCTTCAGCGGGCCAGGTGATGCTGATCAGCGCCAGCCATCATGCGGTGTCGCGCGAGCAGTGGCAGCTGCTGCGTGACTCGCCATGGGGCAGCGCCTGTCACCGGGGCGACGATCCGCGCTCGCTGGAAGTCGACCAGGGCGGCTATCCCCGGTTGATCGATCTCTCGGCACCGCAGCGGCTGGAGCCCGCCGAGGCGGCCGGGCTGCTGGAGCGCCAGACGCAGGCGATCGCGCGCCATGCACCGCGTCCGCGCACGCTGGTGGTGGTCGGCGGCGACACGCTGCTGGCGCTGTGCCGGGCGCTGGGCGCCACCGGGCTGCAGTCCTGGGTGCCCCTGGAGCGTGCCGGCTGGGGCTGCGCGCGCCTGGTCGGCGGACGCTGGGACGGGCTGGTCTGCCACACCCGTTCGGGGGCGTTCGGCGGCCCGCGGGATCTGGTCGAGGTGCTCGACTCCGTCTAGCCATCGGTGGCCCGGCGGCCCGGGTTCACTTCGACGCGGGCGAAGGCTCGGCCTGCGCCGGGATCGCTGCGGCAGCAGCCGGCCCGGCCTCGTCCTCGAAGCCGTTCCAGTCGTCACCGAACAGCTCGACCGGATGCTGGGTCCGGGAGGAGCCATTGCCGCAGGCCATGTCGTCGGCCGCGCAATACTTGTCACAGCCCCAGCAGATGCGTTGCGGGTTCCTGGGGTGCAGCGGGAATTTCTTGCTCACGATGACTCACCGTAGTCCCGGACGAGGGACTCTCGGTGAGAGGTATAGCGCATGTCCCGGCCGGCCGTGCGGCAGATTCACTTCGGCTTGACCTGGATCAGCCCCCACGGCCGCGCCGGCCGGCGTGCGCGGAGCGCAGCAGCGCTCAGGACGCCGTCTCGGGCTGGCGGCGCACCGTCGCGTCGTCCAGGTGCAGCGCCGCCATGGCGATGCTGGCGGTGGTCGCCAGCGTGTCTATGGTGCCGGTGCGCAGCGCGCCGAGCACCGCGGTGCCCTTGCTGGATTCGGCCGCGATCGCGATCACGTTGGGAATGCGACCGAGGTCGCTGCCGCTCAGGCCGACGACGCGGCCCTGGATCGGCGTGAGCGCCGGGCGGCCGTGCAGGTCGATGAAGTCGTAGCCCATCATGTCGCCGACGGCGCCCGAGCGCTTGGCGGCCGCGATCTCCTCGGCGCTGAACCAGCCCATGCGCACCATGTTGCTGTCCTCGCTCATGTCGCCGATGCCGATCAGCGCCACGTCGGAGCGGCGCGCCTTCTCCAGCGTCTGGCGCACGGTGTCGTTCTCGAGCAAGGCGCTGCGCACCGCGGGATCGTCGACCATGGCGGGCGCGTAGAGCGTCTCGCTCTCGCCGCCGAAGCGCGACGCCAGGCGGCGGCAGATGTGGTCGGGGTTCATGGTCTGGCCGCCGCGGTAGCTGCCGCCGATGGCGCAGACGAAGGTGGCGTTGCGCCGGGTCGCGCTCATGGCGTGTTCGCTGACCGCGCTGACGTTGCGCCCCATGCCGACCGCGACGATCGAGCCGTCGCTCAGGTTGCGGTCCAGCCAGGTCGCCACCGCCCCGGCCAGGATGGCGCGCTGCTTGTCGGCGTCGGCATGGTCGACCGACAGGATGGCGCGCTTGATGCCGAAGCGCCGGATCAGCTCGCGCTCGAGGTCGACCGTCAGCGTCGGATGGTGCTGCACCCGGATCTCGACGATGCCCAGATCCTGTGCGCGCCTGAGCATGCGCCCCACCGTCGCGCGGCTGATGCCGAAGCGGCGCGAGAGTTCGTCCTGGGTCTGGCCGTCGACGTAATAGAGCGTCGCGAGCCGCGTCAGCTCCTCAAGTGACATCGACGACGGGGCGGCGGCGGCCTTCTGCGCTCTGGAACTGGTCTGGTCGCTCATAAGGCATGGGATTGTGCCTCAGCCGCCGCGCGGCGCAATCCGGACTCAGACCGCCGGCCGCTGGCGCAGCCTGGCCTCGTGCGCCGCCAGCGCGTCGATCTTGGGCTGCGAGCGCCCGCCGTCGAAGCGGCTGCTGATGAAGCTGTGCACGATGCTCTTGGCCAGTTCGTGCCCGACCACGCGCGCGCCGATCGTGATGATCTGCGCATCGTTGCTCTTGCTCGCGCGCTCGGCCGAGTAGGTGTCGTGCGCCTGCGCGGCCCGGATGCCGGGCACCTTGTTGGCGGATATCGCCATGCCTATGCCGGTGCCGCACAGCAGCACGCCGCGCTCGGCCACGCCGCGCGCGATGCCTTCGGCCAGCGCCACGCCGACGTCGGGGTAGAGCACCGGCGCGCCGTCGTGCGTGCCGAAGTCCACCAGCTCGTGGCCGTGGCGGCGCAACTCGTCCATCAGGACCTGCTTCATCTCGTAGGCGGCCTCGTCGCAGCCGATCGCGATTTTCATGATTCGTCTCCTTGCTGGGGTTTCGGAATGATGAGCAAATGCCCATTGAAGGATCAGATTAACACACGATAAAGAACAATTGTTCCAGAGTCATACTTTTGATCGGAAAATATCAGGAATCTCACCCGGGGAAATGGCTAAAAACCAGCGATCAAGGGGTTCATCAGGCTCGAACAGCTTCCGTAACCCACGCCACCCCTCAGATCATGGAATGAACTTTTGATCATGTAGTGCTACACTTTCTCAGCACCTGCAACCGACCGAGGCTCGCTGCGCCGGGCTCGCAACCACAAGGAGACAAACCGTGACCCTCAACCGCGTCATCAACCAGGCCGACCTCGTGGTCGAAGACATGCTCAAGGGCTGGCTGAGCGCCCACGGCGACAGCGTCTGCGCCACGGCGGACAATCCGCGCGTGGTCAGGCGCCTGCAGTCGCCCGTGCGCGGCAAGGTGGGCATAGTGACCGGCGGCGGCTCGGGGCATGAGCCGGCCTTCGTCGGCTACGTCGGCGACGGCCTGATCGACGCCGTCGCCATCGGCGAGATCTTTTCCTCGCCGACCGCCAAGAGCTTCCTGGACGCGGTGCGCGCGGCCGACGGCGGCGCGGGCGTGGCCTGCCTCTACGGCAACTACGCGGGCGACAACATGAACGTCGGCATGGCGGTGCAGATGGCGCAGCGCGAAGGCATCGTGGTCAAGACGGTCGTCGCCAACGACGACGTCGCCTCCGCGCCCAAGGGCGAGGAGGCCAAGCGCCGCGGCGTGGCCGGCGAGATCCTGATGTGGAAGGTCGGCGCGGCCAGGGCCGACATGGGCGGCAGCCTCGACGAGGTCATTGCCTGCGCCCGGAAGGCGATCGGCAACACCCGCAGCGTCGGCGTGGGACTGTCGGCCTGCGTGATCCCCGCCGTGGGCAAGGCGAACTTCACGATCGAGGCCGGCACCATGGAAGTCGGCATCGGCCACCACGGCGAGCCCGGCATCGATGTGCGCGCCACCTGCTCGGCCAGCGAGATGGCCGAGATGATGCTCAAGGTCGTGCTGCCCGACCAGCCCTTCGCCGCCGGCGACCGCGTCGCGGTGCTGCTGTCCGGGCTCGGCGCGACCCCGGTGATGGAGCAGTACATCCTGTACGGCGAGATCGCCAGGCGGCTGCAGGAACAGGGCCTGACGGTCGCGTTCAAGCGCGTCGGCAACCTGTTCACCTCGCTCGAGATGATGGGCGTGACGCTGACGGTGATGAAGCTCGACGCCGAGCTCGAGGCCTGCCTGAACCACCCCTGCAGCAGCGTCGGACTGACGGTGCTGGGCCAGCCCCAGGCCGCGCGCGACTACAGCGGCTCGCTGCAGGCCGAAGCAGAGGCCGAGGCCGGCGCAGCGGCCGTCACCACCGCCAGGCCGGTCGCCGCGCCGCGCCGCGTGAGCGGTCCGGCGCTGCCGCTGGCCGAGACCGGCGCGCTGGTGCGCGACCTGATCGACACCATCGTCGGGCACCGCCAGTACCTCAGCGAGATCGACGGCCTGATCGGCGACGGCGACCACGGCATCAACATGGCCAAGGGCTTCACCGGCTGCGGCACCCGGCTCGACGCGCTGGGCGAGCGTGCCGACGCGCTGGCGGCCGCGCTGCTGCAGCTGTCCGAGGCCCTGATGGACGACATCGGCGGCTCGATGGGGCCGCTGTACGGCAACTTCTTCCTCGGTCTGGCACAGGTGCTGGAGCCGCACGAGCAGCTCGACGCCGCCCTGTTCCGCGATGCGCTGGGCGCCGCCGTCGCCAGCGTGCAGGGCATGGGCAAGGCTCAGGTCGGCGACAAGACGCTGATCGACACCCTGGTGCCGGCGCGCGACGCCTTCGGCGCCGCGGTCGACGCCGGACTGGCCTTCGACGACGCGCTGCAGGCGATGAGCGAGGCGGCCGAGCGCGGCAAGGAGTCGACCCGCGCGCTGCAGGCCCGCATCGGCCGCTCGGCCCGCCTGGGGCCGCGCTCGGTCGGCGTGCTCGACGCCGGCGCCACCTCCTGCTGCCTGATCCTGCAATCGATCGCCCGTTCCCTGACCCGCCAACTCGCCACCGTCGCCGCATGAGCACCCTTCCCTCCCGCACCACCCTCGCCAACGCCCTGCGCGCGCTGGCGATGGACGCCGTCCAGCAGGCCAACTCGGGCCATCCCGGCATGCCGATGGGCATGGCCGACATCGCCGAGGCGCTCTGGCGCCACCAGCTGCGCCACAACCCGGCCAATCCGAAATGGGCCGACCGCGACCGCTTCGTGCTGTCCAACGGACACGGCTCGATGCTGCTCTACGGCCTGCTGCACCTGACGGGCTACGGGCTCGGCATCGATGACCTGAAGGCCTTCCGCCAGCTGCACAGCAAGACGCCGGGCCACCCGGAATACGGCTACGCCCCCGGCGTCGAGACCACCACCGGCCCGCTGGGCCAGGGCATCGCCAATGCGGTCGGCATGGCGCTGGCCGAGAAGCTGCTGGCCGCCGAGTTCAACCGCCCGGGCCACGAGATCGTCGACCACCGCACCTGGGTCTTCCTGGGCGACGGCTGCCTGATGGAAGGCGTCAGCCACGAGGCCTGCTCGCTCGCCGGCACCTGGGGCCTGGGCAAGCTGGTCGCGTTCTGGGACGACAACGGCATCTCGATCGACGGCCATGTCGAGGGCTGGTTCGGCGACGACACGCCGGGCCGCTTCGAGGCCTATGGCTGGCAGGTGATCCGTGGCGTCGACGGCCACGACCCGGCCGCGCTCGACGCGGCGATCGCCGCCGCCCGCGCCAACACCCGCCAGCCGACCCTGATCTGCTGCCGCACCACCATAGGCTACGGCTCGCCCAACAAGGCCGGCACGCACGACAGCCACGGCGCGCCGCTGGGCGCCGCCGAGATCGCCGCGACGCGCGCCGCGCTCGGCTGGCCGCACGGCCCGTTCGAGATCCCGGCCGAGGTCAGCCAGGCCTGGGACGCGCGCGCCGCCGGCGCCGGGCTCGAAGCCGGCTGGCAGCGGCGCTTCGAAGCCTACGCGGCCGAACACCCGGAACTGGCGCGCGAGTTCGCGCGCCGCATGTCCGCCACGCTGCCCGCCAGTTTCGCGGCCGGCGCCGCGCAGGCGCTGGCGGCTGTGACGCAAAAGGCCGAGACCATCGCCTCGCGCAAGGCGAGCCAGAACGCGATCGCGGCGCTGGCGCCGCTGCTGCCGGAGCTGCTCGGCGGCTCGGCCGACCTGACCGGCTCCAACCTGACCAACTGGCCGGCCTGCCGCAGCGTCACGCCCGAGGGCCTGGCGCGCGGCGTTGGCGGCAACTACCTGCACTACGGCGTGCGCGAGTTCGGCATGGCGGCGATCATGAACGGCCTGGCCCTGCACGGCGGCTGGCGCTGCTTCGGCGGCACCTTCCTGATGTTCTCGGAATACGCGCGCAACGCGCTGCGCATGGCGGCGCTGATGAAGCTGCCGGTGGTGCAGGTGTTCACGCACGACAGCATCGGCCTGGGCGAGGACGGACCGACCCACCAGCCGGTGGAGCAGACCGCAACCCTGCGCCTGATGCCCAACATGGACGTCTGGCGCCCCGCCGACGCGGTCGAAACGCAAGTCGCCTGGACCAGCGCGCTGCAGAGCACCGACCATCCGACCTGCCTGGTGCTCAGCCGCCAGAACCTGCCGCACCAGCAGCGCACGCCGAAGCAGGTCGAGGCGATCGCACGCGGCGGCTATGTCCTGAGCGAGGCCGGCGGCGGCGCGCCGCAGGCCGCCATCGTCGCCACCGGCAGCGAGATCGCGCTCGCGATGGCGGCGCAGGCGCAGCTGGCGGCGCAGGGCGTGGCGGTGCGGGTGGTGTCGCTGCCCTCGTGGTTCGCCTTCCAGCGCCAGGACCAGGCCTGGCGCAGCGCGGTGCTGCCAGCGGGCCTGCCGCGCGTCGCGGTCGAGGCCGGCGTCACCGGCTGGTGGCGCCAGGTCGTGGGCCTGGAAGGCGCGGTCGTCGGCATCGACAGCTTC
Source organism: Pseudomonadota bacterium (assembly GCA_041190985.1). Lineage (GTDB taxonomy): Bacteria > Pseudomonadota > Gammaproteobacteria > Burkholderiales > Burkholderiaceae_C > Malikia. Next base: position 16,520 of record JBEEPT010000232.1, read on the forward strand.
GGCGAGTCGGGCCCCGCGGCGCAGCTCTACCAGCACTTCGGCCTGACGACCGAGGCCGTGGTCGCGGCCACGCGCCAGGTGCTGGGCCTGAGCGACAGCCGCATCGCGGCGGTGGCGCGGCACGGCCAGCAGATCTGGCTCGACAAGCTCTCGCGCAGCCTGGTCGCCAGCGGCGAGCTGCAGCGCTGGGTGGAGCAGCATGAGGTCGCCGGCGTGACCAGCAACCCGGCCATCCTGGCGCAGGCGCTGGCGAGCGACGCCGCCTATGCGCCCGCGCTGGCCGACCTGCGCGACGCGGAGCAGGACCTGGAGCGCCGCTTCGAGCGCCTCGCCATCCCCGACGTGCAGGCCGCCTGCGACGTGCTGCGCCCGCTCTACGAGCGCAGCGGCGGCGACGCCGGCTACGTCAGCTTCGAGGTCTCGCCCAGCCTGTCGCGCGACGGCGCCGGCACGCTGGCGGCAGCCCGACGGCTGTGGGCCGAGATCGGCCGCCCGAACGCGATGATCAAGATTCCGGCCACGCCCGAATGCCTGGAGGCGATCAGCGCCGCGCTGGCCGACGGCATCAACGTCAACATCACGCTGATGTTCTCGCCGCGCCATGTGCGCCAGGTGTTCGACGCCTGCGCCGAGGGCCTGGAACGCCGCCACGCCATGGGCCGGCCGCTGCAGCCTGTGCGCGCCGTCGCCAGCCTGTTCGTCAGCCGGGTCGACACCCTGCTCGACGCCAGCCTGCCCGCGGGCGCCGAGGCGCTGCGCGGCAGCATGGGCATAGCCAACGCGCGCGCCGCCTACGCGCAGTGGCTGGACCGCTTCGGCGGCGCGGCCTTCGCCGCGCTGCGCGCCGCCGGCGCCAGGCCGCCGCTGTGCCTGTGGGCCAGCACGAGCGTGAAGGACCCGGCCTGGCCGGCCACCCACTACGTCGACGCCCTGATCGGGCCCGACACGGTCAACACGGTGCCGGAGGCCACGCTGGCCGCCTACGCCGAACAGGGCGCGCCCGAGCGCACGCTCGATGCCGCCCTGCCCGAGGCGCGCGCGTTGCTGGCGCACGCGGCCGAGCTGGGCATAGACCTGGACGACGCCGGCGAGCGCCTGCAGCGCGACGGCCTCCAGCAATTCGAGCAGGCGTTCGCGCGCCTGCTGCAAACCGTGGCCTGAGCCACCCCTAGCAAGGAAAACAGATGAAACTCATCGAAGCCGTCGTGTTCGACATGGACGGGATACTGATCGACTCCGAAGTCCTGTGGCGCCAGGTGCGCGAGGAGTTCTGCCAGGACCACGGCATGGTCTGGTCGGCCGAGGACCAGGAGTCCACCATGGGCTGCAACACGCGCATGTGGTCGCGCATCATGGTCGAGCGGCTGCAGCTGGTCGAGCGGCTCGGCATGGACGACGCCGCGATCGCGGCCGAGATCAAGGCGCGGCTGCTGGCCAAGTACGAGCAGCACCTGCCCGAGCGCGAAGGCGCGGTCGAGGCGGTGCTGCGCGTCGCGCGCGAGTACAAGGTCGCGCTGGCCTCGGGCTCGCCGAACGAGCTGGCCAGCTACGTGATGCAGGCCACCGGCCTGGACAAGGTCTTCCTGGCCACCATGTACGGCGACGACGTGCGCCACGGCAAGCCGGCGCCCGACATCTACCTCGAGGTGCTGCGCAAGATCGGCGTGGCGCCGCGGCTGTCGGTCGGCATCGAGGATTCGGGCAACGGTATCCGCTCGCTGCAGGCCGCCGGCATGGGCATCATCGCCGCGCCGGGGCCGGAGTTCCCGCTGGGGCAGGACGTGCTGGCCATGGCGCATGCCCGGGTCGACTCCATGCACGCGATCGCGCCCGAGCTGATCGAGCAGGCCGCGCGCGCCGCCGCGGCGCCGCGCGAGTCCCGCCTGGCCGTCGGCGCCTGAACCGGAGCACCCGACAAGCGGATTAGAATCCTTGCGCCGGGCTGCTGCCCGGCTGCGTTCTCAGGGCGGGGCGGAATTCCCCACCGGCGGTATCGGCGCGACAGGCGCCGCAGCCCGCGAGCGCCCGGACTGCCAGCAAGGGAGTCCGGGGTCAGCAGATCTGGTGCGATGCCAGAGCCGACGGTCACAGTCCGGATGAAAGAGATCGCGATAGTCCTGGAGAGGCGGCGCTGCCGCCCGTCCATGCGTTCGCGCGCGCCCTGATTTGTGTTTTGCTTTCGAGGCTTTCATGAATCAGTTTTCCACCACCTCCATCGCTTTTCCCTACCGCGGCGCCCGTGTGGCCGTGGTCTCCGCTTCCTGGCACCGCGACATCGTGCAGCAGGCCAGGCAGGGCCTGTCCGACGAGTTCCAGCGCCAGGGCTGGCCGCTCGAGGCGCTCGACTTCTTCGAGCTGCCGGGCGCGTTCGAGCTGCCGCTGCAGGCGCTCAAGCTGGCGCGCAGCGGCCGCTACCAGGCCGTGATCGCCTGCGGCCTGGTGGTCGACGGCGGCATCTACCGCCACGATTTCGTCGCCTCGGCCGTGATCGACGGCCTGATGCGGGCCCAGCTCGACACCGGGGTGCCGGTGTTCTCGGCCGTGCTGACGCCGCACCATTTCCACGAGCACGAGGAACACCGCCGCTATTTCACGGCGCATTTCGAGGTCAAGGGCCGCGAGGTCGCGCAGGCCTGCCTGCAGACGCTCGCGGCCGCCGCCGCCATCGACGCCACCCTGGCGGCGCCGACCCGGCAAGCGGCCTGAGCGAGCCGCCTGGATCTCAGGCGACGGCTGCGGGCTGGCGCTGCTGGCTGCGGCGGAACTTCTCCGCCTCCCAGTTGGCCAGCGCCTCGACCTCGGACGGCGGCAGGTAGGCGGGCTCCACGTCGGCCGGCAGGCGCTGCAGGACCGCGCCCCAGCATTCGAGCAGCTCCTGGGCCGCGGGATCCAGCCCCTGCCGCACCAGGACGCCACGGCCCGGCACCGCCACGCAGGGCGGCGCTGCGTCGCCCTGCAGCGCCAGCAGGCTCGCGCGCAGGGCGTCCGCCCCCTGCCCCTGCGGCAGCACGGCCAGCGACGTGCCCAGAAAGACCACGTGGTCGGGATAGAGCACGCCGCGGCGCGCGCGCGCGAGGTTGATGGCGTCGGTCGCCACGGCATGCGCGGCAACGGTGCCAGGCAGGCTCCAGCCGGTGCCGGCGGCGGCGCGCGCCAGGCCTTCCAGGTCGGGCGCGGCGGCCGGCCTCAGGGGGCGGCGCAGGCGCGCGACCACCTGCTCGAGCCGTGCCACGGCCGCGTCGACCGAGTCGCCCCCCACCACCAGGCCGTGGTTGGCCAGCACCAGCACGTCGGCCGCGCGCCCGGCCAGCAGGCGGGCGACCGCGCGCGTCAGCGGCAGGCCCGGTCGTTCGTAGGGCACCCAGGCCCAGCGCTCGCCCGCCAGCGCAGCGCCCAGCCGCCGCTCGGCACCGGGCTGGACCGCCCAGGCCAGCGCCTCCACCGCGTGCACATGCAGGACCACGCGGTGCGGCATCAGCGCGTGCAGCGTGGTCTCGATCGAGGGCCGCAGGCCGGGCGGCGTCAGGTCCGGGCGCAGGGCGGGCCCGACCGGATCGGGCTCGTCGGCGGCGATGCGCGAGCGCACCTGGTCGAGCGCGACCGCGACGAAGAGCGGGCGGCTCAGCGCGTCGCGCAGCCACAGGCCCGAGGCCTTGACCCAGAGCACGCCGTCCTCCTTGAGCGAGGTGTTGCCGCCCGCGGCCTGGACCTGCAGGGGATCGGCGCCCAGGCGGGCCGAGGCGCGGGCCAGGGCCTGCAGCCCGGCGCCGGCGTAAGCGGACAAAGTGTCGGATGTCGTCATGGTGTTCACCTTCTTCACTGGAACAGGGGCAGGACCCAGTCGGGCAGCGCGCATCCGCCCTCCCCCAGGCGCCCGGCCAGGGCGTGCAACCGCGCCTCGCGCTGCGCGGCGTCCGTCCTGGTCCCGAGCTCGGCCGCGTGGATGCCGCCGGCTATCAGGCAGGTGTCGTAGCCGGCGCGCTTGCCCCCGACCACGTCGTGCTCGAGCGAATCGCCCACGGCCAGCCGGCGCTCCACGCCCCAGGCGGCGAAGGCCTCGCTGCAGGCCCGGTAGATCAGGCCGTGCGGCTTGCCGAGCCAGACCACCTGCCCGCCGAGCTCTTCGTAGCGCTGCGCCAGCGCACCGACCCCGGGCTCGAGCCCGCGCCGGCTCAGGCGCTGCTTGTCGGGATTGGCGCAGATCAGCGGCAACTGGCGGCGCAGCGCCCGCTCCAGCGGCGCCTGCAGCGCGTCCGCCGCGCCCGCGACGTCGGCCAGCCCCGCCAGCAGCACGAAATCCGCCTGCTCGGGCGTGCCGACCAGTTCCAGCTCCGTTCCCTGCAGCGTCACCCGGTCGCCCGAAGGGTCGGACGACCAGGCGCGCCGCCCCAGCTGCGCCAAGGGCGCACGGTCGCGCCGCTGCAGCATGCTCCAGAGCAGTTCGCCCGAGGTGATCAGCTCGTCGTAGTGTGCCGGCGTCACGCCCAAGTGCGCCAGCCGCTCGGCATTGGCCGCCGCGCGCTTGCCGGAGTTGCTCAGCACGATGACGCGCCGGCCCGCCGCGCGCAGCGCCAGCAGCGCATCGGCCGCGCCGGGCGCGGGACGCACCCCGTCGTGCAGGACGCCGAACTGGTCGACGACGAAGCCCCCGTAGGCGTCGGCGAGCTCATCGATGCGGTTCAGCCAGCGCGTCATGCCGCCTCCGCTGCGAGCGCCAGCCGCCAGCCCTGGCGCGCGAGGCGGGCCGCGCCGACCGCAGCCTGCTGCTGCGGCGGCACCTGCAGCGGCACGCCCAGGGCCCGCTCTCGAATGCGGCTCCAGGCCCGGTTGCCGGCGCCGCCGCCGACGCTGTAGACCCGCCGCAGCGCCGGCGCGCCAAGCTCGCCCAGGCGATCGAAGGCCTGCTTCTCGACCGCGGCAATGCCCTCGAGCAGGCCCTGGAAGAAGCGCGCGTCCTCGCGCGGGCGCGGCTCCATCCGGCCCGCCAGCTCCGGGTCGTTGACGGGGAAGCGCTCGCCCGGCGCCGGCAACGGGTAGTAGCCCAGGCCGGTCGGCCGGTCCGGATCGAGCTGCGGCGTGAGCCGCTCCATCTGCTCGCGGGAAAAGAAGCGCAGCAGCGCGGCGCCGCCGCTGTTGGAGGCGCCGCCGGCCAGCCAGAGCTCGCCCAGCCGGTGGCTGTAGACGCCGAAGCGCGGATCGCAGATCGGCCGGTCGCTGAGCAGCTTCACGACCAGGGTGCTGCCGAGCGAGGTCACCGCGTCGCCGATCTCGGCCGCGCCGGTGGCAAGAAAGGCGGCCACGCCGTCGGTCGTGCCGGCGGCCACGACGACCTGCTCGCCGAGACCGAAGCGGCGCGCCCAGGCCGGCGCGAGCTGCCCGATCGGCGTGCCGGGCGCGACGACCTCGGGCAGCAGCTCGCGCCGCACCCCCAGGGCGTCCAGCCAGTCCGGCCAGCGCCGTCGCAGCAGGTCGTAGCCGAGCTTGAGGACATTGTTCTCGTCGGCGACGCCGAAGCGTCCCGCCAGCCGCCCGGCGATCCAGTCGGCCTGGTGCAGGGCGTGGCGCGCCCGCGGCTGGCCGGCCTGCAGGTGCAGCAGGCGCGCCAGCGCCGAGCCGGCGCCGCGCGCGCTGCTGTCGGCCGGTGCGCAGGCAGCCACGCGCGCGGCCTCCACGGTGCAGCTGGCGTCGTTGTACATCCAGCCTTCGGTCAGCGGCTCGCCCTGCCCGTCGGTCAGCAGCAGGGTGCCGGAGGTGCCGTCCACCGCGAGCGCCACGACGCGGCCGGCGTCCACCGCCGCCAGCAGCCGGTCCAGCGTGTGCTCGAGCGCCGCCCACCACAGCGCCGGGCTCTGCGTCACCCGCGGGCCGGCGCGCTCGGGCGCCGGCAGCGCGGCATGCGCCTCGTGCACGAGCGCGCCGGCCTCGTCCAGCGCCACCGCGCGCACGCCCGAGGTCCCGATATCGATTCCGATGACGAGCGAACTCATGCCACGGCCCCGGCGGTCTGCGCCTTCGCGCCGTAGGACTTGAAGGCCTCCAGCACCCGGTCCATCTCGTCGTCGGGCAGCACCACCGGCTGACCTGTACCCAGCGCCAGCAGGTACTGCTGCGCCAGCTGCTCGACCTCCAGCGCGAGCGCGAAGGCGGACTCCAGGTCCGTGCCGGCGGCGATCAGACCGTGGTTGGCCAGCAGGCAGGCGCACCGCCCGGCCAGCGCGGCCAGCGCGTTGCGCGACAGCTCCTCGGTGCCGAAGGTGGCGTAGGGGGCGCAGCGGATGTCGCGCCCCCCCGCCTGCGCGACCATGTAGTGGAAGGCGGGAATGGCGCGGCGCTGCACCGCCAGCGCGGTGGCATGGGTGGGATGGGCGTGCACCACCGCCGCCAGCTCGGGCCGCGCGGCGTAGATGTCGCGGTGGAAGCGCCATTCCGAGGACGGCTTGAGTGGCCCCTCCCAGGCGCCGTCGCGCAAGGCGACAAAGGCCAGGTCCTGCGGCCGCAGGCGGCGGTAGTCCACCCCGCTGGGCGTGATCAGCATGCCGTCGCGCCCGTCGTCGCTCCAGCGCACGCTGAGGTTGCCCGAGGTGCCCTGCGACAGGCCGCTGGGCGCGAAGCGCAGCGCGTGTTCGACGATGGCCTCGCGCTGGACGCGTTCCTCGATCGGCGGTCTCATGCCTGGCTCCTTGACCCAACGCTGCGCTTGCACTCCTCGAGCGCGACGCGCTCGGCGGCGATCAGTTCGCGATACGCTCGCAGCTGCTCCTCGGTCTGCGCGGCGCTCCAGCCCAGGTGCGGCGCGATCAGCCCCGCGACGCAGGGCGCCAGCGCCAGGCCGCCATCGCTCAGCTCGATCGACAGATGGGTGCGCCGCACCATCACGTCGACCAGCGAGCGCGCGCCCTCGGACTGCACCGCGTACACCAGCTCGGCCGCCAGGTAGCGCGGCGCCCCCTCGAGCGGCCGGGCCAGCTCGGCCTGGCCGCCGGCGGCGGGATCCGCCAGCGCCAGCACCTCCTCGGTGCAGTCGCCGTGGCGCTTGAACAGGTGCGCCACGGTCTCGGGCGGCAGGCGGTGGCGCGCCGCGATGGCATCGGCGCGCGCAGCCGTCTCCTGCCAACGCTCGGCTCCCAGCAGCGGCAGCGTGGCGGTGCGCGAGCGCGCCTGCACGCCGAGCGGGCGCAGCGCCGCATCGACCGCATCCTCGGCCATGCGCCGGTAGGTGGTGTACTTGCCGCCGACTATGGTCGTCAGACCGGGCGGCCCGTCGAGCACCGCATGGTCGCGCGACAGCGCCGACGTGGTGTCGGATCCGTCGACCGGCTTGAGCAGCGGCCGCAGTCCGGCGAAAGTGCCAAGCACGTCGTCGGGCGTGACCTTGCGCTCCAGGTAGCGGTTGAGGTTCTCCAGCAGGTAGTCGATGTCGGCGCGCTCGGCGACCGGACGCGACTTGTTGCCCTGCCAGGGCGTGTCGGTCGTGCCCACCAGCCAGTAGCCGTACCAGCGCCGCGCGATGATCACCGAGTCGGTCGCCCGCGCCAGGATGCCGGCGTTCGAGGCAATGGCCTCGGGCCGCAGCAGCAGGTGCACGCCCTTGGCCGGTTGCACCCGGAAGGTCCTGGCACCGGCGAGCTGCTGCAGCTCGTCGGCCCAGATGCCGGCCGCGTTGATGACCGAGCGCGCGCGCAGCACATGGCGCCGGCCGTCGACCTTGTCCTGGATCACCACGCCGCCCACGCGGCCCTGCTCGTCCCTGACGAAGTCGACCACCGGGGCGCTGGTCAGCACGCGCGCGCCCTGCCCCGCGGCCGTGCGCGCCACCGCCAGGGTGTGGCGGGCGTCGTCCATCAGCGCGTCGTAGTACTGGATGCCGCCGACCACGCTGCCGTCGTCGATCGACGGGATGTGCGCCTTGAGGCCGCTGCGGCTGAAGTGCTTCTGCAGCGGCACCGCCCGCTCCTTGAGCCCGAACAGGTCGTAGAGCAGGACACCGGCGCCCACGTAGGGGCGCTCCCAGTGGCGCGTCAGCGGATAGACGAAGGACTCGGGCCAGGCCATGTGCGGACACAGGCGCTTGACCATCAGGTCGCGCTCGGCGATGGCGTGCGCGACCAGCTTGAAATTGAGCTGCTCGAGATAGCGCAGCCCGCCGTGGAAGGCCTTGCCCGAGCGCGAGGAGGTGCCGACCGCCAGGTCGCCCGCCTCCACCAGCACCACGGACAGGCCGCGTGCGGCCGCGTCGAGCGCGGCGCCCGCGCCCGTCACGCCGGCGCCGATCACGATCACGTCGGCCGTGCCCGCGCTGGCGGCGGCCAGGTCGAGCGCGCGCTGCGCCGGATTGAGCCGGCTGCGCTCGGAGCCGCCGGCGCGGCGCGCGACCGGGGCCGCCGCAGCGCCGGATGCCGGGGCTGAGCCGGGCGCGGGCGGTTTGAAATCAATGGAATGGGAAGCTGTGCTCATCGGATCAACTCGGGTTCAAGGCGGGCTCGCCGGCGAGATGGCGGCGCAATTCCTCGGCCACCATGCCGGCCGCGTGCCTGACGGTCTTGAGGGAGGCGCCGGCGATATGCGGCGTCAGCGTCACGTTGGGGTGCGCCAGCAGCGGATCGCCGGGCTCGCAGGGCTCGACGGCGAAGGTCTCCAGCCCGGCGCCGCGCAGCTGGCCGAGCTGCAGCGCGTCATGGAGATCGGGGTAGTTCACCATCGGGCCGCGCGCGGTGTTGATGAAGTAGGCCCCGCGCTTCATGCGCGCGAACGCCGCCGCGTCGATGAAGCCGCTGGTCTCGGGCGTCACGCGGGCGTGCAGCGAGACGATGTCGCTCGCGCCCAGCAGCGTCCCGAAGTCGACCTGCTCGACGCCGGCCGCGCGGTCGGCCGCGTCCAGGCTGACGTAGGGATCGTTGACCAGCACCCGGCAGCCGAAGGGCCGCAGCAGCTTGGTCACCTTGCTGCCGACATGGCCGTAACCGATCAGGCCCACGGTCTGGTCGCACAGCTCGTCGCCGGTCAGGTCGGCCCGGTACAGCTCGCCGCGCCACTGGCCGCGCGACAGGGCGACGTGGCCCTTGGTGATCAGGCGGGTCTCGGCCAGGATCATCCCGATCGTGAACTCCGCCACCGCGCTGGCGTTGCGCCCCGGCGCATTGACGACCTTGATGCCGCGCTCGCGCGCCGCCTTCATGTCGATGTTGACCGGCCCGCCGCGCGAGACGGCGATGAACTTCAGGCCCGGCAGCCGGTCCAGCATCCCGGCCGTGACCGGCGCGAGGTGGTCGATCAGCACCTCGGCGTCGCCGATGAAGTCGGCCATCGCCTGCGGCTCGCCCAGGTATTCGCGCAGGCCCGCGAGTTGCGGGTCGGCGGCCTCGGCCGCGTAGCCGTGCGCCATCGGCACGTCGGGCCAGGGCAGCTCCAGCGTGCGGACGTCCAGGGCGGTGCCCGGCAGCGCGGCACGCAGCGCCTCGACGAAGAAGTCCGCCTTCATGAAACGGTCGCCTATCACCGCGACCTTGAGCTGGCTCATCAATGCACTCCCTGTGAATACGGCCGCGCGTGGCTCGCGCGCACCCTGGCCAGCGCCTGCCAGCCACCGCGGGCCTGCGCCGCCATGTCGCGGTAGACCGGATACAGCGCGTCGTACAGGCCGGTCTGCTGCGGGTCGGGCAGCGTCGTGTCCTCGTTGAGGTGGACGTCCACCCAGCCCGGCAGCGCGGAGCGCACGTCCGCGTGCACGCCGACCGCCACCGCCGCGCAGATCGCGGCGCCGGCGGCCCCGCACTCCTCGCGCCGCGAGACCCGCACCGGCCGCCCCGTCACGCTGGCGAGCAGCTGGCGCAGCGCCGGGCTGCGCGCGGCGCCGCCCGAGAGCCGGATCTCGTCCGGCAGCGGGCCCAGGGCCTGGTAGCAGTCGCGGGCGGCCAGGCAGATGCCCTCGAACACCGCGCGCGCCAGCCCCGGCAGGCCCAGCGCGGTGTTGAAGCCGGTCAGCTGAGCGCGGGCGTCGCCGTCGACGAAGGGGCCGCGCTCGCCGTTGTCCGCGATATAGGGGTGGAACAGCGCCTGCGCGGGACTGGCCTCCAGGACCATGGCGTTGAGGCGCGCCAGCAGTTCGCCGCGCGCGGGTGCCTGCGCGCCGGCCAGCCGCAGCGTGTCGTTCAGGATGCCCAGCAGCCAGTCGATGTTGAGCGTGGCCGCCATGTGCGACATCAGCCTGGCGCGGGCGCCGGGCATGGGCATGACCATGGTGTAGCCGGCCTCGGCGCTGGGCACGATCGCGGCCGGGTCGTCGCTGACCCAGCCGTGCATGCCGGTGCTGCCGAGTATCGAGCAGCCGACGCGGCGCATGCGCGCGCCCTCGAAGGCGACGCCGCCGCCGCCGAGCACCGTGGCCGGCACATCCATGATCGGCAGCGCCACCGGGGTGCCGGCGCGCAGGCCGCAGGCCTGCGCCGCCGCCTCCGTCAGCGGCGCGCTGCGGCGCGTGCCGTCGACGATGGGCGGCAGCAGCCGCTTGATCGCGCCCAGGCCCAGCAGGCCCAGCACCTCGTCGTCATAGGCGGCACTGCGCCAGTCGCCGAAGGTGAACACGCCCTCGCAGGGGCTGGTGGCCCGCTCGCCGGTGAAGCAGTGATAGATCCAGTCCTTGCCGTGCAGCACCGTCGCGGCGCGCTCCAGCCGCTCGGGCTGGTTGGCCTGCAGCCACATCAGGTGGCTGCTCTGCATCGAGGGATTGAGCGCGGTGCCGGTGCGCTGGGCCAGCGTCGCGCCCGCCGGGCTGGAGCGCAGCGTGCGCACCTGGGGCGCGGCGCGGCCGTCCAGCCACAGCATGGCCGGCCCGACCGGCTGCCCTTCGTCATCGATCAGCCAGGTGCCGTCGCCCTGCGCGGTGGCTGCCAGCGCCAGGGTGCGCCGGTCGAGCTCGCTCACCTGCTGGCCGAGGGCGCGCAGCGTTGCCGCCACGTCGGACCAGGTGCGATCCAGGTCCTGCTCGGCAGCGCCCCCGGCGCCCAGGCTCACGGTATTGGGCGTGCTCGCCACGGCGAGCTGGCGTCCGTCCAGGTCGAAGGCGACCGCCTTGATGACCGAGGTCCCGGCGTCGATGCCTATCAGTATGTCTTGCTTGTTCATGACATGTCCTCAACGCAGATCGGCACCGTGCACCAGCGCCCGCTCGCTCGCACTGTCGAACAGGTGCAGCGCATCGACCGGCAGGCTCAGTTCGACCACGCCGCCCTCGGCGCTGTCGAGCGCGCCGTCGGTCACGACCAGCAGGGTGTGGCCGCCGAGCTCGACGCCGATGTGGCTCTGGTCGCCCTGCCACTGGTTGAAGGCGAGCGTGCCGCGCACCGCATTGCCGCCCGCCGGCGCGCCGCCGAACGCCACCTTGTGCGGCCGCACGCCGAGATGCACCGCCTGGCCCTCGTGCAGCGCGGGTGCCGCCGGCACCCGCTCCAGCGCGCCGAAGCTCACCCGCAGGGCATAGCCCGCGCCACCCTCGGCCTCGACCACCACCTGCAGCTCGCCGCCCGCCAGCGACAGCCGCGCCGGCAGCAGGTTCATGGCCGGCTCGCCGATGAAGCCGGCGACGAACAGGTTGGCGGGACGGTCCCGCAGGTCGGCCGGCGAGGCGAACTGCTGCAGCACGCCGTTGCTCATGACGGCGATGCGGTCGCTCAGCGCCACCGCCTCGGTCTGGTCGTGCGTCACGAACACCGAGGTCATCCGGTGCTCGATCAGGTACTCCTTGATGCGGCCGCGCAGCACCGCGCGCAGCTGCGGCTCGAGCTGCGACATCGGCTCGTCGAGCAGGTAGAGGTCGGCCGAGCGCACCAGGGCGCGCGCCAGGCTGACGCGCTGCTGCTGCCCGCCGGACAGCGTCGGCGGATAGGCGTCCAGGATGTCGGTGATCTCCAGCAGCTCGGCGACGCGCTGCACGCGCTGTCGCACCTCGGTGCGCGGCGTCTTGTTGCGCAGCAGGCTGAACGCGATGTTGTCGTAGACGGTCAGCGGCGGATAGAGCGCATAGCCCTCGAACGCCATCGCCACGTTGCGCTCGGCCGGCTTGCGGTCGTTGACCACGCGCTCGCCTATGCGTATCTTGCCCTCGCTGACCGACTCGAAGCCCGCGATCATGCGCAGCGTGCTGGTCTTGCCGCAGCCCGACGAGCCCAGCAGCGAGATGATCTCGCCGTCATGGATGACCATGTCGACCGACTTGACGGCCTTGTTGTCGGCCTTGCCCTTTTCCTTGTAGATCTTGCTGACCTGTTCCAGCGTCACGGTTGCCATCTCTTGCTACTCCTCCACGATCACAGACGCGCGCCGCTGGCGCGATCGAAAAACAGCGCGCGCCCGGCCGCGAGCGACACGTAGCCGCCGATGCGCTCGCGCGTGGCGGCGAGCTCGGCGTCCTCCGGCCGGCTCGCCAGGATCTCGGCACCCGAGCCGTCGCGCCCGGCCTTCAGCAGTGCGACCGTGCGCACGTTGAAGGGCATGACGGCCTCGAGCTCGACCGGCATCGCCCCGGGCGTGTGGCGGGTGCTGAACAGCACGTCCTCGGGCCGCACGCCCAGCACGCAGCTCTGGCCGACCAGGTCGCGGCGCGCCTCGTCCAGGCTGAGCTCCTGCTCGCCTATGGTCACCACCAGGCCCTCGCCCTGGGCACGCGGCGTGACCTCGAACAGGTTGATCGGCGGATCGCCGAACAGGCGCGCGACCTCGCGCGTGCGCGGGTTGCGGTAGATGCCCGCGGGACTGTCGATCTGCTGGAACCTGCCGTCGACCAGCACGCCGATGCGGTCGCCCAGCGCCAGCGCCTCGCGGTAGTCCTGCGTCACGTACAGCACGGTGGAGCCGAAGGCCTTGAACAGCTTGGGGAACTCCAGCCGCATCTCGAAGCGGATCTTGGCGTCGACGTTGCGCAGCGGGTCGTCGAGCAGGATGATCGGCGGCTTGTGCACCAGGCTGCGCGCCAGCGAGGTGCGCTGCTTCTGGCCGTTGGACAGCTGCTTGGGCAGGTGGGTCAGCACATGGTCGATGCGCAGCAGGCGCGCGACCTCCTGGACCCGGTTGACCACCTCGTCCTCGGCCATCCTGCGCGCCCGCAGCGGGCTGGCGATGTTCTCGAACGCCGTCATGTGGGGATAGAGGGCGAAGTTCTGGAACGCCATCGCGACGCCGCGCTGCTCGGGGCCGATCTCGCCGACGTCCTGGCCGCCGATCAGGATCTGGCCCGCGTCGGGCTCCATCACGCCGGCGATCTGGCGCAGCAGCGTGGTCTTGCCGCTGCCCGAGCCGCCGAACACCACCAGGCACTCGCCGCGGCGGACCTCGAGGTCCAGCCCGTCGAGCACGCGCTTCTTGCCGAAGGCCTTCGACAGGCCTGAAATCTTCAGATGGGACATGTTTTCTGCTTTCGAATGTGGCTGCGGGATCAGCCCTTGACCGCGCCCATGCTCAGGCCTTCGACCAGGTAGCGCTGCGCGAACATCGCGATCGTGGCCGTGGGCACGACGCTGAGCATCAGCGCCGCCGCGATCTGGCCGTACTGGATGCCCGAGGCGGTGATGAAGGCCATGGCGCCGACGGTCACCGGCTGCACGCTCGACGAGCCCAGGATCAGCGCGAACACGAAGTTGTTCCAGGCGAAGATGAAGGACAGCAAGCCGGCGGCCGCGATGCCCGGGCGGGCCAGCGGGATCGCGATCTTGAAGAAGCTCTTCATCCAGCTGTGGCCGTCGAGGCGGTAGGCGTGCTCGATGTCGGGGCTGATGTCCTCGAAGTAGCCGCGCACGATCCACAGGATCAGCGGCAGCGTGATCAGCTGGTAGACCCAGACCAGGCCGGCGTAGGTGTCGTAGAGACCGATCTCCTGGAAATACAGCTGCAGCGGCAGCAGCACCAGGATCGGCGGCGCGAAGCGGAACGACAGCAGCGTGAAGGCGATGTCCTCGCCGAGCTTGAACTTGAAGCGCGCGAAGGCGTAGGCGGCGGGCACGCCCAGGATCAGCGACAGCACCACCGAGGCGCTCGACAGCAGCAGGCTGTTGCCGAGGTTCTGGATGTAGTCGCTGGTCAGCGTGCCGACGTCGGTCTTGAGCTCGCCCCTGATCAGCGAGACGTAGTTGTCCAGCGTCGGATCGAAGGCCAGCGTGGGCGTCGTGCGCAGGATGTCCTGGTTCGTCATGAAGCTCATCAGCAGCACCCAGACGAAGGGGAACAGGAAGAACAGGCCGACGGCGGTCAGCGCGAGCACGCGGCCGGCGCGCAGGAGGTGGGCGGAATTCATGGTCGGTTTCCTTGAGGGTTCAGGCCTGGCCGCGCGCCTTCTGGCGCAGCTTGAGCCAGTGCTTGATGAAGGCCGTGGACAGCGCGTAGGTGATCGCCCACAGCACCAGCACCAGGGCGGCGGACTTGCCGATGTTCGAGAAGCTGAAGGCCTCCAGGTAGGCCTGGACCTGGAACACGGTCAGGGTGTCGCCCGGGCCGCCCTGCGTCATCGAATAGATGATGTCGAACTGCTGGATCGAGTCGAGCATGCGGAACATGCCGGCGGTCAGGATGTAGGGCAGCAGCATCGGCAGCGTGATGCGGAAGAACACGAAGCTGGCGGGCACGCCGTCGAGCTCGGCGGCCTCGAACGGCTGGCGCGGCAGCGCGCGCAGGCCGGCGAGCAGCAGCACCGTGATGAAGGGGGTGTAGACCCAGGTGTCGACCAGCACGACGGTGAACATCGCGCTCTCGGGGCGCGACGACCAGCCGAAGTCCTCGATGCCGACCTGGCGCAGCAGGAAGTTGAGCACGCCGAAGCCGGGGTTGGTCATGAGCTTCCACATCAGCGACGCGATCGCGGGCGCCACCATCAGCGGCAGGATCAGCAGCACGCTCATCGCGTTGTTGACCTTGCTGCGCTTTTGCAGCAGCAGCGCGATGCCCAGGCCGAGCAGCAGCTGCACGCCGACGGTGGCCACGGTGTAGCTCAGGGACACGCGCACCGTGTTCCAGAACGCCGCGTCGGTGAACAGGCTGATGTAGTTGTCGAACCAGATGTAGCCGCGCGCGTCGGGGAAGGACAGGTTGTAGCGCTGGAACGAGTAGCTGACCGCGGTGAAGAAGGGCACCAGGATGCCGATGCACACCAGCAAGGCCGGCAGGCTCAGCAGGTAAGGCAGGGCTGCCTGCAGCCGCACGCCGCGGCGCTGCTTGGGCTTGTAGGAGATGGACAGTGTGGACATGACATGCGCCCTCGCGGGTGGGGTGGTCGGCTTTCGGCGGGGCGAGCGAAGCCCTGCGCCGCAAGGGGAACAAAGGAATTTGGGAGGAAGGGCCGGCGCTCGGCCGGCCGTCGCAGGCGGCGGCGCCTCGGGCCGCCGCCGGTCATGATGGCGCTAGGCGCCGGGCATCAGGCCAGGCCGACGTCCTTGAGCTTGCGCGTCAGGCCGGCCGCCAGCTTGTCCAGGCCCTCGTCGACCGGGATCTGGCCGCCGTACATCTGCTGCAGCATCGCGGCCCACTCGGTGGTGAACTCGGGGAAGAGCTGCTGCGGCGTGAAGTGGATCTTGGCGTTGGCGATCGAGTCCTGGTACTGCTTGAGGTAGCCCGGATAGGACTTCTCGAGGCGCTGCTGGAACTCGGGGTTGGCCCAGACCGACTTGCGGATCGGGTTGACCAGGTCGGCCTTGGTCGCGCCGAAGGCGGCGTTGTCGGTGCCGGTGGCCCACTGCATGAAGAACCAGGCCGCCTCCTTCTGCTTGGAGAACTCGCTCATGGCCAGCGACCAGATCCAGATGTTGGGCGTGGGCGCCTTGGCTTCCGGATTCGGCGTGAAGCCGGCGAAGGCCAGGTTGCCGGCCTCCTTGTTGGAGCCGCCGTTCATGAAGTAGCCCAGGATGTCGGCGTCGTAGATCATCGCGGACTGGCCGGCGCCGAGGTCGTTGCCGACCTCGTACCAGGTGTAGTTGGTCCAGTTCTTCGGGCCGCCGTTCTTGAGCATGTCGATCCACATCTTGTGGAAGGCCTTGCTCTGCGGCGAGTTCATCGCCGGCACCAGCTTGCCGCCCTCGCTGGTGAAATCCTTGCCGCCGTAGTTGGTGTAGCCCGACAGGAAGCCGGCGTGGATGGTGGCCCAGGAGCGCGAGCCGCGCACGCCCACGCCGTACATCTTGCCGGCCTTGCTGATGGCCTTGGCCTTGTCGACCAGGTCGGGCAGGCTGGTCGGGGCCTGCATGCCCATGGAAGCCAGCGCCTTCTTGTTGTAGGTCAGCGAGTTGAGCTCGAAGCCCCAGGGCAGCGCCCACTGCCTGGAGCCGGGGCCGCCGAGCTGCGAGCCGGCCTTGCCGTCCCAGGCGGTCGAGGTGCGCAGGCCGTCATAGATGTCATCCCACTTGTAGGCATCCGAGGTCAGGCTCGGATCCTTGAGAAACTGGTTCAGGTCGACGATCTGGCGCGCCGGGCCGTACTTCCAGGTCTGGTAGGCGCCGGTCATGAAGGCGTCGTACTGGCTGCTCTTGCTGGCCAGGGCCGCGGTCACCTTGTCGAAGTAGACGTCCTCGGGAAAGATGTCGTAGGTGATGTTGATACCCGTCAGGGCCTTGAAGTTGTCGATGTTCTTGAGCATGGCGTCCACGTAGGGATGCTTGTTCAAGAGCAGCTTGATCGTCTTGCCCTTGTGCTTCTGGAAGTCGACGGCGCCGCCGGCGGCCAGGGCCTCGGTGGAAACCGCGTTGAGCATGACGCCCGCGGTCGTCGCGGAAAAGCCCATCACGCTGGCGCGCGAGAGGAAGTCCCGGCGGCCGATGCGGTTCTCGCTGCAGGCGCGAGCCAGGGCTTTCAAGGTTTCTGACATGGTTGTCTCCATTGGTGGTTGAAATGTGGCGGCCGATGTCCTCAGTCCGCCGGTGGGGAAAGAATCAGTTTCGCGGTGGCCTCGTCCACGATCAGGGCCGTGACCACCCCGGTGCGCAGCACCGCGCGGATGGCATCGGCCTTGCCGGGGCCGCCGGCCACGGCCAGCACCTCGCGCCCGCGCAGGTCGTCGAGCGTCGCGCCGACGGCGCGCTCGTTCATCTCGTTGTGCACCGGGCTGCCATCCGCGGCGACGAAGCAGCCGGCCACCTCGCCGACGGCGCCGGCCGCGCACAGGCGCTGCAGTTCGGCCTCGGTCACCGACTGGCTCTTGAGCAGCTGGGTGCGCGGGCCGAGGTCGGCGACGCCGACGACGCACAGCTCGCACTCGCGCGCCATCGCCAGCACATGCTGGACGCCGCGCTGCGCGCGCAGCACCTCGGCGTCGGCCACGCTGTCGGCGATGAAGGGCACCGGCATGAAGTAGCAGTCGCCGCCGGTCTTCTCCGACAGCCGCGCGATCACGTCGTAGGGGTTCGCCGCCGAGCGCCGGGTCAGGCTGCCGAGCAGGGAGACGAAGCGCAGGTTCGGCCGCTGCACCGTGGGCATGCGCTCGACCATGGCCGCCAGCGTGCGCCCGTGGCCTATGCCCAGCGAGCGCACCGCGCCGGAGCTCAGTTCGCGCTCCAGGAAGCCGGCCGCGGCCACCCCGAGCGCCTGCATGTCGGCCGTCTCGGCCGGTTCGTCGAAACGGGTGTTGGGCACCACGATGCAGCGGCGCAGCCCATGGACCTGCATCAATTGTTCCTCGAGCGCGATGCACTCGGCCGGCACGCCTTCGACGAAGAACTTGACAAAGCCGCCCTGCGTCGCGGCGGCGATCAGGCGCTGGACCTTGATGCGCGAGACGCCCAGGCGCTCGGCGATCTGTTCCTGCGTATACCCCCCCACATACGCCAGCCAGGCGGCGCGGATGGAGAGGCTTTGCTCCAGGTCCATGGTGTTGGTTTTGCCGCTTTTGAACATTTGTTCGATTCTTGTGCTGTTGTTCATTCTAGGCCTCGCAATGGAAAAACAGAACGGATTGAGTTAAGGGTTTTCCCCCAAAGTACCCAATATGAAACTCGGGGATACAACTGCGGATTGTGCGTGTGCGCTGCCGGCCGGCCGGCCGGCAGGACCACGGTCAAGGGAGCAAGCGGCGGCGACGCAGCCACGCAGCTGCGGGGTTCGGTCACGGCGTCGGGAGGGGGCCATCGCGCACGCGAGCACGCGTACGCTGGCCATGGCCATGGCCCTGGCCTCGGAGCCTCGTGCGGGCACGGGCGCACTGGTGCCGGGCCTGGCAGGCCGTGGCTTGGCCAACGCCGTTGCAGTCGCCGGGGACGGCCCGACCGCCGCCGGAGCTCAGGTGCTGCCGCGCACCAGCAGCTCGTAGCCCAGGTCGACACAGGGCCGCTCGGGCGGCCGCCCCGCCATCAGCGCCAGCAGCATGCGCGCCGCCTCGGCGCCGATCTCGGAGCGCGGCGTGCGCACCGTGGTCAGCGGCGGCATCATCTGGTCGCTGCCGGTCAGGTCGTTGAAGCCGGCCACCGCGACGCGGCCCGGCACCTCCAGCCCCAGGCGCAGCGCGGCCAGCAGCGCCCCCTGCGCGAGGTCGTCGTTGCAGAAGAACACCGCGTCGACCGCCGGATCCTGGCGCAGGATCTGCTCGAGCATCTGCGCGCCGAGCGCGAGCGAGGACGGCCGGGGATCGAGCCATTCGAGCGCGGGCTCATAGCGCCGCGCGGCTTCGAGCTCGCGGCGCCAGCCCGACAGGCGCTGCAGGGTGCGCGGGTCGAGCTGGGCCGCCGCGAAGGCGATGCGTCGCCGCCCGCGCGCCAGCAGATGGCGCGTCATCGCGGCGCCCGCCTCCTGCTGCGAGAACCCGACGCAGTGCACGTCGGGCGGCCCGGAGACCTCCATCAGGTGCACGCAGGGCACGCCGCTGCGCTCGATCAGCGCCCGGGTGGCGTCGCTGCGGTCCAGCCCGGTGACGACCAGCCCGGCCGGGCGGTGCAGCAGCTGCTCGCGCAGCAGTTGCTCCTCCTCGTCCTGGTCGTAGTGCGTGATGCCGATCAGGGTCTGGTAGCCGGCCGGACGCAGCGTGCGCTGCACCGCCTCGAGCAGGTCGACGAACAGCGCGTTGGACAGCAGCGGGATCAGCACCGCCACGTGGCTGCCGTGCCGCGACGCCAGCGCGCGCGCCGCCGGGTCGGGGACGTATCCGAGTTCATCGACCGCGGCGCACACGCGCGCGACCAGCTGCGGGTCCACCGCGCGCTCGCCCCGCAGCGCGCGCGAGGCCGTCATCGGACTCACGCCCGCGCTGCGCGCCACGTCGGCCAGGGTGACACGCCCGGTGGCGCGCGAACGGGTGGAAGTCGAGCTCATGGAGATATCAGGGTAAATACTGAGTTTCAGCCGGCGTGGCCATCGTTAGGATAGCGCTATCCAAGAGCAGACAAGGCAAGGGTATACCCTGAACCAGGCTTCATGGAGGCGGGCTTTGGGCTGCGCCGTCCTTGTCTGCCTTTCTTTTTTGATTTTCAAGGTAGCGCTATCCAGCAATGAAGACATCGATCGTGATCATGGGCGTGGCCGGCTGCGGCAAGTCCAGCCTGGGCGCGGCGCTCGCGCGCGCCGAAGGGCTGCGGCTGATCGAGGGCGACGACTACCACAGCGCCGAGAGCCGCGCCAAGATGAGCCAGGGCATCGCGCTGACCGACGCCGACCGCGACGGCTGGCTGACCCGGCTGGCCGAGGAGTTGCGCGCCGCCGCGGACGGCGCCGTGCTGAGCTGCTCCGCGCTCAAGCGGCAGTACCGCGAGCGCCTGCGCGCCGCCGCGCCCGGCCTGCGCTTCGTCTTCATCGACATCGGCCGCGAGCAGGCGCAGCAGCGCGTGGCGACGCGCCAGCATTTCTTCTCGACCAGCCTGGTCGACAGCCAGTTCGCCACGCTCGAGCCGCCCACCGGCGAGCCCGGCGTGCTGCGCGTCGACGCGCTCGAGCCCCTAGACCAGCTGCAGGCCAAGGTCAGCGCCTGGCTGCAGCAAGCCACCCCCGCCTGAAGGCAAAACCTGGAGACTTCCATGACATTCTTCCGTCGCACCCTTCTCACCACGGCCGCCGCGCTGGCGCTGGCCGCGCCCTTCGCCTCCATGGCGCAGGACAGCAAGCCGCGCCTGATCCGCCTGGGCTACGGCCTCAACGAGCAGAGCAACCAGGGCCGGGCGGTCAGGTTCTTCGTCGACCAGGTCGAGAAGGCCTCGGGCGGCAAGCTCAAGGTGCGCGCGATCGGCGCCGCCGCGCTCGGCCCCGACACCCAGATGCAGAGCGCGCTGGTCGGCGGCGCGCAGGAGATGATGATCGGATCGACCGCCACCCTGGTCGGCATCAGCCGCGAGATGGCGCTGTGGGACACGCCCTTCCTGATCAACAACGTCAAGGAAGCCGACGCGCTGCTGGACGGCCCGATCGGCCAGAAGCTGCTGACCCACCTGCAGGACAAGGGCCTGGTCGGCCTGGCCTACTGGGAGAACGGCTTCCGCAACCTGACCAACAGCAAGCGTCCGATCAACAAGCTGGAGGACCTGTCGGGCATCAAGCTGCGGGTGATGCAGAACAACGTCTACCTCGACAGCTTCAAGGCCCTGGGCAGCAACGCCGTGCCACTGGCCTTCTCCGAGCTCTACACCGCGCTCGACACCGGCGCATTCGACGGCCAGGAGAACCCCTACAACACCATCCTGTCGAGCAAGTTCTACGAGGTCCAGAAGTACCTCACCGTGACCAACCACGTCTACAGCCCCTGGGTCGTGCTGGTCAGCAAGAAGTGGTGGGACCAGCTCGCGCCGGCCGAGCAGAAGATCCTGAGCGATGCCGCCAAGGCCAGCCGCGACTTCGAGCGCAAGGACACGCGCGAGGAGGCCACCGGCGCCATCGCCGAACTCAAGAAGAAGGGCATGCAGGTCAACGAGCTCACGCCGGCCGAAGCCACGCGCATGCGCAACGGCCTGACGCGCGTCTACGCCAGCATCGGCTCCAGCGTCGGCATGGACCTCTGGAACGAGACCCAGGCCGAGCTCGCCAGGCTGCGCGGCAAGAAGTGAGGACGACGCCGGCCCCGCAGCCCTGGGCGGGCGGGGTCGGCGTGCTTCGGCCCTGAGCCGCTCAGGGCCCTCCGCAACCGGCGTCAGGCGTCAGGCGTCAGGCGTCAGTCGTCAGTCGTCAGTCGTCAGTCGTCAGTCGCCCAGTTCGTACATCACGTTGATGCGCGCCACGTACTTGGCCACCGGCCCGCTGACGCGCGCGCCCACGTGGCTGACCGAATTCGGCGTGAAGCCGTGGCGGAAGAACAGCGCCGAGCCCTTCTTCGGCGTCACGTCCACCCAGCGCCCGTCGCGGCTGAGCAGGCGGGTGTTGCCCCCGACCACGCCGTCCTCGGCGCCGTTGAGGTAGAGCAGCATGGTCAGGCGCGAGCGCAGGCCGGCCCACTCCAGCATCTCGCTGCGCTGCTCGTCGAGGCCGTAGCCCGGCCAGTCGCCGTCGATGTGGCGGTTGAACACATCGTTGTCGTCGTAGCGGTACATGTTGAGCCGGTGGCTCAGGACCGGGACCAGCGCCGCGCCCTCGACCACGGGAGGCAGCAGCGGCTGGATGCGGGCCATGATCGGCCCGAGCAGCGCCTCGTCGGCCAGCCAGTGCACCGACTTGTTCATGCGCATGCCCGGCGGGGTGGAAATGCCCGGGGCCTCCTCGCGGAAGCCGAAATGCTCGCTGGCGGCGACCAGCAGGTCGGCCTCCTCGGCGGTCACGACGTCGTCGATCACGAAGGCCAGCAGCCCGCCAAGGTCGATGTCGTGCCGGCGCGACTGCAGGCCGGGCTGGGGTCCGAACGCCAGCGCCGGCGGAGTGCTGGCGAAGGCGTGGACGGGCGTCATCGGCACGGCGCCGCCCATGGGCAGCGAGCCCATCATGCTCGCGACCACGCGGCGCGGCGGCCATTCGGCGGCAGCGCCAGGTTTGATCGGGTCCAGGGTCATGGTGTCGCTCATGGTCGCTCTCCTCACCAGCTTCCGATGTTGGGCATGTCCACCCAGGGCCGCCTGGGCGGCAGGGGATGGCCCTTTTGCAGCAGCTCGATCGAGATGTTGTCGGGCGAGCGCACGAAGGCCATCCAGCCGTCGCGCGGCGGGCGCACGATGGTCACTCCGTGCGCCTGCAGGCGCTCGCAGGTCGCGTAGATGTCGTCGACCGCATAGGCCAGGTGGCCGAAGTTGCGGCCGCCGCCGTAGTCCTCGGGGTCCCAGTTGTAGGTGAGCTCGACCTGGGCCTGCTCGTCGCCCGGCGCCGCCAGGTAGGCGAGCGTGAAGCGGCCCTGCGGCACGTCGAACTGGCGCACGACCTGCAGGCCGAGCGCGTCGCGATAGAAGCGCAGCGAGGCCTCGAGATCGGTCACGCGGACCATGGTGTGGAGATATTTCATGTCTCTTCTGTGTGATGGGAAATGGAAAGCGTTGTCACGCCGCCGTCGCGGCCGGGGTACCGGACCCTTGCAGGATCGCGGAGTGGAACCTCAGGTGCTCCTCGACGAAGCTGGCGATGAAGTAGTAGCCGTGGTCGTAGCCCGCATGCCGGCGCAGCGTCAGCGGCTGCCTGGCCCAGGCGCAGGCCTCTTCCAGCAGGTGCGGATGCAGCTGCTCGGCCAGGAACTGGTCCGCCAGGCCCTGGTCGACCAGGATGCCGCGCGGAAACAACGGCGGCAGCCCCTCGGCGTGGCGGTGGCGGATCAGCTCGGTGGCGTCGTGCCCCTTCCACTTCCGGGTTTCGTCACCGAGATAGCCGGCGAAGGCCTTGCGGCCCCAGGGGCAGCTCATGGGCGCGCAGATCGGCGCCAGCGCGCTCAGGCTGCGGAAGCGGTCGGGGTGGCGGTAGGCGAGCGTGAGCGCGCCGTGCCCGCCCATCGAATGCCCCATCAGGCCCAGGCGCCGCACCGAGACGGGCAGGTGCTCGCCGACCAGCGGCAGCAGCTCCTGCATCAGGTAGCTCTCCATGCGCCAGCGCCCGGCCCAGGGCTGCTGCGTGGCGTCGAGGTAGAAGCCGGCCGCGACGCCGAAGTCCCAGCTGTCGGCCTCCCCTGGCACGCCGGTGCCGCGCGGGCTGGTGTCGGGAGCGATCAGCGCCAGGCCCAGCTCGGCCGCGACCCGCTGCGCCCCGGCCTTGGCGGGGAAGGTCTCCTCGGTGCAGGTCAGGCCGGCCAGGTAGACCACGGCCGGCACCGGACCCTGCTGCGCCTGCGGCGGCAGGTAGAGCGCGAAGCGCATCGGCAGCCCGATCTCGCGCGACTGGTGCCGATAGAAGCGCTGCACGCCGCCGAAGCAGGCGTGCTCGCTCACCAGCGTGGGGGCGTCGAACTCGTCGCTCATGCTCGGAACCGCACGACGCCGCGGATCGACTCGCCGCGCCTCGGCCCCGGCACTGCGCCGGACCGCGGGCCTTGCAGGTCGACGGTTTCGATGGTCAGGGCTTGGCCGGCCTTCCAGGCCACGGCTGCGCGGGTTTGCATGTTCCATCTCCTCCATGAAAAGGCCAAGCACAAGGCTCAGCCATCGGCAGGGGCAATCCTAGTCAAGGACAGGCGGGGCGACCACGCGGCCCTCCCACCCACCGGCTGCCCAGGGGAATGGAGACCTTACAGCGTCGGATAGTCGGTGTAGCCGACCGGGCCCGGCGCGTAGAAGGTCTGCGGATCCGGCACGTTGAACGCGGCGTCCTGCTTGAGGCGCTGCACCAAGTCCGGGTTGGCGATGTAGGCGCGCCCGAAGGCCACCGCGTCGGCACGGCCCGATTCGACGGCCTCCACGGCCATGGCACGGTCGTAGCCGTTGTTGGCGATGTAGCAGCCCTTGAAGGCCTGGCGCGCCCAGGCGTAGTCGAAGCCTGGCACATCGCGGCTGCCGCCGGTGGCGCCCTCGATGAAGTGGATGAAGGCGATGCCGCGCTTGTCCAGCTCCTGCACCAGATGGCCGAACACGGCCTGCGGGTCGCTGTCGATGATGTCGTTGAACGGCGTCACCGGCGACAGGCGGATACCGACGCGCCCGGCACCGATCTCGGCCACCACCGCGTCCACCACCGCCAGCGCGAAGCGGCAGCGGTTCTCGACCGAGCCGCCGTAGCCATCGCT
>JBEEPT010000233.1:0-20894 GCA_041190985.1 Pseudomonadota bacterium
GTCGCGGAGGAAAGCGGGCTGGCCATACCGCTGGGTCGCTGGGCAGTGCACTCCGCCTGCCGGCAGGCCGCGGCCTGGAACGCCCCGGGGCGCGAAGAACGCCTGGTCGTTTCGCTGGCCCTGTGCAGCGCCCAGTATCGCGGCGCCCAGGCACAGCGCGAGGTCGAGGCCGCGCTGGCCGACAGCGGACTGGATCCGGCCTGCCTGGAGCTGGTGCTGACCGAAAGCCTCCTGCAGCAGCACGACGAGGCGGCGCTGGCCATGCTCGGGCGCTGGGCCGCGCGCGGCATCCGCCTGTGCCTGGACGACTTCGGCAGCGGCTACAGCAACCTGGCCTACATCAGGCGGCTGCGGGTGCACAAGCTCAGGCTGGACCTGTCCGGCTTCGCGGACCTGGAAGCGGACGCCGAGCAGCGCGCCATCGTCCAGGCCATGCTCGAGGGCGCGCAGCACCTGGGCCTGGAGACTGCCGCCAAGGGAGTTGGGGATCAGGCGATGGCCGACCGCCTGCGGGAAATGGGCTGCGGGCAAGCCCTGGGCCATCTGCTGCCGGCGCGGGAGTTCGAGCGCTGGCTGGCCGATCGCCTGGCAGAAAGCAGCGAGCCCGTCACGACGCAGGCGTCGTAGACGGGCTCGGAAAACTGGTGCGCGGGGGGGGACTCGAACCCCCACACCCTTGCGGGCGTCAGGACCTAAACCTGGTGCGTCTACCAATTTCGCCACCCGCGCGGTCCTTGCGCTGCGCGGCCGGAGTCCGGCTGCCGCAGCTGCAAAGCCGACATTGTAAGGCCTGCCGGGCGCTGCGGCCGCCCTGCCCCGGCCTTGTATCTTCAAGACCCGGACCGGCTCAGGTGGCGGCAGTTGGCGGCCTGACCCGGAACCAGGCCGCGTACATCGCCGGCAGCGCCAGCAGCGTGAGCACCGTCGCCACGATCAGGCCGCCCATGATCGCCACCGCCATCGGGCCCCAGAACACGCTGCGCGACAGCGGGATCATGGCCAGCACCGCCGCCGCGGCCGTCAGCACGATGGGCCGCAGGCGGCGCACGGCCGCCTCGACGATCGCCTCCCAGGCCGGCACGCCGCGGGCACGGTCCTGCTCGATCTGGTCGATCAGGATCACCGAGTTGCGCATGATCATGCCCATGAGCGCGATCACGCCCAGCAGCGCGACGAAGCCGAAGGGCCGGTCCAGCACCAGCAGCGCCCCGGCCACGCCCGCCATTCCGAGCGGGCCGGTCAGGAACACCAGCAGCGCGCGGCTGAAGCTGTGCAGCTGCAGCATCAGCAGCGTGAAGATGATGAAGAGCATCAGCGGCATGCCGGCAGCGATCGAGGCCGAGCCCTTGCTGCTCTCCTCCACGGCGCCCGCGACCTCGATGCGGTAGCCGCCCGGACCCTGACTGACCCACTCGGCCTCCAGCTTGTGCATCGCCGGCAGCAGCTCGGCATTGACGGTGGCCCCCTGCAGGCCGGCGGCGATATCGCACTGCACCGTGATCGCGTATTCGCGGCCATCGCGCCAGAGCACGCCGGGCTCCCAGTTCATCACCGGCCGCGCGATCTGGGTCAGCGGGATCGGCCGGCCCGAGGCCGTCGGCAGGTAGGCGTTGGCCAGCTCGGAAACCGCGTCGCGCTCGGCCAGCGGCTGGCGCAGCACGATCTCGATCAGCTGGTCGCCTTCGCGGTACTGGCCCACGGTGCTGCCGCTGAGCGCGGTGCGCGCCGCCGTCGCGATCGAGGAGCTGCTGACGCCGAGCGCGCGCGCCTTGGTCTGGTCGACCTCGAGGCGCACCACCTTGATGGCCTCGTTCCAGTTGTCGTTGACGCCGCGCGTGCTGGCGTTGGCACGCATCAGCGCCTTGACCGCGTCGGCGCGCTCGCGCAGCAGCGCGGGATCGCTGCCGACGACACGGAACTGCACCGGATAGGCCACCGGCGGCCCGTTGGGCAGCAGCTTGGCGCGGCCGCGCACCTCGGGAAACTCCTGGGCCAGCAG
Organism: Pseudomonadota bacterium; assembly: GCA_041190985.1. GTDB lineage: Bacteria > Pseudomonadota > Gammaproteobacteria > Burkholderiales > Burkholderiaceae_C > Malikia. Next base: position 2,000 of record JBEEPT010000233.1, read on the forward strand.
CGTCGGCAGCTCGGCCAGCAGGCGCGCGCGCGCCGCCGGCCCGTCGGGCTGCAGGATGAGCTGCGAGACATTGGTCTGCGGCAGGATCTGGTCCAGCGGCAGGTAGAAGCGCGGCACGCCCGAGCCCACCCAGGCCGTCACCGACTCGACACCGGAGAGCTCGCCGAGGCGCTGCTCGACGCGGCGCGTGACCTCGTCGTTGGCCGTGAAGCTGCTGCCCTCGGGCAGCCAGAGGTCGACCAGGATCTCGGGCCGGCTCGAGTCGGGGAAGAATTGCTGCTGCACCTGGCCCATGCCGACGATGCCAAGCGCGAAGCTCAGCACCGTGGCGCCTATCGTCAGCCAGCGGTGGCGCACGCACCAGTTCACCAGCGCGCGGAAGCGCTGGTAGAAGGCGCCGTCGAACACCTCCTCGGCCGGCCCGCCCGCATGCGGCTTGACCTTGAGCAGCAGGAAGCCCAGGTAGGGCACGAAGAACACCGCGACCACCCAGGACAGCAGCAGCGCGGCGGACGTGACGGCGAAGATCGCGAAGGTGTACTCGCCCACGGTCGACCTGGCCAGCCCGATGGGCAGGAAGCCGGCCGCCGTGATCAGCGTGCCGGTCAGCATCGGCATGGCGGTCAGGTCCCAGGCCGCGGTCGCCGCGCGCAGGATGTCGCAGCCCTCCTCGAGCTTGCGCACCATCATCTCGACCGCGATGATGGCGTCGTCGACCAGCAGCCCGAGCGCGATGATCAGCGACCCGAGCGAGATCTTGTGCAGCCCGATGCCCCAGTAGTACATCACCAGGAAGGTCAGCGCCAGCACCAGCGGGATGGTGACGAAGACCACCAGGCCGGGACGCGGGTCCAGGGTGTAGCGGCGCCAGCCGCGGCGCTGCGGATCGCTGTGCAGGCCCAGGCTCAGGAAGCTCACCGCCAGCACCACGACCACGGCCTCGGTCAGCACCCGGACGAACTCGTTGACCGAGGTCGCGACCGCCTTGGGCTGGTCCTGCACCTGCACCAGCTGCAGGCCCGCCGGCAGGGTCCGGCCAATCTCGTCGCCGGCCTGGCGCAGCGACTCGCCGAGCTGGATCACGTCGCCGCCCTTGCGCATCGAGATGCCCAGCGCCACGCTGTCGCGGCCCTGGTGCCTGACCTTGACCTGGGGCGGGTCGACGTAGCCGCGCGTGACGCTGGCAATGTCACCCAGGCGCAGCTGGCGTCCGCTGGCGGCGCGGATCGGCATCGCACGCAGCTCCTCGACCGAGCCGAAGGCGCCGTCTATGCGCACCCCGACCTGGTCGCCCGGAGTCTGGACGCTGCCGCCCGAGGCCACCGCGTTCTGCTGGCCGAGCTGGTCCAGCACCTGCCCGAGGTCCAGGCCCAGCGTCGCCAGGCGCTGGCGCGAAATCTCGATGAAGACCTTCTCGTCCTGCACCCCGAACAGCTCGACCTTGCTGACGTCGGCCACACGCAGCAGGCGCTGGCGCACGCGGTCGGCCTCGCGCCTGAGCTCGGCCGGCGAGAAACCCTCACCCTGCAAGGCGTAGATCACACCGAAGACGTCGCCGAACTCGTCGTTGAAGAAGGGACCAACCACGCCCTGGGGCAGGGTCGGCGCCATGTCACCGATGCGCTTGCGCGCGCTGTACCAGGTCTGCTGCAGTTCCGCCGGCGGCGTGCTGTCGGCAATCTGGAACAGGATCAGCGTCTCGCCCGGCTTGGAGTAGCTGCGGATCTTGTCGGCATACGGGGTGCCTTGCAGCGTCTTCTCGATCTTGTCGGCGACCTGCTCGGCCATCTGCTGGGCGCTGGCCCCGGGCCAGAAGGCGCGCACCACCATCAGCTTGAAGGCAAACGGCGGATCCTCGTCCTGGCCGAGCTGGAAATAGGCTCCCGCGCCCAGCAGCATCAGCACCACCATCAGGAAGCGCGTCAGCGACTGGTGCGCCAGCGCCCAGCGCGAGAGGTTGAAGCCACCGGCGGCCGACCCGGCCGGGTGAGCGACAGGCGTCTGGCTCATCGGCTTGCTCCCTGCGTGCCTGCCTGCGCCGGCTCGGCGCTGCGGGGCTGGTAGCGCCGCACGGCCTGGCCCTCGCTGAGCACGTGCACGCCGGTGGCGACCACCTCCTCGCCCGGCTGCAGGCCGGCCGCGATCACGGCCTCGTTGCCGTCGAGACCGGCGACCTCGACCGCGCGCGCCTTGACGCTGCGGCTGGCGTCGTCGTAGACCCAGACCGCGCTGCCCTTGCCCTGCTGCCACAGCGCCGTCGTCGGCAGGCGGATCGCCGCCGACGGCGCGCCCTGGGCATCGGCCGCGCCCAGGCGCACGCTTGCGGTGGCGCCCAGCGCGGGCTGCTCGCGCCCCTCGATCGCGACCTTGACCAGATAGGTGCGGGTCAGCGGATCGGCGCTGGCCGCGACCTCGCGCACCCGCGCCGGCAGCGTCCGGGCGCTGCCCTGGCCCCAGAGCCGGACCTGCGCCGGCAGGCCGGGCTGGATCCGGCCGACCTGGTCCTCGGGCAGCGCCAGCCAGGCGTCGCGCGCCCCGGCATGCGCCAGGCGCAGCACCGGCTGGCCAGGGGCGACCACCTGGCCCGGCTCGGCATCGACCGAGACCACCACGCCGTCGGCGTCGGCCAGCAGGCGCGCGTAGCTGGCCTGGTTGCCCTGCACGCCAGCCTGGGCGCGTGCCGCGTCGAGCGCCGCCTCGGCCGCGCGCAGCGCCGTCTGCCGCAACTCGACCTCGGCGTCGCTGACGAAGCCCTGCGCCTTGAGCGACTGCGAGCGCCTGAGGTCGGCCTGGGCCTGCTCGCGCTGGGTCAGCGCCGATGCGACCTGGGCGTTGGCCGCACGCGCGCCGAGCCGATAGTCCTGGGCGTCGAGCAGGGCGAGCAGCTGGCCGGCCTTCACGGTCTGGCCGAGCTGGGCCTGGCGCTGCAGCAGCTTGCCTCCGACGCGAAACCCCAGCGCTGACTCTATGCGTGCGCGTATCTCGGCCGCGTATTCCGGGCCCGATTGCAGGGCTGCAGGTGCCACCCGCAGCAGCTTGACCGCGCGCGGCGGCTCCTGAGGCGCCTCGGGACGTTTGCAGGCCGACAGCGCAGCGGCCGCCGCGATGGCGGCCAGGGTCAGGATCAGGGTCTTCATAGGCGGACGGGGAGGCGGAAAAGCGGCGACAGGCGGCCATCGATGCAGGCCGGCGACATGTTAGAAATATCATAGGACAAAGCCGTCTCCCATGACATAAGACATTTCACCGATACCGGCCCGGGCGGCGCCCTGTGGCACGATCGCGCCATGCAAGGCGTACACCATTACGAGAACTTTCCCGTGGCATCCTGGCTGTGTCCGCCGGGCCTGCGCGCGCCGATCGCGGCGCTCTACCATTTCGCGCGCACGGCGGACGACCTGGCCGACGAGGGCGAGGCGGACGCGGCGCGGCGCCTGGCCGACCTCGCCGCCTACCGTGCCGACCTGCGGCGCGTGCTGGCCGGCGAGGCGCCATCGCCACGCTGGTCCGGTCTGTTCGCCGCCCTGGCCCGGGCCATCGTCCGCCACCGCCTGCCGGCGCAGCCGCTGCACGACCTGCTCGACGCCTTCGAGCAGGACGTGCGCTACACCGCAGCCGGCCGGCGCTACCCCGACATGGCGGCGCTGCTGGACTACTGCCGCCGCTCGGCCGACCCGGTCGGGCGGCTGCTGCTGCACCTCTACGGGGTCGGCGACGCGCTCTCGCTGCGCCAGAGCGACGCCATCTGCAGCGCGCTGCAGCTGATCAACTTCTGGCAGGACCTGGGCCTGGACCTGTCGCGCCGGCGCCACTACCTGCCGCTGGATCTGCTGGCCCGCTTCGGCGTGGATGAGGCTGGGTTGCCGTCGGCGCCGCCAGGCTCGGCACAGGACGCGACGGCCCAGGCACTGCTGCGCGAACTGGTGCAGCACGCGCGCGGCCTGATGCTGTCGGGCGCGCCGCTGGCCTGCCGCCTGCCCGGGCGCATCGGCTGGGAGCTGCGCCTGGTGGTGCAGGGCGGACTGCGCATCCTCGACAAGATCGAGCGGCTGCAGTACCGCAGCTGGCGCGTTCGCCCCCTGCTCGGCGCGGCCGACCTGCCGCTGCTGCTGTGGCGCGCCGCGCGCATGCCGACCAGACACTGAACGCGGCGGCCTTGAGCGCAGCCCATGGGCAAGGCGCGGGCGCGCTTACACTCGGGAGCCCCACCGTAACGCCATGACGCCGCAAGAGTACGCCCAGCAAAAAGCCGCCGCCTCGGGCAGCAGCTTCTACTACGCCTTCCTGTTCCTGCCGCCGGACCGCCGCGCGGCCATCACCGCCTTCTACGCCTTCTGCCGCGAGATCGACGACGTGGTCGACGAGGTCCACGACCCCGGCGTCGCCCAGTCCAAGCTCGACTGGTGGCGCGCCGAGGTGCGCAATGCCTTCGCGAGCGAGGCCAGCCACCCGGCGCTGCAGGCGCTGCTGCCGCACGCCCCGGCCTACGGCATCACCGCGCAGCTGCTGCTGCAGGTGATCGAGGGCTGCGAGATGGACCTGAGCCAGACCCGCTACCTCGACTTCGCCAACCTGCAGCGCTACTGCCACCTGGTCGCCGGCGTGGTCGGCGAGGTCGCGGCGCGCATCTTCGGCCAGACTCAGGACCAGACCACCGCCTACGCGCACCGGCTGGGCCTGGCCCTGCAGCTGACCAACATCATCCGCGACGTCGGCGAGGACGCCGTGCGCGGGCGCGTCTACCTGCCGATCGAGGACCTGCAGCGCTTCGACGTCAAGGCGCACGAGCTGATCAAGCGCGGCAGCACCTCGGACGCCAGTTTCGCGCAGCGCTTCGAGGCGCTGATGCGCTTCCAGATCGAGCGCGCGCTGCGCACCTACGACGAGGCCCTGGCGCTGCTGCCCGCTGCCGACCAGCGCGCGCAGAAGCCCGGCCTGATGATGGCCAGCATCTACCGCACGCTGCTGCAGGAAATCGCGCGCGAGCCACAGCTGGTGCTGACGCGGCGCGTGAGCCTGACGCCGCTGCGCAAGCTCTGGCTGGCCTGGAAGGTGCAGGCGCTGGGCCGGCTGTGAGCCCACGCCGCCTGGCCGTCGTCGGCGGAGGCTGGGCCGGCCTGGCCGCCGCGGTGCGGGCTACCGAGCTCGGCTGGCAGGTGTCCGTCTTCGAGGCGGCGCGCAGCTGGGGCGGCCGCGCACGCGCGCTGCCGGCGACCGAAGCGGTCGATGCGGTCGATGCGGTCGATGCGGTCGATGCGGCCCCGCTCGACAACGGCCAGCATATCCTGATCGGCGCCTACACGGCGACGCTGGGCCTGATGGAGCGCTTGGGCGTGGACCTGCAAGCCGTCCTGGCCACCCTGCCGCTGGACCTGCGCTACGCCGACGGCGGCGGGCTCGCGGTACCGCAGCGGGCGGCGCGCTGGCCGCAGCCGCTGGACCTGCTCGCCGCGATCGCCTGCGCGCGCGGCTGGAGCTGGAGCGAGCGGCTCGCGCTGCTGCGCGCCAGCCTGGGCTGGCGCGCAGCCGGCTTCGTCTGTCCGCCCGAACTGAGCGTGGAGCAGTTCTGCGCCGGGCTGCCGCGCCGCGTGATCGAGGAGCTGATCGAGCCGCTGTGCCTGTCGGCGCTCAACACGCCGCTGCAGCGCGCCAGCGCCGCGGTCTTCCTGCGCGTGCTCAGCGACGCGCTGTTCGGCTGCGGCCATGGCCACTGGCGCGGCGCCGACCTGCTGCTGCCGCGGGTGGACCTCGGCGAACTGCTGCCCGGCCCCGCGCTGCGCTGGCTGGAATCGCACGGCGCCCCGCTCCACCCCGGCCAGCGTCTCGAGGCACTGCAGCGCAGCGCAGCGGGCTGGCGGCTCATGGGCCAGGACTTCGACGCGGTCGTGCTGGCCTGCCCGCCGCGGGAGGCGGCGCGCCTGGTGCGATCCGGCCTCGCGAGTGGCACGCCGCAAGACGCGCAGCCAGGGCAATGGGTGCAGCAGGCCGAAGCGCTCGGCTACGAGGCGATCGCGACGGTGTACGCGCGCGCCGTCGAGCCGCGCACCGGCCAGGCGGCCGCCCTGCCCGGCGGCAGCGCCATGCTGGGGCTGCGCTGCGGCCCGCTGGCGCCGGCCCAGTTCGTGTTCGACCGCGGCCGGCTCGGCGGCCCGCAGGGGCTGCTCGCCTTCGTGGTCAGTGCCAGCATCGCCGAGCGCGCCGAGCTCGAGCGCCAGGTGCTGGCCCAGGGCCGCGCCCAGCTCGGCCTGCCGCGGCTGGAGCTGCTGCGCACCGTGGTCGAGAAGCGCGCCACCTTTTCCTGCACCCCGGGCCTGCGGCGGCCCGCGGCGGCCATCATGGCCGGCCTCCGGGCTGCGGGCGACTATGTCGACGGCCCCTACCCCGCCACGCTCGAAGGGGCGGTGCGCAGCGGCCTGCAGGCCGCCGAAGCCCTGGACCAGGCAACGCCGCCGCGCTGACCCGCAGCGGCGGCAGACCTTGCACCAACGCCAGCAACAGGAGACCCCATGGCTTTTTCCCTCTACGACGCGACCGTGCCGGCATGGCAGCAGATGCTGGGCTCGGTGACGGGCCTGCTCGACAAGGCCGAGACGCATTGCGCGCAGCACGGCATCGCTGCCGCCGAACTGATCGAGGCCCGGCTGGCCGCGGACATGTTGCCCCTGGGCTACCAGCTCAAGTCGACCGTGGTGCACTCGGCCGGGGCGATCCGCGGCCTGCGCCTGGGCGTGTTCTCGCCCGACCGCTCGCCCTGGCCCGACAGCTTCGCGGGCCTGCACGAGCTGGTGGCGGCCGCGCGCGAAGAACTCGCAGCCCTGGCGCCGGCCGAACTCGATGCCCTCCTCGGCCGCGACATGCGCTTCGAGATCGGCACGCGCTACCGGCTCGACTTCACGGCCGAGCACTTCCTGATGTCGTTCTCGCTGCCCAACTTCTACTTCCACGCCACCACGGCCTACGACATCCTGCGCGCCAGGGGCCTGGCCATCGGCAAGGTCGACTACCTCGGTCGCATGCGCACCCGGAACTGAAGCCGGCGGGACGGGCGGAGCAGCCACGCGCCGCAAGCACGGCTGCCAATCAGGCTACGATGTCGGACCATGAACGACCTGAGCGCCTTCCCCATCACCCGCAAGTGGCCCGCACGCCATCCCGACCGCCTGCAGCTGTACTCGCTGCCCACGCCCAACGGCGTCAAGGTGTCGGTCATGCTCGAGGAGTGCGGCCTGCCCTATGAGGCGCACCTGGTCAGCTTCGACAGCCACGACCAGTTCTCGCCCGAATTCCTCTCGCTCAGCCCCAACAACAAGATCCCGGCCATCCTCGACCCGAATGGCCCGGGCGGCCAGCCGCTGGGGCTGTTCGAGTCGGGCGCGATCCTGGTCTACCTGGCCGAGAAGACCGGCCGCTTCCTGCCGCAGGATCCGGCCGCGCGCTACGAGACGCTGCAGTGGCTGATGTTCCAGATGGGCGGCATCGGCCCGATGTTCGGCCAGCTCGGCTATTTCCACAAGTTCGCCGGCAAGGACATCGAGGACAAGCGCCCGCGCGACCGCTACGTGGCCGAGTCGGCGCGCCTGCTGGGCGTGCTCGATGGCCGCCTGGCCGGCCGCGACTGGGTCATGGGGGCGGACTACACGATCGCCGACATGGCCATCCTGCCCTGGGTGCGCAACCTGGTCGTGAAATACGGCGCGGGCGAACTGGTCGGCTACGAGCGCTTTGCCAACGTGCAGCGCGTGCTGGCGGCCTGGCTGGGCCGCCCCGCGGTGCAGCGCGGCCTGAACATCCCCCCGCTGCCGTGACAGGAATCCCGCCCGGGCCGGCCCGCCAGCCGCCCCTGCTGCTGCGCATCCACCACGCGGCGATCATCTGCTCGGACTACCAGGTTTCGCGGCGCTTCTACGTCGAGACCCTGGGCCTGCGCGTGCTGGCCGAGCACTACCGCGCCGAGCGCCGCTCGCACAAGCTCGACCTGGCGCTGCCCGACGGCTCGCAGGTCGAGCTGTTCTCATTCCCCGCTCCGCCGCCGCGCTCCTCCTACCCGGAGGCGCGCGGCCTGCGCCACCTGGCTTTCGCGGTCGCGGATGTCGAGCGCTGCAAGCGCGCGCTGGAGGCCAGGGGCGTCGCGGTGCAGGAGGTGCGGCTGGACGAGTACACGCAGCGGCGCTTCGCGTTCTTCAGCGACCCGGACGGGCTGCCGCTCGAACTCTACGAAGACCAGCCCGGCATGGCACGGCACGACGAATAACAGACACCGCCCGGCTCGAGAAGAAAATAGCTGGCGTTGCCAACTCAAGTCGCATAGACTGGACTGCCGGCAGGCGGATCAGTTACAGCTTGGAAAGGGATCGTTCCGTGAGCTCAGGGTGTCCACTCGGCCCGTTCCAGCTTCCGCCAGAGCGGACAACAGGCCGAGGAAGCATGCGGAGGGCATCTCCAGCGGGCATGACCCGCCCCTCTACCGGCATCGCCCGCCCCCGGCGCTTGCGCCAAGTGCGGCTGCTCGCGGCAGCCCTTGCGCTTGGATGGTTCTCGCAGCTTGCCCCCGCGGCCGACACCTACAGCACGCCGCCCCCCGGCGCTGCCGGTACGGCGCGCCCGGCCGCGACGCAGGGGGTGGAACGCAAGCGCGTGCTCATTCTTTCAGCAACGCAATACGGCCTGCCGGTATCGGACGCCGTGATCGCCGGGGCCGTGGCCGCCCTCAGGAACAAGGGCTTGAGCGCCAACGACCTCTACGTTGAACACCTCGACCTCATCCGCCACGACGATCCGCGCTGGCGTGCCGCGATCGCCGGCGTGCTGCGCGACAAGCTCGCCAAGGCCAACGTGGGCCTGGTGATCATCGCGAACCAGGGGGCGCTGGAGTTTCTGCTGCAGGAAGGCTACGACCTCGTGCCGGCCGACACGCCGGTCCTGACGACCTTTGCCCTGCAGCCGACGGTCACCTGGCGCGGCACGCCGCGCCCCCTGATCAACATTGCCGCCCGGGGCGACCTCACCGAAACCTTGCGGCATGGGCTCGAGCTCTTTCCACGGACGCGGCGCGTGTTCCTCGTGGCCAGTGCGGACGACCGGCAATATCCCCTCTACGCGCCAGCCGCCAAGGCGCTCGCTGCCCTGCCCACCCCGCTGGAGGTCGAGGACAGCCGGGCGCTGACGCACGGCGAGATGCTGCAGCGCGTCGCGACGCTGCCGCCTGACACCCTCGTGCTGCTGGGGGCGTATTTCAACGACCGGACCGGGCGCACCTTCATTCCGGCCGAGGTGGTCGCTGAAGTCGCCCGGCGGGCCAATGCGCCGGTGCTGGGACTGTACGAGGCCCACATCCGCTTGGGGCTGGCCGGCGGCGTGGTCGTGGCGGACGCTGCGGTCGGCCGGCGCGCCGGTGAAATCGGCTTCGAGCTCCTGAGCGGCGCGCGCCGGCTCGACACACAGGCCGGCGAAACCGTGGTGCCGTCGCAGCCGCTGTTCGACTGGTCGCAGCTCCAGCGCTGGGGGGCCGACCCCGCCAGGCTGCCCGAGGGCACCGTGTTCCTGCACCGCCCGCGCACGCTCTGGAGCGAATACCGCAATACCGTCCTCGCGACGGCGGCGGCCATCCTGGCGCTGTCGGGCCTGGTGCTGGCGCTCGCGCTGGAAAACCGCCGCCGCCGGCGAGTCGAGTCCACGCTGCGCGACAGCGAGGAACGGCTGCGGCTGGCCCAGGAAAACGCCCAGGTCGGCGTCTGGGACCGGGACATCAAGACCGGCAAGCTGTATCTGTCACCCGAAGCCGCACGACTCGCCGGCCTGCCGTCTGGCATGATCGTGACGGACAGCCAGGAATGGCGTTCGCACGTGCTGGCGGAGGACCTGCCCCAGGCCGATGCCAGCTTGGCCGAATCGATCGCACGGGGCGAGTCCTTCGAGGTGGAGTTCCGTGTCCGCCTGGACTCGGGCGAGATCCGCTGGCTGCTGTCCAAGGGCAAGGCGCAATACGACAGCGGCGGCCAGGCGGTGCGGGTCATGGGCGTCCACCTCGACATCACCGAGCGCAAGCGCGCCGAGCAGGCCTTGCTGGAATACCACCAGCAGCTCGAGGCCATGGTCGATGAACGCACCGCCGAGCTGAAAGAGGCCATGCACAAGGCGGAGGCCGCCAACCTGGCCAAGAGCGCCTTCCTCGCCAACATGAGCCACGAGATCCGCACGCCGATGAATGCCATCGTCGGCATGTCGCACCTGATCAGGCGCGACGGCCTCAAGCCGCAGCAGGAGGACAGGCTGGGCAAGCTTGAGTCGGCGGCCCACCATCTGCTGGAGATCCTCAACGCCATCCTCGACCTCTCGAAGATCGAAGCCGGCAAGTTCACGCTGGAAGCGCTGCCGCTGCGCGTCGAGTCGGTCGTGGCCAACGTGCTGTCGATGCTCGGCGAACGCGCCCAGGCCAAGGGCCTGCGCCTGCTCAGCGAGGTGGACCCGCTGCCACGCAACCTCGTCGGCGACCCCACCCGGCTGCAGCAGGCCTTGCTCAACTACGCGAACAACGCGCTCAAGTTCACCGAAACCGGCTCGGTGATGGTGCGCGCCCGCCTGGCCGAGCAGGACGAGCAAGGCGCGCTGATCCGCTTCGAGGTCGAGGACACCGGCCCCGGCATCGACGCGGCCGTGATCGCCCGGCTCTTTGCCGCCTTCGAGCAGGCGGACAGCTCGACGACGCGCAAGTCCGGCGGCACGGGCCTGGGCCTGGCGATCACGAAGAAGCTGGCCGAGCTGATGGGCGGACAGGCCGGGGTGCAGAGCGCGCCGGGTTCGGGCAGCCTGTTCTGGTTCACGGCCCGCCTCGGCAAGGCGGCGCTGGAAAAGATCGACACGGAGGAAGCGGCCGGGCAAAGCACAGGCGCCACCCTGAAGCGCCGGCACGCCGGCACGCGCATCCTGGTGGTCGAGGACAACGACATCAACCGCGAGGTCGCGCAGGCGATCCTGGAGGACGCGGGCTTCGTCGTGGACCTGGCCGAGGACGGCATGGAGGCGGTCGTCATGGCCGACGCCAACGCGTACCGGCTGGTGCTGATGGACATGCAGATGCCCAGGATGGACGGACTGGAGGCAGCGCGCGAGATCCGCAAGACGCACCCGGCGGGCAAGCTGCCCATCATCGCGATGACGGCGAACGCCTTCAGCGAGGACAAGGCCCGGTGCTTCGCGGCAGGCATGGACGACTTCGTGAGCAAGCCCGTGATGCCTGACGAGCTGTATGCGGTTCTGCAGGGCTGGCTGGAAAGGACACCGGACACGGGCCAGGCGCAGGGCTGAATCGCCCCGGCTTGTGCCGTGCACTGGTCAATGCGTGCCCGGAGGCGAAGGGGCCGGTTGCCGCTGCATCCGCCGCACATATCGCCAGAAGCGCCATGGCGGGCGGGGATTTCGGCCAAGAAAAAGGGGCCGGAGATTTTCCGGGCCCTGGTATGTGGTGGACCGAATGAGGATCGAACTCACGACCTCCGCATTGCGAACGCGGCGCTCTCCCAGCTGAGCTATCGGCCCTGGGCGGAACCGTCGCCGGCCCCCTGCATTTCAAGTGTATATCAGCCGGCTGAACGCTGCCGGAGTCGGCAAGAAAATTGGCCGCATCCGCCCTCTGCACGTGCCGGAACGGGCACGAGAGCCCTCATCGCTGCGCCTGCCCTGGCCCGACGGCCAGGACCGCTCAGTCACCCAGCAAAGCGGCCAGCTCGCCGAAATGGTGGAACACCACGACAGCGCCAGCTGCCCGCAGCCTGGCCCCATGGTCCGGCTTGATGTGGCTGCCGCCCAGGAACCCCGCCACCTTCATCGACGCCGCCACCGCCGCCGAGACCCCCGCCACGCTGTCTTCGATCACCAGACAGTCGGCCGGGTCGAACCCCAGGCGCTCGGCCGCCTTCAGGTAGACATCGGGCGCGGGCTTGGGCCGGGGAACCTCATCCCCGCTGTACATGTGCGCCCCGACCAGCTCGCCCAGACCGGCGCGCCCGACACTGATCCGGATGCGCTGCGGCGAACTGTTGGACACAATGGCCAGCGGCAGGCGGCACGACTCGTAGGCCGCGCGAACGCCCGCCACGGCAGGAGCGGCAGAGGCGGTGCGATAGTCGATGTCCTGCAGGATCAGCCGCCGGGCAGAGGCATCCAGTCCGCGCCCATGCTTGCGCTCGAGGCAGGAAAGGATGTCGACCACCCGGACGCCGAAGTTGCCCTCGATCTCCCGCGCCACGTTCTCCAGCCCGAACACCTCGCCCAGGACCTCGACGACGACGGCCTCGGCAATCACCTCGCTGTCGACGATGACGCCGTCACAGTCGCTCAGAATGCATTTGGGCTGGAATTTCATGGGCAGCAGAAGCGTGTCGGCGCAGGCATCGGACTTCACAGCTCGGAGATCAGCTTCTTGGTCGGCAGGATGGCGGCCGGACTCATGCTCAGCTCGGTGACGCCCATCTCCACGAACGACTGTAGCAGCTTGTGGTCGGCCGCCGCCTCGCCGCACACCCCGACCCAGATGCCCGCGCGCGCCGCGGCCTGGCAGGTCAGCTCGATGGCCTTCTTGACCGCCGGATTGTCCGTCCGATACAGCCGGGAAATCTGGGAGTTGCCGCGATCGGCGGCCATGACGTACTGCGTCAGGTCATTGGTGCCGATCGAGAAGAATGCCACTTCGGCGGCCAGCTCGTCGGCCTGCAGCACCGCCGCCGGCGTCTCGATCATGATGCCCAGCTCGAAGCGGGCGTGCGGCACGCCGTCGGCCTCCAGCTCCAGCGCGCAGGCCTCGATGAAGGCCTTGACCTGGCGCACCTCCTCCACGGCGCTGATCATCGGCACCATCACCTTCAGGTTGCCGGACAGCGACGCACGCAGCAACGCCTTGATCTGGGGCCGGAAGACATCGGGACGATCCAGGCACATCCGCACGCCGCGCCAGCCCAGGAAGGGATTCTCCTCCTTCGGGAACTCGACGCCAGCGACCGGCTTGTCGCCGCCGATGTCGAGCGTGCGGATGACGACGGGCAGCGGATTGAAGGCGGCGACCAGTTCCGAGTAGACGGCGAACTGCTCATCCTCATTGGGCAGGCTGGGGCGCTGCATGAACAGCAGCTCGGTACGGAACAGCCCGACGCCCATGGCGCCGGCTTCCTTGGCCAGCCTGATTTCGGCCAGCGACCCCAGGTTGGCCGCCACCTCGATGCGCCTGCCGCCGGAAGTGTGCGGCACGAGGTCGCGGTATCTGGCGAGGCCGGACCGGAGCTCCTCTTCCGCCCGGATCAGGCCACGATAGTGGGCAGCCTCCAGTTCGGTCGGGTTGATGATGACCTGGCCGGCATCGCCATCGACGACGATGGACTTCGCCGCCTGCAGGTCGGCCTCGCTCAGCGGCACGCCCAGCACCGCGGGGCGGCCGTAGGTCCGCGCCATGATCGCCACATGCGAGGTGGCCGAGCCGCCGATGCAGACCAGCCCCTGGACCCGGTCGATCGGCACCCTGGAGAACTCCCAGGCGCTCAGGTCGTTGGCGACGAGGATGCAGTGCTCCCGGATCGAGCCCAGGTCCGGCAACTGCTGCCCCAGCAGGATGGACGCCAGCTGCCGCGTCACGCCGCGGATGTCCTCGGCGCGGGCGCGCATGTACTCGTCGGGCATGGCCTCGAAGGTCGACGCCAGCACCGCGCCGACGCGCAGCGTCACGGCGGCGGCATCGCCCTGGCCCTCGATGCCGCGCAGGATCGCACCGACGAACTCCTCGTCCTGCGCGACGTCGAGCAAGGCACGCACGATATCGTCGCCCTTGTCCCTGTCCTTGCCCCTGGCTGCGTCGCCGGCCGGCTGATGCGCCGCAACGAATCTCTGCTCCAGCTGCAGCAGCGCCCGGCGGAAGCGGCTCAGCTCATCGGGTATCTCCCCGACCTCGATCACCTGGCGCGTAGCGACCAGCTTTTCCGGAATGTAGACATGCACCGGTCCCATCGCGACGCCGCGGCTGCCGGAAACCCCCTTGATGCCGGCATGCGCGGGCTTGGCCACCGCCGTCGGCTCCACTTCCAGCGGCATCGCCCCCTGGACGATGGCCCCCGAGTCGTCGGAGAGCTCCAGGCCGAAATCAGGATCGGACAGGGAGCGCCTGATCACATCGGCCGCGTCATGCTCGTCGCTGCCATCGATCAGCACCTGGACGGTCTCACCCTCCTTGATGCCCAGGAGCATGAGCTTCACGGAACTCTTGGCGCTGGCAGACTTTCCCTTGGACGACTTCAGTTCGACCGTGCTGTCGAACAGCTTGAGCGTCTTTGCAAGCTGCGCCGCCGGACGGGTATGCAGGCCCTCCTTGACGGCGACCGTTGCCTCTAACGTGATCATGACTATTCCTATTCAATCCGGGGCTGAGGAAAACAGCCGGCCAGGGGCCGGCTGCTTGCGTTATCCGGCAATCTCTATCCTGCACCCCGACACGACGACCCCCTTGAGGTCCTCGGGATCAAGAGGTTCGACGCAGATCTCGCCCGGACGATCGGCCACCTCGCAGCCATTGAAGCTCAGCACCACGTGACCCAGGTCGGTCACCTTGTTCCAGGCCGTGTCGCCCATCGCCGTGATCCTCGCGCAAAGGTCACCGATCGACACGATGTCGCCGACAGCCGGCTGGCTCTGGCGGCTCTCGTGGCTGACCTTGTGCTGGATCGAGACCTCGGCCAGGGCCGGCGGGGCCCCATCGGCATACAGGATCAGCACGCCGCCATCCATCAGGTCATGGACTTCGACGCCGACTTCGGTCACGGTGGTACTGTAGTAGATCATTTCAGACTCTCGACTTCACAATGTAAAACTGGCGGCCCAGGCGATGAGCACGGAAACCGGGCCCATGATCTGGCGGGAGATCAGCACCGCCGGCACGCCGACCCTGATCGTCTCGGGCTTGGCCTCTCCCAGTGCCAGGCCAACCGGCACGAAGTCGCAGCCGACTTGCGTGTCGTAGGCAAACAGCGCCGGCAGCGCCATCGCGGGCGGGATGGTGCCGGACGCGATGGCCGGGCCGATGATGGCCGCACCGATCACCTGCGCGATCACCGCACCCGGCCCGAGGACGGGCGACAGGAAGGGCAGGCCGCAGATGGCCGACAGCACGAGCAGGCCGATGACGTTGCCCGCCAGCGGTTCGAGCAGGTGCGCCAGGACGTTGCCGAACCCCGTGGTGGTGATCAGGCCGATCAGCATCGTCACGAAAGCCATGAACGGCAGCACGTTGCGGATCACCTGGTCGATCGACTTGCGGCCGCTGTTGAACAGGACGCCGACGACACCGCCCATCTTCTTGCCGATGATGGTGATCAGGCCGACCAGGCCGCCCTGGCCTTCCTGCGGCGGCACGGCGGCACGGGCGGCCGACGCTGGCTGGCTCGGTGCGGCCGCACTGGCCGCCGCCTGGGCCCCGCCTGCGGTGGGGTAGGACAGGCTTTCGTGCGTGCAGCCGGACACGTAGATGTCCTCCATGATGAACTGGGCCAGCGGTCCGGCCTGCCCCACCGAGTTGGTGTTGATGGTCGGGATGCGCTTGCGCGGATAGACGCCGCAGCGCGCGGTACCACCGCAGTCCACGATCACGGCCGCCATCTCGCTTTCCGGCGGCGGGCTCCGGAATCCGTCGACGACGGTGGCACCGGTCATCTCCGCCAGGCGTCTGGCGACTTCAGGGATGCCGCCACCCGTGATCGCGACGATCTTGTCGCGCTCCGGCGTGGGAGTGATCATCAGTGGGCCGCCCCAGCCGGACCCGCCACGCGACACCAGAACGGACTTGAATTCTCTTGCTGCCAACATGTTTGTCTCCCAGTAGGTCTCAGAGTTGGATGCCTTCGCGCTTGGCGATCAGGCCGGTGATCCATTCCGTCAGGATGCCCTTGAGCAGGTTGACGAAGAGGCCGACCAGCAGGTAGGTCAGCGCCAGCTTCGCCACCGAGAACGGAGCCGCGCCGGTTTCACTCAGCTTCGTGATCGCAGCGGCCACACCCAGCCAGACAAACAGTTCACCCGGGTTGGCGTGCGGGAACAAACCCGTGATCGGATGGCACAGGGAAACCGCCGAATCGTAGAAGGCAGGCTTGTGCTTTTCCTCCACGAACATGCCGAAGGTATAGGCCATCGGGTTGGTGAGGAAAAACATGGCCAGGATCGGCAATACCGTATAGCGGGTAAAGACATTGCCCGCGGCAAACCTGGCGAATCGGTGAACGCGCTGCTCGCCCACCAATTCGATGATGGCATAAACCGCCGTCAACAACGCAATCAGTGTCGGGAGGATTCCCGTCACGAAACCGACAAACGTCTTGCCGCCAGCATTGAATACCCCGATAAAGGCCTCGGCGCCTTTAGCCAACAACTCAAAAGCTTCCATTCTTGTCCCCAGTTAATTTTGAACCCACATCAACCCAGATCAGTTTTGCGACTTCTTCTTGGCCTCCTCGATACGAACAATTGCATCATCCACCGCCATCAGGCATTTCTGGCCCACGCCCGCCTGCGCCAGCGTCGCCGGCAAGGCGCCGATCTCCGTTCCGGCGCCGACCACGATCTCCTTGAAGCGCGCAAAGACAGAAAACCCCTGCAGGACCCTGAGTGCGCGCACCCGCATGTCCGGCGCCACCACGACGACGGCGACGCAGCCGAATCCGAATCGCTTGCGGAACCGGCCCACGCCGACGTAGCCGTCATTCCACTGCTTCTTGACGGCGTCGAGCGCGCCGACGTAGTGCCGCCACTGCACCCAGGATCCAACTACCTGCAGCGCCCAAAATGCGAACAGCGCCAGTAGCGCGGTGCTTGTCTGTGTCATCTTTCATGCCTCCTGTGCCTGACACCGGTCCATTGCGCATCCAGTCTTGGTCCGGCACCAGAAAGATAGTACATTTGTTTTCATAAAAAATCATGTGTTCATGATCAGTGAAAACCCTGAAGTTCCAGGAACAGTCATGCCAAGCTCTTGAAATCCACGAATCTCTTGAATCTTAGGCATGATCCTGCATCCTTCAAGCCGCCACCCAGAACCCGGTAAAATGAACTTTTAATTAAGTCAACACAACATTGTTATTTTTTTAAGGCAAAGTCATGTTGCTGCCGGGATGTCCTTCGTCCGCCACCGCCGAGGTCCGCGAGAGCGGATCGACGGGGCTCAGGCCGAACTGCCCGGATCTCCTGGCAGAGCCGCAGTGCCAACCGGATTGCAGTGCTGGACATCAGCGCCAGAGACCTCGGCCCGATGAACGGCAAAGGGTTGGCCCACTGCCGGCCAGGCATGCCCATGGCGCAGGGCCGGGCAGCTTGCCGGAGTGGCTGGAGCAGGACAGTGCGGAGGCTGCGCACTGTTCGCAGGCGCTCGCAGGAAGACGAGCGCACCGGCCTTGACCCGCGGCAGGCAGCGGAAGGTGCTGGCGGCTGAAAATTCCGTCAGGCTTTCCAGGGCAAGGGCGGCGCGACCAGCGACGCCCCCTCATGGCCATGCACGGCGCCGAAGCGTTCGTGACCGGCTTCCCAGTCCTGTCGCGCCCTCGTCACTTCCGCGCGGCTGCTGCCCACGAAGTTCCACCACATCACGATGTCTTCGCCGAATGGCGTCCCGCCCAGCAGCAACGCCCGGCTGCCCGCCGCCAGTGCCAGCGCCAGCTGCTGCCGGCCCGGGCTCAGGTAGGCCAGCTCATCGGCAGCCAGGGCATCGGGCCCGATCCCGGCCTTCCCTTCCAGCGGCAGGAGTCCATATTCATGCCCGGGGTTCAGAGGCAGCGAGAGCGTGGTGTCTTGCTGCGCCAGCAACTCCATGCCCACCAGATCCGAGTACAAGCGGGCTGGCGCGGACCTGGAGCCCCAGTGCCCCGCCAGCAGGATCAGACGGCAGCCCTGCTCCTGCCACATGGGCAGTTCGGGGTAGTGCTCGAATGCCGGCAGGCAATGGCTGGACCCGGCTGGCAGGGCGATCCACAGTTGCGCGGCATGCAGGCGTGTGGCCGTGGGCAGCGACTCTTCGGAGTGCGCGATGCCATGGCCGGCCGTCATCAGGTTGACCTGGCCCGGGCGCACGACCTGTTCATGGCCCAGGCTGTCCCGGTGCAGCACTTCGCCTTCGATCATCCAGGTGAAGGTCTGCAGCCCGGCGTGGGGATGGGGGCCGACTTTCATGCCCCGCCCCGGCTCGAAACTGGCCGGGCCGGCGTGGTCCAGAAAGCACCAGGCGCCGATCATGCGCCGCTCCCGCGCTGGCAGCAGCCGGCGCACGACCATGCCTTCGCCCAGCGCCATGTGGCGGGCCGCGATGCGCTGGATATCCGTCATGGCTTCACTCCTGGGCGGTCAAGCCGCGCTGCCGGTCGGGGTCGGTACCGGGCCGCCGGGCAACTTGCGCATGGGACCGGCACAGGCTGCGCGGAATACCCCTGCCCCGGCTCGCCGGTCAACGGCCAGCGTCTTTTGGCTGACACCATTTTGCGGCGAATCGCGGCGCAGTGCCAGGCCGGCCGATGTGGCCCGGGGGCCGGCCATGGCAGCCGGTGTGAGCCGTCACGCATGGCCGGCGGGGGAATTCCTGCCACGGAGCCGATCGGGTCCCGCCCTGACCATGACCAAAACAAGAATCGTTCTCATTGCGTTTTGTCTGATGACGGCCATGTCCAAGCAGCGCTCCGGTGGCTCGGCCGCCTGGGCGCCGAGTCCCTACCGTCTTTCTGGCCTTGAGGAGAAATTCATGCAGCACGCCCGCGCCCGTTCCCGCTGATACGGATCTCAAGAAGTATCCGGACCTTCTTTTCTGCCGCGGTTGTGTGAATCAACGGCCACGCGGATCCAGTCGAAGTTGGTCAGTTGCCGCAAACGCTCGGGGGTGTCGCTCAGG
>JBEEPT010000234.1:0-28312 GCA_041190985.1 Pseudomonadota bacterium
ATGCGGGAAGGCGAAACGCACACCG
Source organism: Pseudomonadota bacterium (assembly GCA_041190985.1). Taxonomy (GTDB): domain Bacteria; phylum Pseudomonadota; class Gammaproteobacteria; order Burkholderiales; family Burkholderiaceae_C; genus Malikia. The sequence goes on from JBEEPT010000234.1 coordinate 26, forward strand.
CTGGACTTGCCGATCCAGTTCTCCTGCATCAGGCGCACGCGCTCGGGCCAGCCGTTGAGCGTGGCTTTCTCGTTGCCGATCTGCACGTGGTCCAGCAGTTCCTGAGCGTAGTCGGTGATCTTGAGGTAGTAGCCAGGGATCTCGCGCTTCTCGACCAGTGCGCCCGTGCGCCAGCCGCGGCCGTCGACCACCTGCTCGTTGGCCAGCACGGTCTGGTCGACCGGGTCCCAGTTCACGACCTGGGTCTTGCGGTAGGCGATGCCCTTCTCGAGCATCTTGAGGAACAGCCACTGGTTCCACTTGTAGTAGTCGGGCGAGCAGGTCGCGACCTCGCGCGACCAGTCGATCGCCAAGCCCATGGCCTGCATCTGGCCCTTCATGTAGGCGATGTTGGAGTAGGTCCACTGCGCCGGCGGCACCTTGTTCTTGAGCGCCGCGTTCTCGGCCGGCAGGCCGAAGGCGTCCCAGCCCATCGGCATCAGGACGTTGTAGCCCTGCATGCGCAGCTGGCGCGTCAGCATGTCGTTGATCGTGTAGTTGCGCACATGGCCCATGTGCAGCTTGCCGCTCGGATACGGCAACATCGAGCAGGCGTAGAACTTCTTCCTGCTGTCGTCTTCGGTCACGCGGTAGGCATCGCGCGCGTTCCAGTGCGCCTGCGCGGCGCGCTCGACCTCTTGGTGCTGGTACTTGTCTTGCATGGCGGGGGAAAAGCTGGGAGACGCCGCGGATCAGCGCAGGCTGAGGACGTCGAACATGTCGTAGAGGCCGGTCGGCTTGTCGGCCAGGAAGCGCGCGGCGCGCAGGCTGCCCTGGGCGTAGGTGGCGCGGCTGCTGGACTTGTGCGTGATCTCGATGCGGTCGCCGATGCCGGCGAACAGCACAGTGTGGTCGCCGACGATGTCGCCGCCGCGCACGGTCGCGAAGCCGATCGTCGAGGGATCGCGCTCGCCGGTGTGGCCGTAGCGCTCGTAGACCGCGCAGTCCTTGAGGTCGCGGCCCAGTGCATCGGCGATCACCTCGCCCATCTTGAGCGCGGTGCCGCTGGGCGCGTCGACCTTGTGGCGGTGGTGCGCCTCGATGATCTCGATGTCATAGCCGGTCGACAGCGCCTTGGCTGCCATCTCGAGCAGCTTGAGCGTGACGTTGACGCCCACGCTCATGTTGGGCGCCATCACGATCGAGATCTGCTTGGCGGCCTCGGCGATCTCGGCCTTCTGCTCGTCGGAAAAGCCGGTGGTGCCGATGATGAGCTTGACGCCATGCCTGACGCAGGCGCGCAGGTGCTCCATCGTGCCCTCGGGGCGGGTGAAGTCGACCAGGTATTCGCTGCCGGCGATCGCGTCGAGGTCGGACGAGATCGCGACGCCGCTGGTCTGGCCCATGAAGGCGCTGGCGTCCAGGCCGAGCGCGGGGCTGCCGGCGCGGTCGAGCGCGGCGCTCAGCACGCAGTCGTCGGCGTTCTGGACGGCTTCGATCAGCATGCGGCCCATGCGGCCGCTGGCGCCTGCAATGCAGACGCGAAGTTGGTGGTTGCTCATGGCGGATTAACGGGATTCGAGGGGCGGATAGCTCGCGGCAGGCGCGGCCAGCGGGGTTTTCTCGGGCTCGACGACGGTGTTGTTCCTGGACTGGAAGGCGCGCAGGTCGGCTTCGCTGGCTTCCAGCGGCGGCACCTTGGCGCCCTTGCGGCGCACTTCCAGCGAGGCGACGAACTCGGCCTCGGTCGGCAGCTCGTCGGCCTGCACCAGCTCGACCGCATCGCCCTTGAAGAACACCGTCACCTTGCGCTGCTGCGGCTCCTGACCCTGGCGGCGCAGGGTGAAGACATAGTCCCAGCGCTCGGAGTGGAAGACGCTGGCCAGCAGCGGCGTGCCCAGGATGTTGCGCACCTGCTCGCGCGGCATGCCGCGCTGCACGGCCTGAAGCTGCTCGCGCGTCACGACATTGCCTTGCAGGACGGGTGCCTTGTAGGGGCTGAGCACGCCGCCCAGCGAACTGACGGCCGGCCCGACCTTGGCGGTGCTGGAGCAGCCGGACAGTGCCAGCAAGGCCGAGGCGGCAACCGCAGCGGCACCGGCGCAACGGCGGCGCCGCAAGGAAGGAATGAACATCATGTCTCTGCGGTCATTGAAAAACCCTGCGCAGCCTGAGGCGCATGGCGATATGATCCGGGGCATTGTAGCCCTTGGGGCATGGCAGGGCAGGCTCCGGCCATTGACCTGCCGGGGCAGGGGCCACGTCCCCCAGGATCCAGCCAGCCATGTCCAATATCGAAGAACTCAAGAGCACCGGACTCAAAGCCACCCTGCCGCGGCTCAAGATCCTGGAAGCATTCCAGAACAGCACCCAGCGGCACATGACGGCCGAAGACGTGTTCCGCGTCCTGCTCGAGGGCAATTCGGACATCGGCCTGGCCACCGTCTACCGCGTGCTGCTGCAGTTCGAGCAGGCCGGCCTGCTCACGCGCAGCAACTTCGAATCGGGCAAGGCGGTCTACGAGCTCAACGAGGGCCAGCACCACGACCACCTGGTCTGCCTGGACTGCGGCCGGGTCGAGGAGTTCTACGACCCCGAGATCGAGCAGCGCCAGCAGCGCATCGCGCAGGAGCGCGGCTTCGCGCTGCAGGAGCACGCGCTCTCGCTCTACGCCAACTGCCGCAAGCCCGACTGCGAGCACCGCACGCGCCAGCGGCGCTGAGCCTGCCCGCGGGCTGTCACGCCAGCATGGCCGTGCTTCAGGAAGCGTGTTCCTGGTCGCGCTGAAATGCCGACAGGCAGCGCTCGATGATGGCGTCTAGCCTCTGCATCGACTGCGTCCAGGCGTGGTGCGAAAGCATGCGATCGCGGCCGGCGCGCGCCAGGCGCTCGCGCTCCACCGGATCCCCGGCGAGGCGGGCGATCGCATCGGCGTACTGCAGCGGCGTGTCCGCCACCAGGAAATGCTCGTCTGCAAGTGCATCGACGCCCCCGGCGGCGATGCGGCTGGACACCACCGGCACCCCCATCGCCATCGCCTCCAGGATCTTGTTCTGCGTCCCGCGGGCGATGTTGAGCGGCGCCACCGTGGCGGCAGAGCTCAGGATGTAGGGCCGCACGTCCGGCACCGAACCGGTGACGGTGACGCCGGGCAGCTCTCCGAGCCTGCATACCTCCGGGGTCGGATCGGCGCCGACGATGAGCAGCTTCATCCCGGGACGGCGCTGGCGCAGCAGCGGCCAGACCTGGTCACAGAAGCGGAACATGGCCTCCTGGTTCGGGTAGTAGTCCATGCGGCCGACGAAGCTGATCGTGTCGGCGTCATAGCCCTGGCCGTCGGGCTGGAAGAAGTCGGCGTCGACACCGATGGGAAACCAGTCGGCCGCCACGCCAGTGCCATAGGACTCCAGCGTCTCCCATTCGGCGGGAGTGGCGGTGGTACAGAAATCGAAGCGGCGCGCGAGCCGCTTTTCCTCGCGCTCCATCTTGCGGCCCTCGAGCCAGAAGCCGGCCTTGAGCGGAAACGGCTTGTAGGCGACGTACTCCAGCCATTTCTGCGAATCCATGTCGCAGAAATCGAGGATCTTGGGGATGCCGTTGATGCCCTCGACGTACTGTGCCACCGAGGAGCAGTGCACGAAGATCAGGTCGAAGCGCTGCTGCGCGACCAGACGCCTGATCCTGCGCGCCAGGTCGTGCGAGTAGAAGTAGCCCATCGAGGAAGGCATTGCCGTCGGCAGCCGCGCCACCATGCGCAGGGTCTGGACCGGATTGGAGACCAGGGCCATCTCGTAGCGGTGGCAGTGCGGCGTGATGCCGCGCCCCTCCTGCGCCTCGTCCTGGCTGCGCGCGAGCGAGCATACCGTCACCTCGTGCCGCTCGGACAGGTGCCGGATCATGTTGAAGGCGCGGATCTTGCTGCCGCTCTTGGGCGGAAACGGGAATCGGTGACAGACGTATAGGATCTTCATTCGCCAGCCCTTCAGTTCAGCGGTCAGAGGTGCCGTCGCCCATGGCGCCGAGCTGGGGGCTCGACCCTTTGGCCGTCGCAGCGGCAGCTGCCGTGGATGACGCACATGATTCAGCCCGCCTGTGCCAGCAGCGAATTGCGCCCGCCCGCCGCGAGCGCGCGCGCGTAGACCTCGCGATAGCGCGCGACGCTGTTGGCCCAGGTACGCTCGCGCTCGACGAACTCACGCGCGCGGCGGCCGATCGCGGGCCAGCACTCGCGCTGCGCCAGCACGCGGGACACGGCATCGGCCAGCGCCTCGGCGCTGCCGGCCTTGAAGAGGAAGCCAGTCTCGCCGTGACGCACCAGCTCGCGATGGCCGCCGACGTCGGACGCGACGAAGATCCGGCCCTGCGCCATGGCCTCGAGCGGCTTGAGCGGCGTGACCAGTTCGGTCAGGCGCATCGGCAGGCGCGGATAGGCCAGCAGGTCGATCAGCTCGTAGTACTTCTGCACCCGGCTGTGCGGCACGCGCCCGGTGAACACGACCCGGTCGGCCACGCCCTCGGCCTCGGCCTGGCGGCGCAGCGCCTCCTCCTGCACGCCGCCGCCGACCAGCAGCAGACGCATGTCAGGATGATGCGGTGCCAGCCGCGCCAGTGCCATGACCAGCAGGTTCAGCCCCTCGTAGCCGTAGAAGGATCCCGCGAAGCCGAGGACCGTGCAGCCTTCCAGGCCCAGTTCGCGGCGCAGCGCCGCATCGGCCGGCACGCCGAACTGGAAGGCGTCGGCATCGACCGCGTTGGGAATGACCGTGACCTTGTCGGCGGACAGCCCCCGGGCCAGTATGTCGCCGCGCAATCCCTCGCAGATGGTGGTGATCTGGTCCACGCCGCGCAAGGCGAAGCTCTCCAGCGCGCGCGACAGGCGGTAGCGCAGGCTGCCTTCGGTCGTCGTGCCGTGGTCAACGGCCGCGTCCTCCCAGCTGGCGCGCATCTCGTAGACGACCGGCACCTTGCGCCGCCGCCCGACCCAGAGGCCGGGCAAGGCGTTGAGGACGGGGGAATGGGCGTGTATCAGATCCGGCTGCAGTTCCGTGACCAGGCGGTCCAGGCGAACGGCCGTCCGCCGCATCTGGCCCAGCAGGCCGGTGTCCGGCGGCGCGGACGTGCGGTGGAAGCGCAGGCCGTCGACCTCTTCGACCGCGGCGCCCGTGTTGCCCTGCTTGGGAGTGGTCAGATGGAAGGTCTCCCAGCCGAGCGCCCGCTGCTCGCGCAGGATGGCCGCCGTGCGAAAGGTGTACCCGCTGTGCAACGGGATTGAGTGATCCAGCACATGCAATATCCGCATCACACCCCCTCCTCTGGACTGATGTCCCGTATCTTATCTGGTCAAAATATACCACTGATCTCCAGGATTGCCGCCATGCGGAGCGGGGAGATCGCCAGTGCGGCCGGCACATGCCGCAGCTGACCCGGTCCGGCGGGCACAGGACAGCCCCGCAGGCTCTGCGGACCGTGAGAGGAGGAAAGGACGATCAGTGCGGGACGCGCGTGGACCGGGGCGACGATCCCGTCGGCAGATCGGGCGGGCAGGCGGCCGGAGCCGGCTCAGCGCTCCATCGCTTCGCGCTGGCGCCGCGCGAACTCGGCATAAGTGTCTATGCCACGCAGCTGCAGGATGGTGTTGCGCACCGCGGCCTCGACCAGCACCGCGATGTTGCGCCCCGCGACGACCTGGATCACGACCTTGAGCACCGGCACGCCCAGCACGTCCTGGTAGAGCGGCTCCGAGGGCATGCGCTCGTAGTCACGCTCCAGGGTCTCGCGGCGCACCAGGTGCACGATCAGCTTGAGCCGCATCTTGCGGCGCACCGCGGTCTCGCCGAAGATGGCCTTGATGTCGAGCAGGCCGATGCCGCGCACCTCCAGCAGGTTCTGCAGCAGTTCGGGGCAGCGCCCCTCGATCGTGCCCTGGTTGATGCGGTAGAGGTCGACGGCGTCGTCCGCCACCAGGCCGTTGCCGCGCGAGATCAGCTCCAGACCGAGCTCGCTCTTGCCCAGGCCGGATTCGCCGGTGATCAGCACGCCTATGCCCAGGATGTCCATGAACACGCCATGCAGCGTGGCGCGCTCGGCGAAGTGCCGCGCCAGGTGGGCACGCAGCACGTCGATCACGAAGGCCGCCGAGGACTCGGTGGCGAACAGGGGGATGCGGGCGCGCTCGCACATCGAGACCAGCGCGTCGGGCGCGGGCTGGCCATCGGCCACCACCAGCACCGGCGGCTCGAGCGTGACGATGCGCGCGACGCGGCGGCGGCAGTCATCGGGGCCCGAGTGCGTCAGGTAGCGCACCTCGCGCTCGCCCAGGACCTGCACCCGGTAGGGATGGATGTAGTTGAGGTGGCCGACCAGGTCGGCGCTGGAACGGGCCTGCTTGACCGCCTCCTCGTCGAAGCGGCGCTCCGACGCGGACTGGCCCGCGAGCCACTGCCACTTGAGCGTTTCGCGCTGGGCCTCGAACAAGGCGTCGGCGCTGACGACGGTGGGCTTCATCGCGTGCCCGGCTTCAGGCGGCCGCGTGGGCCGACTGCCAGCCGGCGATCAGCTGGTGCAGCGCGGCGGCGTCGGAACAGGTCTTCATGCGCTCGCGCATGGCGCCGTCGCTGAGCAGCTCGGCGATCTCGGACAGGATTTCGAGGTGCTTCTGCGTCGCCGCCTCGGGCACCAGCAGGAAGATCAGCAGAGTGACGGGCTGCTCGTCGGGGGCGTCGAAGCCGATCGGGTTGGCGAGCTGGAACACCGCTGCCAGCGGGTGCTTGAGGCCCTTGATGCGGCCATGCGGTATGGCCACGCCGTGTCCCAGGCCGGTGGAGCCCAGGCGCTCGCGCGCGAACAGGCTGTCGGTGATCAGTGCCCGGTTGAGGCCTTGCAGGGTTTCGAACAGCAGGCCCGCTTCTTCAAACGCGCGTTTCTTGCTGGTGGCATCGACGGCCACCAGCACTTGTTCAGCAGGCAATATGGCAGAGAGTCGGTTCATGTGACAGCCTCGGGGGAGCGCAGATTATGCCCATCCCAACAGACAGGACCAGATGCAAAAAAGCCGCTTGAGGCGTCAAGCGGCTTTTCGCACTGCTGTCATTGTGCCACAGCGAGGCTGGGCCTCACTGCAGGGTGCGCTTGGCGGTGTCGTGGTGGTGCTCCTGGATCTTGTCCTTGTGTCGCAGGACCTGACGGTCCAGCTTGTCGGCGAGTTCGTCGACGGCCGCATACAGGTCCGCATGCGAACTTTCGGCGTGGATGTCCTTGCCCTTGATGTGGATGTTGCACTCAGCCTTCTGCCGACGGTCCTTCTCGGTGAGCTTGTCGACGGTCAACAGCACCTTGATGTCGACGACCTGATCGAAATGGCGGGTGATGCGGTCGAGTTTTTCCGTGACGTAGCTGCGCAGGGCAGGCGTGACTTCGAGGTGGTGACCGCTGATCGTCAGGTTCATAGATTGACTCCTATGCTCGGTTTGCCAAGGCCGCCATCCGTTCGGGACAGCCGACCGTGGGAATTGCATTTCCCGCTTCCACTATGCCGGCATTCGGTGGGCCACGCAATCTTGCACTGCAACATGCAGCATCCATGACACGCGGCCTGCACAAGCGGGGCTGGCTGATGTAGAGTGGTCCGCTGGACGGGAGATCGCGGGCGCCAGGCCCGGGGAGCGCAGGAGACGCCCAATGTCGCTCGATCAGCTGATAGACCATGGCCTCGCCGGCGGGCGTCGGGGCCACGCGCTGGTCCTGCTGGGCGGGGGCGCGCGCACGGCCTACCAGGCCGGCGTGCTCAGGGGGCTGTCCAGGCTGCTCGCCGCCCGGGGCGACGCGTCGGGCCGCTTTCCCTTCCGCATCGTGGTCGGCACCTCGGCCGGGGCCCTCAACGCGGCCTACCTGGCCAGCCAGGCGGGTGCCGGCCTGGAAGCGTTCGAGCGCCTGGCGGCGTTCTGGCACCAGTTGCGCTCGAGCCAGGTCTATCACCTGGCCACCCCGCCCTGGCTGCCGGCCAACCTGCTGCTGGCCGGGCTGACACTGGCGCGGCAGATCCGGCGCCACCGTGCCCTGCTCGACACCATGCCGCTGGTCGACACCCTGCACCGCCAGATCGACCTCGGCGCGATCGAGGCGGCGCTGGAGCAGGGCGTGCTCGACGCGCTGGCGGTGACCGCCTCGAGCTACAACAGCGGCGAGCACTGGACCTTCTGCCAGCTCGGCCCCGACCATCCGCTGCAGCCCTGGCAGCGACCGGGCCGGCACGCCAGCCTGCAGCCGATCACGATCGAGCATCTGATGGCCTCGAGCGCGATCCCCTTCCTGTTTCCGGCCGTACCGCTCTGGGTCGACGGGCGCAAGGAATTCTTCGGCGACGGCTCGATGCGCCAGATCACGCCGCTGTCGCCGGCGCTGCATCTGGGCGCGGACCGGGTGCTGGTGATCGGCGTCGGACAGCCGCGGCGCGCCAGCCTGCTGGGGCGGCGCAAGTCCGGCGACGACCCGAGCGCGGGCACCATCGCCGGCCATGCGCTGGCCAGCGTGTTCCACGACACCCTGCAGTCCGATGTCGAGCAGGCCCAGCGCGTCAGCGCGACCCTGGCCAGCCTGCCACCCGAACTGGCCGCCGCCCTGCCCTACCGGCCGGTGCAGGTGCTGGCGCTGCAGCCGACGCAGTCGCTCGACGAGCTCGCGCTCAGGCATGTCGATGCCATGCCGCCGGCCACTCGCCATACGCTCGAGGGCATAGGGGCGCTGGAGACGCGCCCGGACGACCGCCGTGCCGCCGCCGGCAGTGCCGCGGCCCTCGCCAGCTACCTGCTGTTCGAGCCGCCCTTCACCCGCACGCTGATCGAATGGGGTGAGCGCGACGCCCTGGCGCGCGCTGCAGAACTGCTCGCCTTCTTCGAGCGCGCCGGCCCGTGAGCTGGTGCGATAATCCGGGCATCGCTTCATCACCGGAATCCAGCATGGAAAGCAGCCCTAGTCGCGTGCTTTCAGTCCCGGCACTGCGCGCCTGAACGGATCCCTGCACGGGCCGGCTTCGCGAGCGGTCTGGCGGCTGAAAGCACCTCGAATCCTCACCGCCGCAGCGCAACCCACCGGTTCGCGCCCCCGCCCCGTTCAAGCCCCGGAAGCCGCCCATGCTCAACGTCTTCACCCTGGCCAATGGCCGCCTGTTCCAGGAAGAAATCGAATCCCTGGAAGAACTCTCGCGCTTCAAGCCGATCTGGGTCGACCTCGAGGCGCCCACGCCCGAGGAAAGGCGCTGGGTGCGCCAGCATTTCGGCCTCTCGATCCCCAAGGACGCGATGGACGAGGACATCGAGGAGTCGGCGCGCTTCTTCGAGGAGGACAACGGCGAGCTGCACATACGCTCGGACTTCCTGATCGACGACGAGGACGAACCGCGCTCGGTGCGCGTGGCCTTCATCCTGAACCAGCAGAACCCCGGGCTCAACAGCCACGGCGTGCTGTTCTCGATCCACGACGAGGACGTGCCGGTGTTCCGCCTGCTGCGCCTGCGCGCGCGCCGCATGCCGGGCCTGATCTCGGACGCCAAGGACGTGCTGCTGAGCCTGTACGACACCGATGCCGAGTACTGCGCCGACACGGTCGAGGAGATCTACGACGAGCTCGACGAGGTCAGCAGCAAGGTACTGGCGGGGAATGTGAGCGACGAGATGGCCGGCGAGGCGCTGGCCGCGATCGCGCGCCACCAGGACATGGCCGGCCGCATCCGGCGCAACATGATGGACACCCGGCGCGCGGTCAGCTTCATGATGCGCACCCGCATGCTGAGCGCCGAGCAGTTCGAGGGCGCGCGCCAGATCCTGCGCGACATCGACTCGCTCGACAGCCACACCGCCTTCCTGTTCGACAAGATCAACTTCCTGATGGACGCCACGGTCGGCTTCATCAACATCAACCAGAACAAGATCATCAAGATCTTCTCGGTCGCCAGCGTCGCGCTGCTGCCGCCGACGCTGATCGCGAGCATCTACGGCATGAACTTCCAGTTCATGCCCGAGCTCAACCAGACCTGGGGCTACCCGGCCGCGCTGGCGCTGATGGTGGCCTCGGCGGTCGGCCCCATGCTCTACTTCCGCAAGCGCGGCTGGCTCAAGTGAGCGCGGCGGGCCGCACGCCCGGCCCGCCCGACAGATCACAGCAGCCTGAGCGCGGTCTCCAGCATGCGGCCGCTGTAATGGCGCGCCACCTGCTGCAGGAAGGCCGGGAAGTCGACATGCGCCTGGTCGTCGGCGCGGTCCGAGATGGTGCGCACGGCGCAGAAGGGGATGCCGTAGTCGTGGCAGACCTGCGCCACCGCGCCGCTTTCCATGTCGACCGCCAGCGCCTCGCGCAGCTCGGCGCGCAGCGCGCGGCTCTCGGCCTCGGTGGCGACGAAGCGGTCGCCGGTGACGATCTTGCCGCTGTGCACGCGCGGCGCCTGCAGGCCGAAGACCGCGCGCGTGGCGGCGTCGAGCCGGCCGGGCAGCCAGGCGACGGCATCCTCGGCCGCCTGCTGCATCACCCGCAGCAAAGCCAGGTCGGCCGGGAAGCGCGACAGGCCATAGCCCGGCATCTCGTGGCGCGGGAACAGCGGCGAGGCGTCCATGTCGTGCTGCAGGTAGCGGCTGCCAACCACGATGTCACCGACCGCCACGCCGGGCCCGAGCCCGCCCGCGACGCCGGTGAAGATCAGCTGCTGCGGCCGGAAGCGCTCCAGCAGCACCGTGGTCGTCGTGGCCGCCGCCACCTTGCCGATTCCCGACAGCACCGCGACCACCTCGTGCCCGTGCAGGTGGCCGCGCCAGAACTGGCGGCCGGCCACGCGGGTCCGGTGCTCGTCGGGCATGAGGGCCAGCAGCTCGGCCAGTTCCTCGTGCAGCGCGCTGATGATCGCGATTCTCTGTCCCATGCCGGGATTATTGCGACTCGCGCAGCTCGCGGCGCAGGATCTTGCCGACCGGGGTCTTGGGCAGTGCGCTGCGGAACTCGATGCGCTTGGGGATCTTGTAGCCGGTCAGGCGCGCGTGGCAGTGCTCGCGTATCGCCTCTTCGGTCAGGCCCGGGTCCCGCCTGACCACGAGCAGCCGGACCGCCTCGCCCGAGTGGGCGTCGGGCATGCCGACCACGGCGCATTCGGCCACGCCGGGCAGCTCGGCCACCACGTCCTCGATCTCGTTGGGGTAGACGTTGAAGCCGCTGACCAGGATCATGTCCTTCTTGCGGTCCACGATGCGGAAGTAGCCGCGCTCGTCCATGACGCCAATGTCGCCGCTGCGCAGCCAGCCCCCCGGCAGCATGACCCTGGCGGTCTCGTCCGGCCGCTGCCAGTAGCCCGCCATCAGTTGCGGGCCGCGGATCGCGATCTCGCCGGGCTGGCCCTGTGGCACCTCGCATCCCGCGTCGTCGACGCACATCATCTCGGTGCCGGGCAGCGGCACGCCTATGCTGCCGTTGAACTCGCGGCTGGTGACCGGGTTGCAGCTGACCGAGGGACTGGTCTCCGACAGGCCATAGCCTTCGCAGATCGGACAGCCGGTGCGTTCCAGCCAGCGCCTGGCCACGGCCGCCTGCACCGCCATGCCGCCGCCGACCGAGAGCCGGAGATGGCGCCAGTCGACCTGCTCGAAAGCGGGATGGTTGAGCAGGCCGTTGAACAGGGTGTTGACGGCCGGAAAGATGTGGAAGCGCTGCCGCCCCAGCTCCTTGAGCAGGGCGGGCAGGTCGCGCGCGTTCGGGATCAGGATGGTCTTGCCGCCGCTGCGCAGGTTGAGCATCATCGTCACCGTGAAGGCGAAAATGTGATAAAGCGGCAGGGCGCAGACCTGGGTGACCTGCTCGCCGGCCGGGATCTGCCTGACCACCGGGTCGTTCCAGGCCTCGGACTGCAGCACGTTGGCGATCACATTGCGGTGCAGCAGCACCGCACCCTTGGCGATGCCGGTCGTGCCGCCGGTGTACTGCAGCAGCGCCGGATCGTCCGGCCCGATCGCGGGCGGTTCGAATGCGGCCCGCCGGCCCCGGGCGAGCGCGTCGCGCCAGCGCAGCGCCTGCGGCAGCCGGAACGGCGGCACCAGCTTCCTGACATGGCGCACCACCGCGTTGACGAGCGCGCCCTTGGGCCAGCCCAGCATGTCGCCCAGGCTGCACAGCACGACCTGCCTCACCTCGGTCTGCGGCAGGCAGGCTTCCAGGGTCGTGGCGAAATTCTCGACGATGACGATGGCCTGGGCGCCGGAGTCGCGCAGCTGGTGCTCGAGTTCGCGCGGGGTGTAGAGCGGGTTGACGTTGACGACCACCAGGCCGGCGCGCAGGATCGCGGCGACCACGACCGGGTATTGCGGCGTGTTCGGCAGCATGACCGCCACGCGATCCCCCTTCTGCAGGCCGCGCTGCTGCAGGAAGGCCGCGAGTTCGCGCGAATGCCGGTCGATCTCGGCGTAGCTGAAGTCGCGCCCCATGTAGCTGAAGGCCGCACGGTCACGGTAGCGGCTGAAACTGTCCTCCATCAACTCGACGAGCGAGCGGTACTGCGCTACATCGATCTCGGCGGGCACCCCGGCGGGATAGGCGCCCAGCCAGGGCTTGTCGGCTGCGGTGATGGTCATGCGGTCTCCGTGTCATGGGGCCTCTGGGATCGGGCGCGGCCGTCCCTCCTGCCCCCTTACGCACAGCTGACATTATTCACCGAAGGCGGGCGCGCCGACCCGGTTCGTGCACCCATTACAATTGATAAATCCGCATGAGCGCTCAGATCAAGAATTGGGTATCGGCTGCATGGTCGAAGACATGCGGTCTGCGCCTGCCCGGCTGGCTGTCGCCACGCCGACAGGGCGTGACCGAGCAGGCTTTGGCCGCGCTCAGGCACGCGCTGTCGGCGCTGGGGGCCAGCCCGGGGGCACCGGCGCAGACGCCCGAGCAGGAACTGCTGCGCCTGGCCACCCAGCTCGCGCAACTGGCCGAGGAGCGCGAAGCCAGCCGGCGCGAGCTCGAGCGCTTGCGCGACGCGGCCGAGACCGCCAATCGCAGCAAGAGCGAATTCCTGGCCAACATGAGCCACGAGATCCGCACCCCGATGAACAGCATCATCGGCATGACGGAGCTCGCGCTCAATACGCCGCTGAACGCGGAGCAGCGCGAATTCCTGAGCATCGCCAAGACCTCGGCCGATGCGCTGATGACCATCATCAACGACATCCTGGACCTATCCAAGATCGAGGCTGGCCGGCTCTCGGTCGAACGTGTCGCCTTTGCGCTGCACCAGCTGGTCGAGGAGACGGCCCGCATGGTGGGCCTGCCCGCCAGGGACAAGCAGTTCGACCTGCAGTGGCGGGTGGCGCCCGAGGTTCCGGCCTGCGTGCTCGGCGATCCGACCCGGCTGCGTCAGGTGCTGCTCAACCTGCTGAGCAATGCCGTCAAGTTCACTCCGAGCGGCCGTGTCGAACTGAGGGTGAACCTGACGCGGGAGCGGGACGCGACGGACTGGCTGCTGTTCGAGGTCAGCGACACGGGCATAGGCATCGCACCCGAGCGGCAGGCACAGATCTTCCAGGCCTATATGCAGGAGGACGTCTCGACGACGCGCCGTTTCGGCGGCACCGGACTGGGCCTGAGCATCACGCGCCACCTGATCACGATGATGGGCGGACGCATCTGGTTCACCAGCACGCCGGGGCAGGGCAGCCGCTTCAGCTTCACGCTGCCCTGCCTGCCCGCGGCGATGCCGGCAGCGGGACAGCCGGCGCAGCGGCATGCCGGCCCGCCGCCCGATCAGCCCGAGTGGCGCGCGCGCGCGCACCGGGTGCTGCTGGTCGAGGATCATCCTGCCAACCAGAAACTGGCGACCTGGCAGCTCCAGCGCCAGGGCTATCAGGTCACGCTGGCGGTCGACGGCGCGGAGGCGGTGCGCCTGATGAAGGCGCTGGCCTTCGACGTCGTGCTGATGGATGTGCAGATGCCGGTGATGGACGGCCTGGAGGCCACCCGGCTGATCCGCGAACTCGAGTTCGCGCGACGCGAGCGGCGCCATCCCATCATCGCGATGACGGCTGGCGCCATCGTCGGTGACCGCGAGAAATGCCTGGCAGCCGGCATGGACGACTACATCTCCAAGCCGATCGCGGCGCAGGCGCTGATCGCCAAGATCGAGCACTGGCTGGTGCGCTGAGCGCCCCCGCGCCTGGCCACCCAGGACAAATCTCCCGTTGCCGGCAAGCCACACCGTCGAAGGTGATTCGTCCGAACCGTTGATGGGCGTGCTCCAGGCCAATAGAGTCGGATTTCTCGCCTCAAACCAAGGAGTGGAAATGAAAGCACTTGCCAGGACTGCCGCCATTGCAACACTTGCCATCGGCGCTGCCAGCGCGCAGGCACAGCTCTACGGAGAGTTGGGCTATGTCGGCATACGCGACAAATTCTCGGTCGCAGGCACGGAATACAAGCCCAATCTGGGCGCATTGAGCGCCACCCTGGGTTATGGCCTGCATCAGAACCTGGCGATCGAAGGCATGCTCGCCGCCGGCGTCAAGGACGATACGGTTGGCGGAGTCAAGCTCGAATTGCAGCATTCCGTCGGTGTGTTCCTCAAGCCCCGTGTCATGCTGAGTCCCGAGTTCGAGCTCTTTGGCCGCATCGGCTACGTGGAGAGCAAGGCCAAAGGCCGAATGGGTGGTGCATCGGCGTCCGATTCCAGCAGCGACTGGGCCTATGGCCTGGGCGCCAATTACTACTTCAACAACGCCACCTACGGCACGCTCAGCTACATGCGCCTGTACGACAAGGACGGGGAACAGGTCAACGGCCTCACCCTCGGCGTCGGCATGAAGTTCTGATCGGCGGCGCCGGCCAGCGACAAGCCGGCGCAGGCGCATGCGTCGTGCGCACGTCCTGCAACGGGCCGTGCGCCCTGCTGTTTTCAGGCCTGGCGCATACCGCCATGGCGTCAGTCTGCGGCCCGGACACTTGCAATCAGTTGTTAAAAGACCACGGCCGGGAGATCCGCAACCAGAGCCGCGCTCCTCCTCTTACACTGGAGCTTGACGTGCGACGTCGTTTTCCAACAGAGAGGGGGATACATGAAACACAAGAAGATTGCACTGGTGGCCGCGCTCGCTGCCTGCGCATGGACGGCTCCGGCAGCCTTCGCGCAGTCGGCCAATCCGGCCGGTGTTGCGATCGGCCTCGGGCTGGGTGCAGTCGGCACCAGCACCAAGGTCAGGTCGGGCACCGACAGCGTCGAGCTCGGCAAGACCACCCATGTCGGCAGCAATGTCGACCTGAGCTACACCTTTGCCACGCCCGCCCCCCTGGTCAGCGTGGGCCTCGGCGCCACCATGGACCTCGGCCAGACCAAGTCCGGCACCATGAGCGTCGGCGCCAGCAATCTGACCGTGCGGCTGAAAGACCATTATTCGCTCTACGTCCAGCCCGCCGTCGAGATCAACCCGAACACCACCCTGTTCGCCAAGCTGGCCTTCCATGCCGGCACGGCCGAGGGCAGCGGCAGCTTCGCCAACTTCTCGATCAACCACCTGTCGGGCCTGGGCACCGGCGTCGGCATCAAGACTTTCGTGCACCGCAACGTCTTCATCCAGGCCGAGCTGTCCTCGGTCAGCTTCGGCAAGGAGTCCATCGCCGGCGGGGCCATCAAGCCGCGGCTGGCCGCGGGCATAGTGACCCTGGGCTACAAGTTCTGACCGCGGGCCGCCGGGCCAGAAAAGGCAAACCCGGCGCCAGGCCGGGTTTGCTGCTTCAGGCTCGGGCCGGAATCACTCGACGGCCTTGGTCATGTCCTCGACGACCTTCTTGGCGTCGCCGAAGACCATCATGGTCTTGTCGAGGTAGAACAGCTCGTTGTCCAGGCCCGCATAGCCCGCGGCCATCGAACGCTTGTTGACGATCACGGTCTTGGCCTTGTAGGCCTCGAGGATGGGCATGCCGTAGATCGGGCTGCCCTTTTGCAGCGCCGCCGGGTTGACCACGTCGTTGGCGCCCAGGATGATCGCGACGTCGGCCTGGCCGAACTCGGCGTTGATGTCCTCCATCTCGAACACCTGGTCGTAGGGCACCTCGGCCTCGGCCAGCAGCACATTCATGTGGCCCGGCATGCGACCGGCCACCGGGTGGATCGCGTACTTGACGCTGATGCCCTTCTCGGTGAGCTTGTGCGCGAGTTCCTTGACCGCGTGCTGCGCGCGCGCCACCGCCAGGCCGTAGCCGGGCACGATGATCACGCTCTCGGCATGGCCCAGGATGAAGGCCGCGTCGTCGGCGCTGCCGCTCTTGGCGGTGCGCTGCACGCCGCCGCCGGCCGCGGCCGCGCCGGGCTCGGCGCCGAAGCCGCCCAGGATGACGCTGAAGAACGAGCGGTTCATGGCCTTGCACATGATGTAGCTCAGGATCGCGCCCGAGGAGCCGACCAGGCTGCCGGCGATGATCAGCATCGCGTTGTTGAGGCTGAAGCCGATGCCGGCTGCCGCCCAGCCCGAGTAGCTGTTGAGCATGGAGACCACCACCGGCATGTCGGCGCCGCCGATCGGGATGATGATCAGCACGCCGAGCACGAAGCTCAGCGCCAGCATGCCCAGGAAGGCGCCGAAGGCGGCGTCGCCCGAACCGAAGGTGAAGACCAGGCCGAGCGCGACGGTGGCGAGGCCCAGCACGAGGTTGAGCAGGTGCTGGCCCGCGAAGGTCACCGGCGCGCCCTGGAACAGGCGGAACTTGTACTTGCCGCTGAGCTTGCCGAAGGCGATGACCGAGCCCGAGAAGGTGATGGCACCGATCGCAGCGCCCAGGAACAGCTCGATGCGGTTGCCCAGCGGGGCTTCCGCGCCCTTGGCAATGTTGGGGATCAGTGCCCAGGGCTCGACCACGGCCGCGACCGCGATGAAGACCGCGGCCAGGCCGATCATGCTGTGCATGAAGGCGACCAGCTCGGGCATCTTGGTCATCTCGACCTTGTTGGCCATGTAGGCGCCCAGGCCGCCGCCGAGCACCAGGCCGACCAGCACATAGCCCAGTCCCTGCGCCGCATCCAGCTGCATCTGCTGCGCCAGCGTCACGATCAGGCCCACGGTGGTCAGCGCGGCGATCGCCATGCCGGCCATGCCGAAGACGTTGCCGCGGATCGAGGTGGTGGGATGGCTCAGTCCCTTGAGCGCCTGGATGAAGCAGACCGAGGCGAGCAGGTAGAGCATCACGACGAGGTTCATGCTCATTGCGCACCTCCCTGGGCGGAAGCCTGGGCCGCCGGGGCCTTGCGTTCCTTCTTCTTGAACATCTCGAGCATGCGCCGGGTCACGAGGAAGCCGCCGAACACGTTGACGGCGGCCAGCGCGACCGCGAGCACGCCCATGGTCTTGCCGAGCGCGGTTTCGGTCAGCGCGGCGGCCAGCATGGCGCCGACGATCACGATGGCCGAGACGGCATTGGTCACCGCCATCAGCGGCGTGTGCAGTGCCGGCGTGACGTTCCAGACAACGTGATAGCCAACGTAAATCGCCAGCACAAAAATGATGAGGTTTATCAATGTGGGGGATACGGCTTCCATGGCCGGGTCTCCTGTAGTGGGTGGATTCGGATCAGGACTGGCGCAGCACCGCGCCGTCCCGCGTCACGAGGCAGGCCGCGACGATGTCGTCGTCGACCGGGATCGCGAGCGCGGCGGCGTCCTTGGGGCAAACGAGCTTGAGGAAGTCGAGCACGTTGCGCGCGTACAGCGCCGAGCTGTCGGCCGGTGCCAGCGCGGGCAGGTTGGTCTCGCCGATCAGGTGCACGCCGTGGCGGGTGACGGTCTGGCCGGCCTCGGTCAGCGGGCAGTTGCCGCCTGGCCCGCCATGCGGGCCTTGCGGGCCCTTGCCGGCGGCGAGGTCCACGATCACCGAGCCGGGCTTCATGCTGCGGACCATGTCCTCGCTGATCAGCACCGGCGCGGCGCGGCCGGGGATCAGCGCAGTCGAGATCACGATGTCGGCCTGCGCCACGCGCTTGGCCACCTCGACCTGCTGGCGCTCGAGCCAGCTCTGCGGCATCGGGCGCGCATAGCCGCCCACGCCTTCGGCGGCCTCCTTCTCCTCGGCCGTCTCGTAGGGCACGTCGATGAACTTGGCGCCGAGCGACTCGACCTGCTCCTTGACGCTGGGGCGCACGTCCGAGGCCTCGATCACTGCGCCCAGGCGCTTGGCGGTCGCGATCGCCTGCAGGCCGGCGACACCCACGCCCAGCACGACCACGCGCGCGGCCTTGATCGTGCCGGCAGCGGTCATCAGCATGGGAAAGAGCCGCCCGTAACGGTTGGCCGCCAGCAGCACGGCCTTGTAGCCGGCGATGTTGGCCTGCGAGGACAGCACGTCCAGGCTCTGCGCGCGCGTGGTGCGCGGCGCGGCCTCGAGCGCGAAGCCGGTCACGCCGGCGGCCGCCAGGCGCTGCAGGCCGGCGGCATCGAAGGGCTCGAGCATGCCGACCACCGCCGCGCCGGGCTGCATCAGCGCAAGCTCCTCAGCGACGGGCGCGCGCACCTTGAGCACCAGCGCGGCGCCGAAGGCGCCGGCCGCGTCCACGATCTCGGCGCCGACCGCGCGGTAGGCCTCGTCGGTGGCGCTGGCGGCAATGCCCGCTCCCGCCTGCACCAGCACCCGATGGCCCTGCGCTACCAGCTTCTTGGCGGTTTCCGGCGTCACCGCCACCCGTGTCTCCCCCGTCATCGTTTCGGCGGGCACTCCTATCAGCATTTTGTAGTCTCTCCTATTTTCAAGTGATGGTTATTTCCTCGGCCAGCATAGCAGGGATGGGAAAAGGAATGCTGCATTGCAGCAAACATCTGTTGCATTTTTTCTACGGCATGGCGACTGGCGATAATCGCCGCATGAACACGAGATGGAAACCCAGCGTCACGGTGGCCGCGATCATCGAGCGCGACGGCCGCTACCTGCTGGTCGAAGAACACACGCCCGAGGGCCTGCGCCTGAACAACCCGGCTGGCCACCTCGACCCCGGCGAGAGCCCGCTCCAGGGCTGCCGGCGCGAGGCGCTGGAGGAAACCACGCACGAATTCGAGCCCGAGGCCCTGGTCGGCGTCTACCTGTCGCGCACGGTGCTGCCGGGCGACGCTGGCGACGTCACCTACATGCGGCTGGCCTTCTGCGGCCGGCTCGGCGACGCGGTGCCGGGCGCCCGGCTCGACGAGGGCATAGTGCGCACGGTCTGGATGACGCCCGAGGAGGTGCGCGCCAGCTGCGCCCTGCACCGCAGCCCGCTGGTGCTGCGCTGCATCGAGGACCATCTGGCCGGACGGCGCTATCCGCTCGAACTGATCTACACCGACCCTTCGGTGACGCTGCAGAGCTGAGGAAGGACGCGGCATGGCACTCAAATCCACGGTCTTCAAGGCCAACCTGCAGATCGCCGACATCGATCACGGCTACTACGCCGACCACAGCCTGACGCTGGCGCGCCACCCGAGCGAGACCGACCAGCGCATGATGGTGCGCCTGGTGGCACTGGCACTCAACGCGCACGAGCTGCAGGACATCTGCGGCGGCGATGGCACGCTGGCCTTCGGTGCCGGCCTTTCCGACGTGAGCGACCCGGACGTGCACCTGACCGACTTCACCGGCCGCAAGCGGCTCTGGATCGAAGTCGGCCAGCCCGAGGACAAGCCGATCGCCAAGGCCTGCAGCCAGGCCGACGCGGTGCGCCTCTACGTCTACGCGCACCAGGCCGAAGTCTGGTGGAAGGGCATCGAAAGCAAGCTGAGCCGGCTCGACAAGCTGCAGGTCTGGCGCCTGCCGGCCGACGCGGCGCAGGCGCTCGAAGGGCTGGCCGAGCGCAGCATGCAGTTGCAGGCCACGATACTCGACCAGGTGCTGACGCTCAGCAGCGACAAGGGCAGCGTGAGCCTGGAAGTGCAGCGCTGGAAGTGAGGCGGGCGACTCAGCCTGCCGCCAGCGCGAGTGTCGCCAGCGCGGCGATCGCCGCGGTCTCGGCGCGCAACACGCGCGGTCCCAGCGTGATCGGCGCGCAACCCTGAGCCAGCAAGGCCTGCTCTTCCTGCGGTGACAGCCCGCCCTCGGGGCCGTGCACCAGCTGCAGCGGCGCGGCCGGGTCGGCCGCGGCGACCTGCAGCAGTGGCCTGGAGCCCGGCGCGAGCGACAGCACGCCGCGCAGCAGGTCCGCAGGCGCAGGCTCGCGCAGCCATTCGGCCAGGGTGCGGACCGGATGGATCACGGGCACGCGGTTGCCGCCGCACTGCTCGCAGGCCGCGACCGCGATCGCCTGCCAGTGCGCCTGCTTCTTGTCGGCACGCTCGCCCTTGAGGCGCAGCACGCTGCGCTCAGTCATCAGCGGCTGGATGCTGGCGACGCCGAGCTCGGTGGCCTTCTCGACCAGCCAGTCCATGCGCTCGTTGGCCGGCATGCCGACCGCCAGATGCACGGCGCGCGCCGGCTCGCGCTCGACCGCGTGGTGCGCGCCGACCTCGACCTCCACGCTGCTGCGGCCCATGCGCAGCACCGTGGCTTCGTATTCCCCGCCTGCGACCGGGTCGCCGAACAGCGTGATCGCGTCGCCCGGCTGCAGCCGCAGCACCTGGACATGGCGCGCCCCCTCGGGGGTGAGCTCGAGCTGCTGGCCGGTCTGCAGGGGATGGGGCTGGTAGATGCGCGGCATCGTCTCAGTCCCTCACATGCGGCCATAGGCGAAGCCGCTGGCGGCCTCCCAGCCCTCGACCTTGTCGATCAGGCGCAGCAGGGGGCTAAGCTCGCGGTAGCGCAGCGCGGTGCTGCGGATGTAGTGGATGAAGCGCGGCGCGTCGGCCAGGTACCTGGGCTTGCCGTCGCGCAGCGTCAGACGCGCGAAGATGCCGGCGACCTTGAGGTGGCGCTGCAGTCCCATCCACTCGACCGCGCGGTAGAAGCGGCCGAAATCCTCGCTCCAGCCGTCGAAGTCGAGCAGGCCGGCCTTG
This sequence comes from Pseudomonadota bacterium, assembly GCA_041190985.1. Lineage (GTDB taxonomy): Bacteria > Pseudomonadota > Gammaproteobacteria > Burkholderiales > Burkholderiaceae_C > Malikia. The sequence continues at coordinate 20,958 of JBEEPT010000234.1, forward strand.
CGCGCCAGTTCCCAGTAGCGGATCGTGACGTCGAGCACGAAGTCCTCGTCCCAGCTCAGGAAGGCGTCGCGCGTCAGGCTGGCGATGTCGTAGGTGATCGGGCCGTGGACCGCGTCCTGGAAATCGAGCACGCCCAGGCGGCGCGCCGGGTCGCGCGGATCGAAGCCCTCGCGCGGCAGCATCAGGTTGCGCGGCATGAAGTCGCGATGCACGAAGACGGCGGGCGCGGCCAGGTTGCGCTCGATCACCAGGGTGAAGGTCCTGGCCAGCGTCTCGCGCATCGCATCATCGAGCGCCAGGCCCTTGTGCTGCACCAGGTACCAGTCGGGAAACAGCTGCAGCTCGCGCTGCAGCAGCGCGGCGTCGTAGGTCGGCAGCACGCCCGCACACGAGGCCTTCTGCATGTCGAGCAGGGCCGCGGTCGCGTCGCGGAAGTAGGGCAGCGCCGCCGCAGGCTGGTGCGGATCGAGCACGCTCAGCAGGGTCTGCTCGCCGAGGTCGCCCAGCAGCATGAAACCGTCCGCTTCGTCCCAGTCCAGAATCTCGGGCACGCGCAGGCCGGCCGCGCGCAGCAGCGCCGCCACCTGCACGAAGGAGTGGCAGTTCTCCTGGTTGGGCGGGGCGTCCATGATGACCCGGCTGCCACCACCGGCACCGGCTTCGCGATCGATGCGGAAATAGCGGCGGAAGCTCGCGTCGGCCGAGGCCAGCCTCAGCGTGGCGGGCTGCAGGCCGTGGACGGCGGCCACGCGGCCCAGCCAGGCGTGGAAGCTGTCCTGGCGCCGCGGATCGGCCCAGGCGATGTCGGACGGGTTGGCGGATATGGCTTGTGACATGCGGTTCATGGATCTGGTGCGCCGGCAGGCAAGGCCGGTGCGGCCCGCGACGCGGGCCTCGTGGATAATTGCCCAGCTATTCTACGAACGGCGCCGCCTGCGCCCCATCCCTGCCCCACGCTCCCGTGCCACACGAGCCTTCCATCGCCGTCGCCCTACCGCCCCACCATCCGCGTGCCGCTGGTGTCGCCGTGCGCCGGATGGCCATGTTGCTGGCCGGCGGCGCGCTGTTCGGCGCCGCTTCGGCACAGGAAGCTGCCGTGGCACCCGGCCTGGGTCTGCAGCCCAGCCTCAAGCTGGGCGAACGCCTGCCCGGCGGCAAGGACATGGGGGGCCCCAGCTTCCTGCTCGGTGACCACATCGAGGGCAGCACCGACGCCGAGACACGGGTCGAAGGCCACGCCGAACTGCGCCGCCACGAGCTGACGCTGCGCGCCGACAGCCTGCAGCACCGCAGCAGCGACGACACCGTGCGCGCCAGCGGCAATGTGCGCGTCAACCGCCTGGGCAACATCTACGAGGGCCCCGAGCTCCAGCTCAAGCTCGATACCTACGAGGGCTATTTCCTGCGGCCCCGCTACTCGCTGATCAACGGCGGACGCGGCGAAGCCGCCCGCATGGACTTCCTCGACGAGGACCGGGCGCGTGCCGAAGACGCGGTCTACTCCACCTGCGAGCGCCCGCCCGCCGGCTCCGAATGGCTGCCGGACTGGTGGATTTCGGCCAAGAGCATCGAGTTCGACCGCACCAGCAACACCGCGACCGCCAGCGGCGGCGTCGTGCATTTCAAGGGCCTGCCGATCCTGGCCGCTCCCTACGCCACATTTCCGATCTCGTCCGACCGCATGTCGGGCCTGCTGCCGCCGACCTTCAACATCTCGAACAACAGCGGCGTCGAGCTGCTGCTGCCCTACTACCTGAACCTCGCGCCGCAGCGCGACCTGACGCTCTCGCCCAACCTGATGAGCAAGCGCGGCGTCGACCTCGGCGCCGAATTCCGCTATCTCGACCCGACCTACGCAGGCGAATGGCGCGGCGCCTACATGCCGGGCGACAAGCTGCGTGACGCCGACCGCTGGAGCGCCTCGCTCCAGCACCGGCAGAACCTGTCCGATGCGGCGCTGCCGGGGAGCATGGGGCTGCGGCTCAACCTGAACCGCGTCAGCGACGACAACTACTGGCGCGACTTCCCGCACGCGGGCCGGCTCCTGACCCAGCGCCTGCTGCCCACCGAGGCTGTCCTGTCCTGGAACAGCGGCAACTGGTCGGCGGTCGCCGGCAGCTACCGCTGGCAGACGCTGCAGGACCCGCTGGCCCCGATCGCCGCGCCCTACGACCGCCTGCCCTCGCTGGCGGCGCGCTACGCGCCCGCCACCCTCGCACTCGGCAGCGTGCCGGGCTGGGACTGGACCTTCAACACCGAGCTGACCCGCTTCTCCAGCAGCCGCCCGACCAAGATCTGGGACGGCGGCGGCACCGACACGTCCACCGTGCTCGACGGCACGCGCGCGCTGGCCGTCGCCCAGTTCGGCCGGACCTGGCGCGAACCTGGCTGGTACGTCAAGCCAGCGCTGCAGCTGCACCTGCGCCAGTACCAGTTCGACCAGGCGCTGGGCAGCGGCCAGTCCAGCCTGGGCCTGGCCCTGCCCACAGCCAGCCTGGACAGCGGCATGTTCTTCGAGCGCGACACGAGCTTGTTCGGCCGCGCGCTGGTGCAGACGCTGGAGCCGCGCGTCTTCTACAGCCGCACGCCCTACCGCGAGCAACGCTTCCTGCCGACCTACGACGCCGCGCCGTTCGACTTCAACCTCGCGACCGTCTTCCTGTCCAACCCCTATGCGGGCCAGGACCGCGTCGCCGACCTGAACGCGCTCACGCTCGGCGCCACCAGCCGGTTGCTGCATCCCGAGACCGGCGCCGAACTGCTCAGCTTCGGCCTGGCGCAACGCTACCGCTTCAGCGAACAGCGCGTCGGCATGCCGGGCGAAGCGACGGCCGCAGCCGGACTGAGCGACCTGCTGCTGGGCGGGCGGGTGCAGTGGACGCCGCAGTGGTCGGCCGGCGGCACGCTCCAGTACAACCCCGAGACCGGCGTCTCCACCCGCAGCACGCTGGGCGTGCGCTACAACCCGGGCTACTATCGCGTGCTCAATGCCGCCTACCGGATCAACCGCAGCACGACACCGGACACGCGACAACTCGACGTCGGCTGGCAATGGCCGCTGCAGGACCTGTTCGGCAAGGGAGCACCGGCGGGCGTGCCGGGTCGCGGTCTCGGTTCCGGCCAGTGGTATGGCGTCGGCCGCGTCAACTACAGCCTGCCCGACAACAAGATCATCGATCTGCTGGCCGGCTTTGAGTACGATGCCGGCTGCTGGATCAGCCGCGTCGTGGTCGAGCGCCTGCAAAGCAGCAGCAGCTCGTCCAACCAGCGCATCATGTTCCAGCTCGAATTCTCGGATTTCACCCGCATCGGCTCCAGCCCCCTGCAGTCGTTGCGCAACAATGTGCCCCGTTATCAGTTACTGCGTGAAGAGATCAACCCGCCCAGCCGGTTCGAGCGTTATGAATAAACCCCTTGCACTGGCCGCCGCGCTGCTGCTGGCCGGCGGCCTGGCATCGGCACAAGGCCTGCGTCCGGCCAGGACCGGCGGCCCCACGCTGCCGGCCGCAAGCCGCGCCGCCACCGCGCTGCCCGCCATCGCGCCCGCCCCCCTGTCGGCCGACCATGTCGTCGCGCTGGTCAATTCCGAGCCTGTCACCAACAACGAGGTGCGCGCCCGCATGGCGCGTCTGCAGGCCGCGCCCGGCGCCCAGCTGCCGCCACACGACGAACTGCTGCGCCAGGTGATGGAACGCCTGATCCTCGAGCGGGTCCAGCTGCAGACGGCGGCGGAATACGGCATCAAGGTGGACGACGCCACCCTGGCGCAGGCCGAGGAAGGCATCGCGCGCCAGAACGGCCTGAGCGTCGAGGAGCTGCGCGCGCGCCTCAAGGCCATGGGCCAGGATGCAGAGAGCTTCCGCACCGAACTGCGCAACGAGATCCTGCTGCAGCGCCTGCGCGAGCGCGAGGTCGACAACCGTGTCAAGGTCAGCGAGCAGGACATCGACGCCTACCTGGCAGAGCGCCTGGGACCGGACCAGGCCGAGGTCAACATCGCCCAGGTGCTGGTGCAGGTGCCCGAGGACGCCGACGCCGCCACCGTCGAGCGCCTGCGCCAGCGCACCGAGCAGGTGGCGCAGCGCGCCCGCTCCGGCGCCGACTTCGCCGAGCTGGCACGCGAACTCTCGGACGCGCCGGACCGCGCCAAGGGCGGCGAGCTCGGCCTGCGCAGCGCCGAGCGCTACCCCACGCTCTTCGTCGAGGCCACGCGCACGCTCAAGCCCGGCGAGGTGTCGCGCGTCGTGCGCAGTGGCGCCGGCTTCCACGTGCTCAAGCTGCTCGACCGGCGCAGCGCCAGCCTGCCGGACGCCGAATACACCCAGACCCGCGCCCGCCACATCCTGCTGCGCCCGGGCGTGCAGCTGAGCCAGGACGCCGCGGTCGCGCGCCTGGCCGAGATGCGCCGGCGCATCGCCAGCGGATCGGCCCGCTTCGAGGAACTGGCGCGCCAGTTCAGCCAGGACGGCTCGGCCAGCGCCGGCGGCGAGCTCGGCTGGGCCAGCCCCGGCCAGTTCGTGCCCGAGTTCGAGCAGGCGATGAACCAGCTCGCCCCGAACCAGATTTCCGAGCCCCTGGTGTCGCGTTTCGGCGTGCACCTGATCCAGGTGCTGGAGCGGCGCCGGGTGCCTATGAGCGCGCGCGAGCAGCGTGAATGGGTGCGCGGCCAGCTGCGCGAGCGCAAGATCGAAGAAGCCTACGAGACCTGGTCGCGCGAGCTGCGCGGCCGGGCCTATGTCGAATACCGCGAGCCCCCCCAGTGAACGCCACCCCCCACAAGGCGCGCAAGCGCTTCGGCCAGCATTTCCTGTCCGACCAGGCCATCATCGAAGCCATTGTGCGCGAGATCGCGCCCAGGCCCGGCCAGTTCGTGGTCGAGATCGGCCCCGGCCTCGCCGCCCTGACCCAGCCCCTGGTCGAGCGCCTCGGCGAGCTGACCGTGGTCGAGCTCGACCGCGACCTCGCCGCGCGGCTGCGCGCCCACCCGCAGCTGAACGTGATCGAGTCCGACGTGCTCAAGGTCGACTTCCGCGCCCTGGCCGCGAGCCGTCCCGAGCCGATGCGGGTGGTCGGCAACCTGCCCTACAACATCTCCAGCCCGATCCTGTTCCACCTGCTCGGCGTCGCCGACGTGGTGCAGGACCAGCACTTCATGCTGCAGAAGGAGGTGATCGACCGCATGGTGGCCGCGCCGAGCACGGCCGACTACGGCCGCCTGAGCGTGATGCTGCAATGGCGCTACGACATGGAGAACGTGCTGTTCGTGCCGCCCGAGAGCTTCGACCCGCCGCCGCGGGTGGACAGCGCCGTGGTGCGCATGGTGCCGCTCAGCGCACCGCCGCAGCTCGACGCCAAGCTGCTCGAGGAAATGGTGCAGGTGGCCTTCTCGCAGCGCCGCAAGCTGCTGCGCCACACCCTGGGTCGCTGGCTGGAGGCACGCGCCTTCGGCGGCAGCTTCGACCTGCAGCGCCGCGCGGAAGAGGTGCCGGTGGCCGAGTACGTCGCGCTGGTCCAGGCCTGCTGACCCAATCCCCGGCGCGGTAGCCCCGCGCCCAGAAAAATGGCCCGCCGATTGGCGGGCCATTTTTCGCTTCCACCATGCTCGCGGTCCGGCAGCAATCGCCGGCGCGGCGGCGGACTCAGGCTGCGCTCAGCCAGTAGCCGGCGTTGAAGGGGCTGCTCATGCGCAGCGCCTGCGGGCTGACGTCGACCAGCTTGTCGGTCAGCAGCGGCTCGTCGCTCGCGCTCAGGTCCTCGCCCTTGGGCGCGCGCGCCACCGAGAAGGAGTAGAAGCAGCGGAACGGCACCTTGCGGTCGTTCCAGTAGTCGGCGATGTCGCGGAAGATGTCGATCAGCTGTTCGCGCGCTTCCTTGTCGAACTTCGGGCTGGTCGGGATGTGCTCGAGCACGACGATGAAGCCGGTCTGCTGGCCCGACTTGTGCACCACGTCGGTCATGCAGTCGTAGAGCGCATCGAAATTCTTGCCGAAGGTCACCGGCAGCGTGTACTGCTGGGCGATCAGGTCCAGCACGTCCTGCTTGTTCAGGGCAGTGGCCAGGTTGGCGTAGAGGAAGTGATGCCCCATCTGCTCGGCAGCCTCTTCGAGCTGCTTGACGGTGAAGGCACGAATGGATTGAACGATGTTGGTGCGCACGTTACGAAGTGGCTGGTCCATCTCCGCGTCTCTTTCCAAAGTCAGTGTTGCAAATTGTTGGTTCTTCAGCCGCTCACTCGATGCTCCACCCGGAACCCGCGCAATGACCAGCCGTCGATGACGGGGCTTCAGGATCACGGACTTCGGAGTCACCACACAAGGCAGCACGTACCCGTCGAAAAGCCACGGCGCAAGTAAGGTATATTCGCGCTGAGCGCCTGTGGCGGGAGCCGCCAGGCTTTGCGCCACCACCTACCTCACCCGGCTGCGGACTACTCATCTGGTTCCGCCGGACCGGCAAAGCTGCCAGTGCGGCCACGACCATGAGTGCCCACCTCCGCGCATCCGGCGCCTGGTCACTGCCAGGCCCCACGACGGCTTTTCGAACATCCAGACCCTGTCGCCAAGGCGTCAACCCGCTCCCTGAGGGATACGGGTTAACCCTGATAATCAAGCGCGTAAGTGTGCCTGAAGCCATTCCAAAATGCAAGGCCCTGATGCGCCGCAACAAACCGCACGCCAGGGCCGACAGACCTAGTGAAGACGGCGCTCAGCCGCGGGTGCTGCCCACGGCGCGCGAACCGACGTTGGCCTCGGTCACGGTCAGCGCGGTCATGTTGACGATGCGGCGCACCGTGGCGCTGGCCGTCAGGATATGCGCCGGCTTGGCCACGCCCAGCAGGATCGGGCCGACCGCGATGCCGCCGCCCGCCGCGGTCTTGAGCAGGTTGTAGGCGATGTTGGCCGAGTCGATGTTGGGGCAGACCAGCAGGTTGGCATCCCCTTCCAGCGTGCTGCGCGGCATGATGCGGGTGCGGGCCTGCGCGTCGAGCGCGACGTCGCCGTGCATCTCGCCGTCGACCTCGAGCCAGGGCGCCTTGTCCCGCAGGATGGCCAGGGTCTGGCGCATCTTGACCGCCGAGGGCTGCTCGGAAGAGCCGAAGTTCGAGTGCGACAGCAGCGCCGCCTTGGGCGTGATGCCGAAGCGCATGATCTTGCGCGCCGCCATCATCGTGATCTCGGCCAGCTGCTCGGCGCTCGGGTCGTAGTTCACATGCGTGTCGACGATGAAGACCTGACGCCCGGGCAGCATCAGCGCGTTCATCGCCGCATAGCAGTGCGCCCCCTCGCGCCTGCCTATCACCTGGTCGATGTAGTTCAGGTGCATCGGGCTGGTGCCCCAGGTGCCGCAGATCAGGC
>JBEEPT010000235.1:0-2976 GCA_041190985.1 Pseudomonadota bacterium
TCGACGTCGAGGTGATCAGCACCACCATCAACGGCGCCCCGCTGCTGAGCGCCCCGGTGTTCTCCGGCGTCGGCAATGGCGTGCTGTCCGGCGTCAGCGCTACCAGCGGCATCGATGCGCAAGAGTTCGTCATCACCGTGCTGGACACCGGCACGCCCACCCGCAAGGCCTGGGCGCCGTTCCAGAGCGTCAACCTGCGCGCACAGACCGCGGGCAGCGCCGGCAACAACTTGAGTGTGCGCGTGTCGCAAGCGGGCCTGACAGCCACAGCGACCGACTACGCCACCACCGGCGAAATGAGCGCGGGCGCCAGCGAGTTTACCGGCGAGCAATACCACTTCGGCGGCCCGCTGTTGGAGCCCGAAGGCACCGTGCCGACCACCGCTCCGCGCCTGCGCTTCGGCGACGATGCGACCGTGTACCGGCATTGGCGCACCTTCCGCGACGGTGCCTACCGCTACCACCTGTCGCCGGCCTTGCGCCGCGCCGTGCCCATTGGGACGCGCGTGTACGCCATCACGGGCGGGCGGACGGTCGAAGAACTGGACGGCGGCGTGGTCGCACGAACCCACACCGACATCACCACGCTTTACTCGCTGCTGGCGAAGATCCAGGCGGACTCGACGTTGATCGAGGTCGACGGCGTCATCGCGCAGGATCGCCGCCCGGGCGGCATGGCGTGCGACGACCTCAGTGTCTACACCGCCAGCTACAGCGCCGGCAGCACGCGCGATGGCACCACGTACATCCGGCGCGCAGTGGTTGACCTGACCGTGGCCGCCACGGCGCCCACCGAGCTGCTGCGCATCGAATGCACCGGCGCCCCGATCCCGGGCGCCGAGATCTGGAGCGTCACCGGATCGGTCAGCGACGACCTGGGCACCGTGACCACCGGCGAGGCGTTCAGCGCTGGCGCCTACGGATTCACGGTCCCCGTTCAGTTGGCGCCGTCCACAGCGCCCGAGGGCGAATTCGCCGCATACCTGGAACTGCTTGATCGCGCAGAGGGTTCGGTTATCCCGTCTATGTGCGTGAAGAACCCGCGACTTGGCTCTGAGGCCAAGACCGCTACCTATGTTTTCGAGTTGCGACCGCACCCGGCCGCAGCTTGCGACTGTTCCACCATCCCCGTCGTCGGCGGGCCGAACAACACTTTCTTGGGTGTCACCACTGGAGGTGCGGCTGTGGCAACACTGCCCGCTGCAATCAAGACGCTTTACGACCAGATCGAGGACTGGCGGCTCGGCAGTCACCATCTGAACTGCTACTTCACCGTCACCGATGACGATGCGTACATCACGACGCTGCTGTCCGGCCTGCACGAATTGATGCAGGGCTCCGCGACACAGCCGACCGATCTTTACGGCGGGTATGTAACCGCTCTTTTCCAGCGCGTTTCGGCTATCGCCAAGTTCGAACAGGCCGACATTGCTGCAGTGGAACTGGTGGCCAACACCTTCCAGCAGCATTTGCTCGCGATCTACACCGAAATGGGCGGCTCTGGCGCGCTGGATTCGGCGGTAGAAACTGAGTTCCAGACGCAGTGGGATTTCATCGTCGACAAGTTATCGCCGCTCATGGTCGCCACCAACACGGGCGCCCCGACGTGGAAGACGCAGGTATTCAGCACGCTGCAACTGCCCAACGACGGCGGCAATCCGGCGGCAGAAGTCGAGTCGATCATGATGCGCGCCATCGCGGGCGCTCGGAATCTGACCAACGACCTTGGCCCGCTCACGCGCATGGTGCAGGCGTGCCTGGGCAAGGTCTACATTGCCGGAGACATGCTGCGCCCTTTTGAGTCCGCCACGCTGACAGGGAATTCAGTGTGGCAGGATCATGACCTACCATTTTGGTTTGTGAGCCAGGACGGCTTTCTGCCAATTCAACCCGGCTACGGCTACCACTCCGCGCGAATGGAGCCTGACCCGGAAACCGGCGAAGACGTGCCGACGTCGACGCGGGAATTCTATTTCGGCCCGGCCATCGGTTGCGTGGAAAATCTGCGCGTCGGCGACAAGCTGATCGTGAAAACGACGCCCTACGCCAACGGCCGCAGCACCTACCAGCAGGGCGATTACATCGAGTACGAGATCGTGCGCGCCGATCCGGTCGCCCTGGGTGGCGGCCAGACCGGCAACGATACGATCGTCTTCGGCGTGCGCGGCTCCGTCGCCGGGGCGCTGGCCAACTACTCGCTGGTGACCACGTCGCTGAGCAGCTACAGCGACGGCGGCCTATCGCTGACGATCACACCCGGAGCCCTCGCATTCGCACCAGGCGACCGCTGGACCTTCAGCGCCGAAGGCGGCGAGGCGCGCTACCGCATCGACGGCGGCAGCTGGACCACGGTCGACATCGCGGCCACGGTGTCCCTGGCGTCCGGCATCAGCGCCGCATTCATCGCAGGCGCCACGCCGTCGTGGGTCACCGGCGACACCTACCAGTTCACGATGCTGGCCAGCTCCGGCGTCGGCCGCGCTCGCTCGCCCGATGACGAGTCCATGTCGTGGACCGGATCGACGCTGATCAACATCACGCCGAGCGGCAGCGGCGCGGCCGATACGCTGCTACTGGCGATGCACACCATCCCGAGCACGGCAACGGTGACGCTGACCGGCAGCAACGACAACTGGTCGACCACCGCGTTTTCGCAGACCGTCCCCTGGGCTACCGGCTCAATGGCGCTGCTGTTCGACTCGACCACCTGCGCCAAGTGGCGCCTGGCGGTCAACGACACCGGCAGCATCGGCTGGGCCTACCTCGGCGTCCCCGAGCGCCCGATTGTCAGCGGCACCGCGGCCACTGTTGAGCACGGCACATGGCGTCGCCGCACACGCCTCGCCACCGGACAACGCACCCGCGCACTCGGCGGCGTGATCAGCCACGAAAGCTGCACGCAGGCATCGGTGGACGATCTGCTCGCGGCCTTTGAGTACGCCACGACGTACGACGATGCACGAATCGGCGCCGTGT
>JBEEPT010000236.1:0-5328 GCA_041190985.1 Pseudomonadota bacterium
GGTCATTCGGGAGCGCCCTTCTCGTGCCGTTCCTGGGTTCTGGACTTGGGGGACGGCGGGACGCGGGACGGTTTACAAAGGTGGCGGGACACATGGCCTACAGCGTGCGTGCGATGGCTGCAGCGCTGGGTGTGTCGAAGTCCCAGGTCGATCGCGATGCCAAGAACGGCATGCCGATGGACTCCCCCGACGCTGCCCAGGCCTGGCGCCGCGCGCATCACGACCTGTCGCGCACCGTGCACGGCCGCATCGATCGACCGCAAGCGCCTGGTGCACCTGCGTCGGCCGCCGCGGCGCCGCCGGCGTCAGCCGCTGCGGCGCCACAGCCCACACGCGGCACGTCCGACGACCCGGAGGGCGCCGACGAACCGGCCGACCAGGCCGACGACGCCGACACCGCCGCCTTCCGCAAAGCACGGGCCCAGCGCGAGCAGATCCGCTGCGCACGCGAGCAGCTCGAGTTCGACGAGCTGCTCGGCAAGCTCATCCCGCTGGCCGATGCGCAGCGCATCGCCTTCACGTCCTTCCGCGGCCTGCGCGACGCCGTGCTCAACGTGCCCGCCAGGCTGAAAGACCAGCTCGCGGCCACCACTGACCCCATGGCCGTGGAGCGACTGATGGAAGACGAGCTCTCCGCCGCGTTCGCGCGCTACAGCGAGGCGGCCATGGTGGTCGAGGCGGCCGACGAAGACGCCGATGAAACCGGCTGAACCCTGGCAGCTGGCGGCCCGAGCCAAGCTGCGGCGCAGCATTGCCAAGGCCGTCAAGCCAGACGAGCGCATCTGGACCGATCAGTGGGCTGAAGACAACCGCATCCTGCCGCCTGACTCGCCCGAGGCCGGCCCCTACCGCAACGCCCGCACGCCCTACCTGATCGACATCCAGCGCACGATGTCGCCGTCGTCCTGGTATCGCGAGGGCTGGTGGATGAAACCCCACCAGGTCGGTGGATCCGTCACCGGCGAGAACCTCATCGGCTCGTGGATCTGCACCGCGGCCGGCAACATGATCGTCGTCTTCCCGACGCTCGACGACGGCAAGCAATGGGAGCTCACGCGCTTCGAGCCGATGCGCGCCTCAACGCCAGCGCTGGCGCGACGCATCCGCCCGGCTGACGAGAAGGGCGCCGACAACACCAAGCTGCGCAAGAAGTACCCGGGCGGGGCCCTGCGCATCATCGGCGCCAACCGCATCGGCGCGATGAAGAGCGCCACCGTGCGCTACGTCAAATTCGAGGAGCCTGACGAATACCCCGTGCTGCCGCAGGGCACCCTGGTCGGCCTGGTCAGCAAGCGAACCGAGAACTTCGGACGCAAGGCCAAGCTCTACGGCGACGGCACGCCCACCTTCGACGGCCGCTCCGAGATCCAGCGCCAGGTCCTGCGCGGCGACCAGCGCAAGTGGCACCTGCACTGCCCCGACTGCGGCCACGCCCAGCCCCTCGTGTGGGAGCAGGTCAAGTGGGTCGGCGATGACGTCGAGACCGCCCGCTACGCGTGCATCGCCTGCGGCGTGCTCGGCACCGAGGTCGCGTGGAAGGAGCACAACTACCGGCCGCGCCCGCCCGGCATGACCGAAGAAGAGGCCGCCAGCAGTGGCCGCGCCTTCTGGCGAGCCACCGCCGTCGGCCTGCCAGGCGTGGCCAGCTGGTGCGGCCTCGAGGCGCTGGCGGCACCGCTCGGCTGGCGCCCCTGGCCCACCCTCGCCACGCTGTGGATCGAGGCCCAGGGCAGCGACGACAAGCTGCGCGAGTTCATCAACAACTACCGCGGCCAGCCCTACCAGGACCGCATCCGCACCGAGACCAGCGCCGAGCAGCTGCAGCAGCGCGCTGAGCAGTACGACATGATGACGTGCCCGCAGGGCGGCCTGGTCATCACCGGCGGCGTCGACACGCAAGACAACCGGCTCGCCGTCGTGCTGCGCGCGTGGGGCCGTGGCGAGGAAAGCTGGGGCATCTGGCACGGCGAGATCTACGGCGACCCCTCCTCACCCGAGACCTGGGGCAAGCTGCGCGAGCTGCTCACCGCGCCCATCCGGCACGCCAGCGGCCAGGTCATGCGCGTCGACGCCGTGGCCATCGACGCCGGCGGCCACCATGCCGAAGACGTGCTCGCCTTCTGCCGCGACGCCAACCTCCGCGGGCGCCACTGGTTCGCCATCCGTGGCCACTCGTCCATCACCGCCCCCAAGCTCGGCCGGCCCAAGACCGTCGACTTCACCTGGCGCGGCCGGCCCGTGCCAGGTGGGGCCGAGCAGCGAATGATCGGCACGCAGGCCATCAAGAACATCCTCGACGGCCGCCTCAAGCAGACCAAGCCAGGCGGCGGCACCTACCACTTTCCGCTCGGGTTCCAGGCCGACTACTACAAGCAGATGCGCAGCGAGCGGCGCGTCTGGCGGCGCGACATGCGCGGCAACAAGTCGCTGTGGTGGGAGAAGACCGCCGAGCGCAATGAAGCCTGGGACTGTGAGGTCTACGCCTACGCCGCCTACCTCTACGCCATGAGCGGCCGGCACGCCGACACCGTGTTTCGTGAGCGCGAGCGCGTCTTCGGCGAGCGCCGCCAGCTCGAGCTGCTCGACGACGGCGCCGTCGTGCCCCATCCGGCAGCTGCAGCCGCCATGGCCGCCGCAGCGCCCGAGGCCGGCGACCAGGCGCACCCCGGCCAGGTCGGCCCGGGCGATGGCCAGGCGGCGCAGCAAGACCAGCAGCCCGAGCCTGAGGCAGCAGACCCACCGCCGCCGGCCGAGTCGCAGCTCGTGCTTGCCGGCATGCGCCAGCGCTCAGCGCACCTACAGCACAGCCGCCGCAAGGGCTTCGCCCGCCGGTGGTGACTCAGATCAACCGCAACACCCGGGAGCACAGCCCCATGAAAGTCGGCACCACCGCGCGCCTCGTCCAGCCAGTCGTGCAGGGCGAGGTCGTCGCCCGGCGCATCAACGCCGCCGATCAGATCGAGTACCAGCTGCAGTGGACTGACGCCGCCGGCGAGCAGCACCTGCGCTGGTTCGAAGAGGCCCAGCTCGAGGAGGTCCAGTCGTGAATCGAAGCACCCTCATCGCCACGCTCAAGGCGGCAATCCACACCCTGCGCCGGCTGCCTGGCCGCGCGGCCGAGGCCGTCACCGCCATCGGCGCCATGGCCGTCGTCTACGTGCGCGCCTTGCTGCTCAATGAGCACGTGCGCATCGCTGGCTGGTACGACGTCGAGTACCGCAACCCCGACGGCACCATCGGCTGGACGCGGCGCTTCGCCAACCTCGTCACCACCGTCGGCAAAAACGCGCTGCTCGACAACCACCTGGCCGGCAGCAGCTACACCGCGGCCTGGTATCTCGGCCTCATCGGCAGTACCGGCTACACCGCCGTGGCTGCGGCCGACACCATGTCGTCGCACGCCGGGTGGACCGAAAGCGTGGCCTACAGCAACAGCACGCGCGTGGCCGTGTCGTGGAACGCGGCCAGCTCGGGCAGCAAGGCCAGCACCACCTGCACGTTCAACATCAACGGCAGCGACACCATCAAGGGCGCCTTCCTGACCACAGGCAGCGCCAAGAGCGGCACCACCGGCACGCTGTACAGCGCCGGCCTGTTCAGCGGCGGCGACCAGAGCGTGAGCAACGGCGGCACGCTCAACATCACCTACACCGCGAGCGCGTGACGCGCGCAGAGGGAGAGCAGCATGTGGGAATACTGGCGCCGAATCATCCTGGGGGCCTGACATGAGCCCCGAGCAAAAGGTGGCCCTGGAGGCCCTCGTTGATCGTTTTCTGACGGCCGACGAAGTGGCTGCCATCGAGCCGTACATCAGCGACCCCAACAACCGCAACGACGTGCAGATCGCGGCCGTGCTCTCGGCTGGCCGCACGCGCGTCGTGCAGCCGTTCATGGTGTCGGCTCGCGGGCTGGCGGCAGCCTACCCGGGCGGCCCCCTGGCGGCAGAGGCGGTGCTGATGAAGCTCGAAGCAGCCCGCGATGCAGCCCTGGCAAGCGAAGACCAGTCGCAGAAGGTGCTGGGGTCGCTGCTGCGCCGGCAACTCGGCTTTCTGACCGCCGATGGGCTGGACTTCGGGGCGCCTGCGCTGCGATCCATGCTGGACCAGTTCGCGGCCCTCGGCATCCTCACGTCGCAGGAGGCGGCAAACCTCAAGGGGTTGGCAAGCGTTCCCAGCCCACTACCCGTGCTCGACGTGAGCCGCGCGCTCAACGTGGCCGAAGGCCGCATGAACTTGGACTGACGCCATGGCGATCCCGACCAACACCCCGATCGAGTGGCGCGGCACCACGAAGACGCTGGAAGCCAATGGCTCCAGCATCACGAACAACAGCGTGGTGCAGGCCGACGACGCCAATTACGACACGGTAAGCGACGGCGAGGGCGCACCGGACGCGGAATTCACTGCCTCATTCACCTTCGGCACCGGGCCAACCGAGAACACCGTCCTGGCCGTCTACGCTCGGGCGCTGGATGTGATCAGCACGGGCGACGCCGAAGTCCCTGAGCTTGCTCGACCCGGCAGGTACATCGGCGCCTTTGTCGTCAACAACGTGACGACGCTCCAGTACGGCACCCCGTTCATCGGCCGCAACCTGCCGAAGCTCGCCAGCTACTACCTCGCCAACGTCGGCACCGGGCAGACCGTCAGCGCCGGCTGGACCCTTTACGCGACTCCGATTGCGCTGACGCCGAAGGTGTAGCGCCATGATGATGCGCCACGGCATCGCCAGTCTGGCTGATGCCGACGACGTTGAAGTCGACTGGGACAACCCGCTCACCAGGGGGCTGACCCACCTCTACATTCGTCCTGGCGTTGACTTGACGTCGGGTGAGCGGACGGCGGGTAGTGCGCCGGCGAATGCGGCGACACGCTGGGGACGGGCGCTTCAAGCCTCGCGCTCGCTGCTTCCCTACGCGGACAGCGCGGCGAACACGATCATCGGTCATCTGCGGATGACCGCCTACGACAACTTCGTAGGCCTCGGCATCGGCTACTACGTGTCGGACTCCGACATGTTCGCGTTCCAGATCGGCAACTGGAACGACGGCGAGCTGAAGACGATCATCCGCTCTAGCGGGTCCCCAACTGGGTTTTACACCCTGACCACGCCGAGCTTCCCATATGACGTGGTGGTGGCGCTGGCCGGCACGATCGGCAACGGCAACACGCAGACCCCGTATATCAACGGGGTAGCCCAGACCGGGCAAGCGTTCACCGGGTCCTACTTTGCCGACAGTCGAAAAAACTTTTCGCTTGGCTCGGGGGCGAACTATTCGAGCTCCTTCGGCATGCGCTTTGCCCGTGTGCTGGCGGCGCATGAAATCCA
>JBEEPT010000237.1:0-3314 GCA_041190985.1 Pseudomonadota bacterium
GCGAGCCGCGAGGAGATCGCCGCCGGCCTGCAGGCGGTGCCCAACGCGCTGCTGCAGTTTCACGGCGACGAGACACCCGCGCAATGCCGCGCGGTGGGCAGGCCCTTCCTGCGCGCAGCGCGTGTGCCGGTGGGGGATGGTGCGCACAGCTTCGATCTCCTAGAATACGCACAAGACTACGCGGATGCCCAGGCCGTGTTGCTCGACGCCCATGTGCAGGGCTACGGCGGCGGCGGCATCTCATTCGACTGGACAGCCTTCAATTGGTCACACCCGCAACTAAACGCCAGCGCTCGCCTCGTTTTGTCTGGTGGACTCACACCTGCAAATGTGACCGATGGCATCAGGCTCGTACGCCCCTGGGCGGTTGACGTGAGCTCGGGCGTGGAGTCCGCCAAGGGCATCAAGCACCCCGAGCTGATCGACCGCTTCATCGCCGCCGTGCGCCAGGCCGACGCGGCCTGAGCCCGCGCCGGCCGCCCGGCCCGGCTGCAGCCCCGCATCACGGGCACGCGCCAGGCGCCGCCCCCACCAACGGAACCCGCCATGTACGAATACCACCAACCCGACGCCCGCGGCCATTTCGGCCCCTACGGCGGCAGCTTCATCAGCGAGACGCTCACGCACGCGATCAACGAGCTGCGCGAGGCCTACGCCAGGTACCAGCACGACCCGGCCTTCCTGGCCGAGTTCCACTACGAGCTCAAGCATTTCGTCGGCCGCCCGAGCCCGATCTACCACGCCGCGCGCACCAGCCGCGAGATGGGCGGAGCGCAGATATTCCTCAAGCGCGAAGACCTCAACCACACCGGCGCGCACAAGATCAACAACGTGATCGGCCAGGCCATGCTGGCCCGGCGCATGGGCAAGCCGCGCATCATCGCCGAGACCGGCGCCGGCCAGCACGGCGTCGCGACCGCGACCATCTGCGCACGCTACGGCCTGGAATGCGTGGTCTACATGGGCGCCGAGGACGTCAAGCGCCAGAGCCCCAACGTCTACCGCATGAAGCTGCTGGGCGCCACCGTGGTGCCGGTCGAGTCGGGCAGCAAGACGCTCAAGGACGCGCTCAACGAGGCGATGCGCGACTGGGTCACCAACGTCGAGAACACCTTCTACATCATCGGCACCGTGGCCGGCCCGCACCCCTACCCGATGATGGTGCGCGACTTCCAGCGCGTGATCGGCGAGGAATGCCTGACGCAGATGCCCGAGATGATGGCCGACCTGCGCCTGCCGGGCAACGGCGCCGAGCTGCAGCCCGACGCGGTGATCGCCGCCGTCGGCGGCGGCAGCAACGCCATGGGCATCTTCCACCCCTACATCCCGCACGAGAAGACGCGCCTGATCGGGGTCGAGGCCGCCGGCGAGGGTCTGGAAAGCGGCAGGCACTCGGCCTCGCTGCAGCTGGGCCAGCCCGGCGTGCTGCACGGCAACCGCACCTACATCCTGCAGGACGACAACGGCCAGATCACCGAGACGCACAGCGTCAGCGCCGGCCTGGACTACCCCGGCGTCGGCCCCGAGCACGCCTGGCTCAAGGACATCGGCCGCGCCGAGTACGTCGGCATCACCGACCAGGAGGCGCTCGACGCCTTCCACTATCTGTGCCGCACCGAGGGCATCATCCCCGCGCTCGAATCCAGCCACGCCGTCGCGCACGCGCTCAAGCTGGCCAAGACCATGCGGGCCGACCAGTCCATCCTGGTCAACCTGTCGGGCCGCGGCGACAAGGACATCGGCACCGTCGCCGACCTGTCCAAGGCCGACTTCTACTGCCGCCCGAGCTGCCGCGGCCAGACCGTCAAGGGCGAGTACGAGCCCGTCAACCTGAGCCCGCGCGCCTGATCCGGAGTCCACACGCCATGAGCCGCATCGAATCCACCCTCAAGCAACTGCAGGCCCAGGGCCGCAAGGCGCTGATCCCCTACGTCACGGCCGGCTTCCCCTACGCCGACGTCACGCCCGAGCTGCTGCACGCCATGGTCGCGGCCGGCAGCGACATCATCGAGCTGGGCGTACCCTTCTCCGACCCGATGGCCGACGGCCCGGTGATCCAGCGCGCCGGCGAGAAGGCCCTGGGCTTCGGCGTCGGCCTGAACCAGGTGCTCGACATGGTGCGCCAGTTCCGCCAGCAGGACAGCGACACCCCAGTCGTGCTGATGGGCTACGCCAACCCGGTCGAGCGCTACGAGCTCAAGCATGGCCGCGACAGCTTCGCGCGCGATGCGGCCGCCGCTGGCGTCGACGGCGTGCTGATCGTCGACTACCCGCCCGAGGAATGCGAGGAATTCGCGGCCCAGCTCAAGGCCCACGGCCTGGACCTGATCTTCCTGCTCGCGCCGACCTCGACCGACGAGCGCATGGAGCAGATCGGCCGCATCGCCAGCGGCTACGTCTACTACGTCTCGCTCAAGGGCGTGACCGGCGCCGGCCACCTCGACACCGGCGCGGTCGAGGCCATGCTGCCGCGCATCCGCAAGCACGTGAACACGCCGGTGGGCGTGGGCTTCGGCATCCGCGACGCCGAGACCGCCTGCGCGGTCGGGCGCAGCGCCGACGCGGTCGTGATCGGCACCCGGATCATCCAGCTGATCGAGAACGAGCCGCGCGAGCGCGTCGCCGCGACGGCGGCCGCCTTCCTGGGCGGAATCCGGCAGGCGCTGGACGGTTTGCGCACCTAAAGCATAATCACGCCTATCCACAGCCCGGCAGCCGCCGCCCCAGAAGGCCGCGTGCCGGGCTTTTTACCCCCATTCAAGGCAAGGAGTCGACATGTCCTGGCTGGAAAAACTGCTTCCCCCCAAGATTTCCCCCACCGACCCGAGCGAGCGCCGCAGCGTGCCCGAGGGCCTGTGGATCAAGTGCCCGAGCTGCGAGGCGGTGCTCTACAAGACCGACCTGGAGAAGAACCAGAACGTCTGCCCGCACTGCGCGCACCACCACCGCATCGGCGCGCGCGCGCGCCTCGACGCTTTCCTCGACGCGGAAGGCCGCTACGAGATCGGCCAGGAGGTGATCCCGGTTGACTCGCTCAAGTTCAAGGACAGCCGCAAGTACCCCGAGCGCCTGAAAGAGGCGCTGGAGGCCACCGGCGAGACCGACGCGCTGATCGTGCAGGGCGGCGCGGTCCACACCATCCCGCTGGTGGTGGCCTGCTTCGAGTTCGACTTCATGGGCGGCTCGATGGGCTCGGTCGTCGGCGAGCGCTTCGTGCGCGGCGTCGAGACCGCGATCGAGCAGAAGGTGCCCTTCATCTGCTTCACCGCCACCGGCGGCGCGCGCATGCAGGAAGGCCTGCTGTCGCTGATGCA
>JBEEPT010000238.1:0-6141 GCA_041190985.1 Pseudomonadota bacterium
GCTCGGGCACGTAGGTGAGGCCCAGCAGCTTGCCAGACGAGGACACGAACCACGCCACCGGGGCCGGCGACTTCTGGAACGCAATGTCCTTGATGTCGAACCCGTCGAAGAGGTGCGGCGCCCGCAGCGACAGATCGCCCGTGATGTAGCCGCCGGCCTGCCAATTGTAGGCGAGTTCGCGGACATGCCCGCCCCGGGCGGCGCCGTACAGGATCGACGAATTGACCACAACGGGCTGCGCTTGCCCGGCGCCGACGTAGGACTGCGGGCGCACGGCCACGCTGCTGGGCGTGATCGCGTCGGAATTCACCGAGGTCACGCGCCACTCGGCCGCAGCGGTGAGCGCCATCAGCGAGTCGAGCGGGAGCAGATGCCGGATCGTGTTGGACTCGCGCGCCGCAACCCGGAATGCAATGGCGTCATCGTCCTTGGTTGGCAGCGAGTACGATAGATTCGACTCGGTGCCGGTGCGCGTCATCCACAAGTTTTGCGGCGCATTGAGCGTGCCAGCGAAGACGCGACGCTGCTCGAAGTAGGACACCGCGCCCGGGTAGTCGCCAGCGCCGCCGAAGGGGTTGAACTGGATCGGCGGTGTGCGGCCGATGTCTGCTGCGATGTTGTCGTCCTGAAAGCTCAGGCCATCGGTTTGCCCGATGTAGCCGAAGAGGCCGGACGACTGCTTATAGACGTTGTACCGCTGCGCACCCGACACCGCCGACCAGGTGATGGTGTTGTAGGCGCCGTCGAGCAGCAGGTCGCCCGACACAGACGCCTCGGCCGAGGCCAGCGACTCGTCGATACCAATCGCGCCCACGGCGGTGACCTTGTACTTGTAGGTCGTCGCCACTGGGGTGCCGGTTCCCGCCGTGTGCGTGGCCGACACGCCGCCCGGCGCCGACAGCGTGGAGACGAACGAGATCGTCGTCAGCGACCACGACAGCGCCCCCAGCCGGCGCAGCTCGCGCGGCGCATGGTTCGGATGCACCATGGTGAGCACGTCCGCCGACTGGACGTAGTGGATGTCGAAGAGATCGGCCTCGGCGTAGGGGTTGGCGATCTCGTAGGGCACCGCGCCGTTCATCAGTGTGGCGCCCTGCGTGTGGAAGCGGAAGTAACCCGCGCCGACCTCGATCACCATCGTCTGGTCGGTCGAGTAGGTGAAAGGGATCAGGCGCGTTTTCTTCGTCGAGTCCTTTACCGCGCGCACGAAGGCGAAGCCCGGGCGGTTGGCAATCGGCCCGTGCGGCAGCACGATGAAGTTGCGGCAGAGCGCCAGGCCGGTCTGGTATTTCACATCGTCGATTCGCCCGAAGAACTCGGGCGTGACGACACCGCCACCGAACGAGCGCTGCAGGGTGCGGATGTTCGGCATCTCAGCGCCCCCAGGTGTTCGGCGCGGTCGTCGCGCCGCGGGCGCTGATCCAGCCTGGCGTGTGCTCGGGGCGCATGCGCCGCTGGTTGGCGTCGGACTCGGCCGCGCGACCGAACATCATCTGCGCCATCTGCGCCGCACGCTGCGCCATTGCCATGCCGGCGTCGCCCTTGAGGATCGGCCCAGCCAGGTAGGAGGCCAGCAGCCAGGCCAGCGCATCGACGAAGAGCGGGGAAAACTTGGTCGTGTCGGTGATGCGCGCGATGTAGCGCACGGTCGCCACCGGCTCGTTGGTGTAGATCGCGCCCACGCCGTTGGGCAGCGCCTCGCGCTCGTACTTGGCCACGCTGCAATCGTCACCTGCGCCCTCGGCGAACACGTCGAGGATCTTGATGGCGTCGCCCGGCAGCGCGTAGGCGTAGGCCCAGCAGCCGTAGTCGCCCGCGAACTCGGCCAGCGTGCCGCGCTTGGTGGCGAAACCCCAGTGGTGCATCTCGAGCAGGGTGTCACGCGCCACCGGGTAGAAGCGCGCCGCGTGCTCGGCTTGGGCAGACCCCTCGGGCGGGTAGAGGCTCGCCACGGTGGCGTCGTCGCCGAGCCTGGAAAGCGCGAGATTCACGATGTCGATTTCACTGGCCACGGTCGGACCCCATCAGAAAAACGGGGCGGGCGTTGCCGCCGCGCCCCGGAACCCATACTTCGGGAGGGAGAAGACTTAGACGAGATCGTCGGCGCCCTTGGGCGCCTGCGCCTCGCTGTCGGTGCGCGCGATCTCCGAGAAGGTCGTCGGCTCGCCGCCCTTGGCTTTTGCCTTGGGCTTCGGCTTGGCGGCCTCGGCCGCTTCCGCCGGCTCGAACCACGAGGCCTTCGCCCCGTCCTCGGCCTCGAAAACGTCGCCCACCCGGCGCCGAGCGCCGCCGTAGAACCCCTGCTTAATCGCGCGTACCCTCATGGCTCAGTCCTCAGATGCCGTCGGCGTAGGCCTTCCACTTCGCCACGTCGTGGGTCAGGAAGGCATTGACCTTACCGGCGGTGACAGCAGCCACGCCCGTGGTCTGCAGGATGCCCAGGAAGCGCTCGTAGGCGTTGCCTTCCATCGGGACCGGGCCGGCGTACAGCACGGTGCCGGCTGCGATGCCCGAGCCGACAGTGAAGACCGGGGTCGACAGGTGCTTGGTGCCGGTCGTCGGGTCGATCGCCGCAGTGGCGTCCGAGGCCAGATGGAACTGGACGGTGCCGCTCGCGCCTGCGTCGATCTCGGTGTCGACCGTGATGACCAGGTGCAGCGGCTCGCCGTTGCCGATGTCGCGGGCAACGCCCAGGTCGATCTGGTCGCCGATCAGGTAGCTGCCGGCCGCGCCCGTGTTCAGGGCGACGGCATCGGCAAATTCGTTGCGCTCGTCGAGAATCATGTCGTTGCTCCTTGTCTTAGACCACGCGGGCTTCGGTGTTGTTGATGGCGTCGAGGCGCTTGACCGGGATGTCGTCGAAGGTCATCACGCGCTTGCCCGACACGGTTTCCCAGGCCAGGTTGCCGGCGATCTTTTCGAGGATGCCCAGGCGAAGCTGCTCGCGGATGGTGCGGTTGACGTACCAGACGGCACGGCCCTTCGACAGGCTGGGGATGCGCTCGGAGGCCTGCACCATGAAGTTGATGAGCGCCTTTTGCGCGGCGGCGCGATCGGCCGCGGTGCCGTCGGAGGTGAGGGCGGACACGTCGATGTTGCAGACGCGCGCAGCAAAGCGCCAGTCGCGCACGGTCAGGCCGCAATCGTGGCGGTAGTGCGTGCGGTACGCCTCCATCCGGCCGCCCGAACCATCCACGTTCTCGATCGTGACCTGGCCCTTGTCTTGCATGTCCAGGCCAGCGCGCGAGCCCTTCGGATAGATGCCGTGCAGGGTCTGGTCGCCCCACACCACGAGCCAGATCGAGGTGTTGTCGGAGCCGGTGCCGCCCGCGCTCACGATGTTGTCGGCGTTGGCTGCGCTCAGGCTGTTGTAGCGCGGCGCCAGGCCGGTGAAGGCCTCGGGCTGGTCGCCCTCGTTACCGTAGATGATGGTCGACGCGAGCTCCTGCGCCATGCCTTCGATGTGCGCGCGATCTTCCGACAGGCGGAAAGCGGCGGTGTTGCCGTTGAGGTCGGCCAGCGCCTTGTCCACCTCGGCGTAGGCTTCGAGCATGCCGCACGAGTCGGTGACTTGCGCAGTGTTGCTCTTGGTCGGCTGCACGCCGCCGTACAGCTTGCGCCAGGTCGGGGTCGGCAGGCCGGTGCGGATGGTCGTGCGGTGGCCGGTCGGCAAGTTGCCCTCGACGAAGCTCAGGTCTTCGAGGATGGGGTTTTCCTGCGTGAGAATTTCGGCGATGACGTCGATCTTGCCGTCCGGATCAAGGCGCTTGGCCAGGTCCAGCAGCGTCGGGTGGGAAGCGGCGAGTGCGCTCATGTTTTCGGCTCCTTATGCCTGATTCGGGAACATGCGTTTTGCGGGGTCCGTCGGCTGGCCTGCTGCGCCGCCGCGGATCACGCGGTCTTCACTGATTGCCTTGCCAGACCGATAGAAAAACCGGATCACTTCCGGGTGATTCCCCAGGCCGGACTCGTTGAGCAGCGCTTTCAGTTCGGGCGTGCCGAAGGTGTCGAGCGCCTTGCGAGCCGTGGCGAGGTTCGCCTCGATCGCATCGCCGCCGAACTCCTTATCGGCTTTCGCCTGGCCGGCCCACTCGTCGCGCGCCTGCGCCAGCATCTCGGCCTGCTGCGACTGCGCCGACTCGGTGCGCTTGAGCGCGAGGTCGGCGAGCTTCTGCGCCTGCGACTGCGTGAGCCCCAGTTCCTTGGCGGTGGCCTTGATGTCGTCTGCCAGCCCGGTGTCGAGCGCCTTGCCTTCCTCGAACGCGAAGTCGGCGTATTGCTCGGGCACCTGCTCCTCGGCTTTCGCCTCGGTCTGCTGGCCTTCGCCCTGCTGTTGCTGCTGCTCTTGGGCCGGCGGGGTCGCCGGGGCTTGCGCTTCGGGTGCGACCTGGCCGGCCTCGGTCGATGCGGGCGCCTCAGTGATCGTTGTCGGCTGATCCGTCATCATCGTTTCCTGCGTCATGCTTTTGCTCCTCGAGCATTGCGGTGTACTTCTCGGGGCAAGCGTCATGGATCTGTGCCATCAGCATCAGCCCGACATTGCGCTGGCCTTCGAGAAAGAACGTTTCGGAGTTCCCGGTGAAGCTCGACCGAAACACCCCGGTGCGTTCCAGCAGGCGCCACATGATCCGGCGCCCGCGCTTGTCATCCATCAGCCACTTGAAATCGTCCCGGTCGCGCTGCGAAACGAAGCGCGCGTGCTGCTCGGCTTTGGCTTTCTTGCGCTCCTGGCCGCGCAGGTCGAGAGGATCGAAATGACTCATGGGCGCACGGTATCGCGCGGCCCGCAAACCACGCGCACCCCTCACAGGGCAGAAGAGGGCGAGGCGCAGACAGCACAACGCCCGGCATTGCCGGGCGCTGTCTGCCGATCGTCTCGGCATCCCGGAGCCTGCCGGGTCAGCACGCGTGTCGTCGTGACGAGAGCGCGAGGGGGGTGAGCTTTACGGTCGCGCCCCCCGTGGGCGCGTGGATTGAAACCGCAGCATCCGCAGCGGCACGATTGAAGAGCGCGACGTCGCGCCCCCCGTGGGCGCGTGGATTGAAACGCTCTCATGCCGGGCGCGCGAGGGGGATTAGATTTCCGGCGTGCTGATGATCTTCAACCCAAGGCGGGCAAGTGCGTCCTCTGCGGCCTGATCGGACACATCCACGGCAGCGAGCAGCGCGGAAACCTCGGCTTCGGTGATCGGCAGGCCGGCGTCCGCTGCGAGCTGTACGGTGAGCGCGACATTGCCTGGGCGGGTCTCAGTTGATGGCGTGCCGTCCTCGGCATAGCTCACGCTGGTGAGGGGGAGGAGATCCGCGAACGGCTCTTCGATCATCCCGGAACTGATGTAGTGAGTTGCCGGAAACATGCCAGTAGCAGACAGCGGCGTCGTGAACATGCCAGATCCTCCAGGACCCGCAAGACCAGCGCACGCGGCACGCGCAGCCTCTACAATAGGGGCAGGAACGATAATTGTGCGATGCACCCACATGATTAGTACGCCCTCGATTTGTTGCGCATGAACTCGTGAGCCGAAGCCAACTCGCTTGCACTCAGCAGTCGCCCGACAGCAATCAGGCCGTAAAACCCACCCCGGAATCTAGAGGAGGCGCCCGCCCTGGAGAATAAATACAGTGGGAGGTTTCCGAAGTTACCGGGGTCGGCGGTGCCAGCGTAGTTTGGATATTGGGTGCCGCTGACCTTGTACCTGATTCGGAACGCCCCAAATTCGATTGTTGACGTTAAAACATCAGTTCGGTTTCCAGGGACATCGGACGCAACCACAGTTTGTGAACTGGCTCCTGCTCCCCTGGCAACAACTCGAGAAGGCTGAACATCAGAATAAGGATGCCAGAGGGCAAATGAACCTTCTACGTTCCCAGGCCCAAGCTCGGCAAGCGCCTGATAAAACGGAGCGAGTTCATTTAACTTTTCCGCCCCGGCAACAATTGACATGTTGCTCGTACTCGAAAAGTCAATGTTGCCAGTCACCATCCAGTCATCCGTACCGTCAGGCGCTAGATATGGGCGGAACCCAACCGTGTCATAGTCGGTCGCGGCGCCAACGCGCTGATATTCTGGACTGTTGAACGCATCGTTGAGATATCGAAAATCAGGACGCCAAACACTCCAAGTGTCGCCAATTTGAACAG
>JBEEPT010000239.1:0-3309 GCA_041190985.1 Pseudomonadota bacterium
GCCTTCGAGGTAGAGGTCGGCCTCGGGTCCGCTTTCGTGGAAGCCGGGGTCGCCCGCCGGGCCTTGGTGCGAGCCGCGCAGGACGTGGAAGAAGGTCGAGCCGGAGTCGAACCAGACCTCGAGGATGTCGGTGCTCTTGGTGTAGTGCGGCGCGTCTTCGCCGATCAGCGATTCGGCCGTGGCCTTGCTCCAGGCTTCGACGCCACCCTGTTCGACCAGGGCTGCCGCGGTGTCCATGAGCTCCATGGTGCGCGGGTGCAGCTCGCCGCTGTCCTTGTGGATGAAGAAGGGCAGGGGCACGCCCCAGTTGCGCTGGCGGCTGATGCACCAGTCGGGCCGGCCGGCGATCATGTCGCGCAGCCGGGCCTTGCCGTTCTCGGGGTAGAAGTCGGTCTCCTCGATCGCGGCCAGGGCCAGCTGGCGCAGCGTCCTGGCGGCCTTGTCCTGGGTGAACACGCCTTCGCCCTCGTCCATGCGCACGAACCACTGGGCGGCGGCGCGGTAGATCACCGGCGTCTTGTGGCGCCAGCAGTGCGGGTAGCTGTGCGTGATCTCGTGGGTGGCGAACAGCCGGCCGTGGGCGCGCAGCGTCTCGATGATCTGCGGCACCGCCTTCCAGATGTTGAGCCCGCCGAACAGCGGGAAGTCGGCCGCGTAGGCGCCGTTGCCCTGCACCGGGTTCAGGATCTCGTCGTAGGTCAGGCCGTGGGTGACGCAGCTGTGGAAGTCGTCCAGGCCGTAGGCCGGCGCGGAGTGCACGATGCCGGTGCCGTCGGCGTCGGTCGCGTAGTCGGCCAGGTAGATCGGCGAGAAGCGGCGGTAGCCCTCGTGCACGTCGTGCAGCGGGTGCTTGAAATGCAGCAGGCCCAGGCTCGCGCCCTTGGTCGTCGCCACCACCTCGCCCTCGAGCGCGTAGCGCGCCAGGCATTTCTCGACCAGCGAGGCGGCCAGCAGCAGGTAGCCGCGCGGCGTGCGCACCAGGGCGTAGTCCAGGTGCGGGTTGAGGTTGAGCGCCTGGTTGGCCGGGATGGTCCAGGCCGTGGTGGTCCAGATCACGGCGAAGGCCGGCTGGTCCAGCGGCGCGATGCCGAAGGCGGCGGCCAGCTTGTCCGGGTCGGCGCACTCGAAGCCCACGTCCAGCGTGCTGCTCTTCTTGTCCTGGTACTCGATCTCGAACTCGGCCAGCGAGGAGCCGCAGTCGAAGCACCAGTAGACCGGCTTGAGGCCGCGGTAGACGAAGCCGCGCTCCATGATGCGCTTGAGGGCGCGGATCTCGTTCGCCTCGTTGGCGAAGTTCATGGTCTTGTAGGGGTTGTCCCACTCGCCGAGCACGCCCAGGCGCTTGAAGTCGGCCATCTGGCCGGCGATCTGCTCGGTGGCGAAGGCGCGGCTCTTGGCCTGCACGGCGTCGCGCGGCAGGTTGCGGCCGTGCAGCTTCTCGATCGCGTTCTCGATCGGCAGGCCGTGGCAGTCCCAGCCGGGCACATAGAGCGCGTCCAGGCCCTTGAGCTGGCGCGCCTTGACGATCATGTCCTTGAGGATCTTGTTGACCGCGTGGCCGATGTGGATCTGGCCGTTGGCATAGGGCGGGCCGTCGTGCAGCACGAACTTCGGTGCGCCGCAGCGCGCGTCGCGCAGCTTCTTGTAGATGCCCTTGTCCTCCCATTCCTTGACCCAGCCCGGCTCGCGCTTGGGCAGGTCGCCGCGCATGGGGAAGGGGGTGTCGGGCAGGTTCAGCGTGGCGCGGTAGTCGGTCTTGGCGTCGGACATGGTGCTTGGGTCATGAAGCTCGACAGGCTCGGCCCGAGCGGGATGGCGGTCGGTGCGGAAAATTCAGGCCGTTCGCCCCGAGCCTGTTCACAAGGGCGCGCAGCACGCAAGGTGCGGGCGTTAAATTCGGTCGCGCGTGGTCTGACGGTGGGTTTCCGCGTGCATGGAAGCAAAAAAGGCGCGCGCGTCGACGCAGTCCCTGGCGATGCCCGCGGTCAGGGCGTCCAGGCTGTCGTACTTGAGCTCGTCGTGCAGTTTGTGCAGCAGTTCCACGTGGATGATTTTACCGTACGCCCCCTCGGTGCCCAGGCGCTCGGGCCAGTCCAGGCAATGGGTCTCGAGCAGCACGCGGCCGCCGTTCACGTCGTCCGGGTCCAGCGAGGGCCGGATGCCGAGGTTGGCCACGCCGGGCAGGGCCGCGCCGTCCAGGCCGTGCACCCGCACCGCGAAGATGCCGCTGGCGGCCGGCTTCCAGTGCGAGAAGCGCAGGTTCAGGGTGCGAAAGCCGTTGCCGTGGCCGGGGCCGGTGGCGCCCAGGTCGCGCCCGAGCTTGGCGCCGTGTACCACATGGCCGCTGATGCTGTAGGGCCGGCCCAGCAGCGCTGCCACGTCCTCCATGCGGCCCGCGGCCAGCGCCTCGCGCACGGCCGAGCTCGACACGCGCAGCCCGTGCACCTCGTAGCTCATCATGCGCGCCACGTCGAAGCCCAGGCGCTGCCCGGCTTCGTCGAGCATGGCGTAGTCGCCGGCCCGCTTGGCGCCGAAGCGGAAGTCGTCACCGACCAGCACGTAGCGCGCGCCCAGGCCCTGCACCAGCACCTGGTCGATGAAGGCCTGCGGCGACTGCCCGGCCAGGCGGGCGTCGAAGGGCAGCACCACCACCTGGTCGACGCCGCAGCGCTCGAGCTCGGTCAGCTTGTCACGCAGCGTGGCGATGCGCGCCGGCGCCAGCTCGGGCTTCTTGAGCGCGCCGGCGAAGTAGTCGCGCGGGTGCGGCTCGAAGGTCAGCACGCAGCTTTGCACCCCACGGTGCGCCGCTTCGTTGTGCAGCAAGGCCAGCATCGCCTGGTGGCCACGGTGCACCCCGTCGAAGTTGCCGATCGTGAGGGCGCAGGCCGGCGCGATGCCGGGGTGGTGAAAGCCGCGAAAAACCTTCATCGCATCAGTATCTTTTTGATAGCGTCTCTCGGCCATCTCGCGTGGCCGGGGCGCATGAACATGTCATGAAAACAGGGTATATTGTGACGCAGCAGGCTGTGCAGGTTGACCCTTGTGCGGGCCTGGGGCATTCGCGTTGTCGCATCCGTGGTTCTCGAACTGTTGGAAGGGGGCGTTTGTGAAGGTCTTGAAGCTGTCGGCCCAGGGGCTGCCGCAGTCGTGGATTTCGCTCGAACAGGCGGTGATCCACTATGCGTCCGAGGAAGTGCGCTGGGAGGTCGGGCAACAGATTGCCGTGTTCCATGGCGGCCACAACGCGGTCACGGGCGAGCAGTCCATCATCACGGTCAACAGCATCATCGGCACCCGCGGCGTGCCCAA
>JBEEPT010000240.1:0-3486 GCA_041190985.1 Pseudomonadota bacterium
ATCGGCTCGCTGATCTTCTCGCTGACCCTGGTGCCGCTGATGGCGTACTGGATGCTGCGCAAGGGCCTGCCGCACGGCGACAACCGCCTGCTGGCCGCCTGCAAGCGCGCCTACGCCCCGGTGCTCGATTGGGCGCTGGGCCGCCGCAAGGTGGTGGTGGCCATCGCCCTGGGCGCCTTCGCGGTCTCGCTGGTGGCGGCCTCGCGCCTGGGCTCGGAGTTCCTGCCCGAGTTGAACGAGGGCACGCTGTGGGTCAACTTCGACATGCCCTCCAGCGCCTCCAACGAGGAGGCCTCGCGCGTCCTGAACCTGGCGCGCAAGGCGATCCTCACGGTGCCCGAGGTGCGCACCGCCGTCTCCAAGGCCGGCCAGCCCGAGGACGGCACCGACCCCAAGACCATCAACATGGCCGAGATCTTCGTCGACATCAAGCCGCAGGAGGAATGGCGCAAGGGCCTGACCCGCGACCAGCTGATCGAAGAGATGGGCCAGGCCGTCTCGGCCTTCCCCGGCCTGGAGCCGACCTTCTCGCAGCCGATCCGCGACAACGTGCTCGAGTCGATCTCCCAGATCAAGGGCCAGATCGTGATCAAGGTCACCGGCGACGACCTCGACGAGCTGCGCCGCGTCGCCGACGCGGTGCAGCGCGAGGTCAAGCAGGTGCGCGGCGTGGTCTACGGCGAGATCGACCGCGCCGGCGAACTGCCCCAGCTCGTGATCGACATCGACCGCGAGCGCGCCGCGCGCTACGGCCTCAACGTCGGCGACGTGCAGGACGTGATCGAGTCCGCGCTGGCCGGCAAGTCCGCCACCGAGATCTGGGAAGGCGAGCGCAAGTTCTCGGTCGCGCTGCGCCTGCCGCCCGAGCGGCGCTCGATCCAGCACCTGGCGGCGATCACGATCGCCACGCCCGACGGCGGCTACACCACGCTCGGCAGCGTGGCGCAGATCCGCGAGGCCAGCGGCGCGATGAACATCGCGCGCGAGGCCGGCAAGCGCACCATGGCGATCGGCATCTTCATCAAGGACCGCGACATGGGCTCGGTCGTCGCCGACATGAAGGCCGGCGTCGAGAAGAACGTCAAGCTGCCCTCGGGCTACACGCTGAACTGGTCGGGCGAGTTCGAGAACCAGGAGCGCGCCATGCAGCGCCTGTCGGTCGTGGTGCCGATCTCGCTGCTGCTGATCTTCGTGCTGCTGTTCGACGCCTTCGGCTCGTTCAAGACCGCCGGCCTGATCCTGGTCAACGTGCCGCTGGCGCTGATCGGCGGCTTCGTCGGCCTGTGGGCGTTCTCGATCCCGCTGTCGGTCTCGGCCGCGATCGGCTTCATCGCGCTGTCCGGCCAGGCCGTGCTCAACGGCGTCGTGATGCTGACCGTGTTCCAGCAGCTGCAGGACAGCGGCCTGTCCGTGGTCGAGGCGGTGCGCGAGGGCTCGATGCAGCGCCTGCGCACCGTGCTGATGACCGCCATGCTCGCGATGCTGGGCCTGCTGCCGATGGCGCTGTCGCACGACATCGGCTCCGAGACGCAGCGCCCGCTGGCCATCGTCGTGATCTGCGGCCTGATCACCGCGACCCTGCTGACCCTGGTGGCGCTGCCGGCGCTCTACGTGTCCTGGTTCTCGGGCCGCGAAGGCCAGCCGACCAAGGGCTGAGCCGGCTGAATCCCGCCACCGCTTCGGTGGCGGGGTTTTCTGGACCAACGGGGCACTTGTCTCGTACGCGGGACTCGGTGAGTCAGTCTCCCCCCCGGTGCTGGCTCTGCCAGGCGGCAAGCTCAAGCGGGCGAATGCCGAACCGCACCGCATTGCCCGCATGCAAAGCCGCGAATTCGGCCCGCACCAGCCGGATGAAGGGGTCGTGATCGGCCAGCGGCACGGTCGCGGGAATCCTGACCCTGATCGCCGGCTCCGTAGCGGCCTCATCAGCGCGCACGACGGCAGCCATCACCTCGGCCAAAGCCTGCCGATGACGCAGCCGAAAAATATCTGGCGGCACCAGGACTTGTTTCACCGCTACGTATTGCTGACAGGAGCGCTCGTAGGCCCAGACGAACAGGTCGCGCAGCAGTTCGATCCGATTCAGCTCGTACACCCCGATCATGGCATCCACGTAGGCCTGCTGCGGCACATCGATGAAGGACAGGGGGCACAGGTTGTGACGGATGAAGGGAATGTTGGCGGCCAACCGGGACACGCGTTTGTTCACGTCCTCGAACGGCTGCAGATAGGGCAGATGCACCATCAGGAAGAAGGCCTGCTCGAACGGGTCGACGATCTCGGCCGCCATCCCCACCACGATCCCGAACAGCTCTTCCAGGCGCTGCGGCAGTGCCATCGGCCGATAGACGCTGCCGCCGATCTCAACGGCACGGCGACGGATGCGACCGACCGCCGCCGGATCGGCCATCAAGCCATCGGACAGGAAAGCATGCAGCGCGATGAGCGTCTCCACATTGACGCGGGCGTGTTCGGGATTGAGCACCAGATACTCGATGGCCTGCTTGTGATTCAGGATCATCTGCGTCTCGAGGGCATTCTTGCCCTCCGCCACCTGGCCGTATTCGATCAGCCGCTCGGTGTCGAGCCGGCTGTAGGTATTGCCCTCCAGATGCGACGAGGCCCAGGAGAGGTCGATCAGCAACCGGTTGAGAATGTCGCGTGCAAAGGTGCCTGCCGGTGTCTGCTCGGCGGGCGATTGCCCCAGCGTGCGCAACTGCTCGCGCAAGCCCTGCGGCAGGTAGGCCGTGTGGTTGGGATGGTACAGCTCCAGGAATTCCAGCCGGTAGCCGACGGGTCTGCGCAACTGGCGCGGCTGTACGACATAGGCCCGGATTTCCGCGCCTTCGGCAGAGGTGGGGACATAGATCTCCGTCGCGGCAGGAACGGACATCCCGGAATGGGCGCGAAGGTCCACGCTGCCGCCAGGCCCTGCGGCGCGATGGTAGCGCACGGCGCGCCCTTCGCCTTGCACCAGAATGCGCTGCTGCTGCACCAGCAGGGCAAGGCGACGCTGCAAGGTACGGCGCCGCGGAGTGCCGCCGAGCTGCTGCAAGAGAACCTCAATGCCTATGCCCTCAGGCCGGACTGAGATCAGTTCGACGAGTGCGTCGAGCTCCTCTTGCAGGTAATGTCGCGGCATGTGCCAGGCTCCTCAGGGACATAACCACAGTATCGCGACAAATAAACTGTCGCGCAAGTATTTTCGCGTCAGTTTATTTGTCGCGCCAGCAGGAAGCGCGACACCCAGCGTCGGCATGCCTCATGAGCAATCGGCATAGGGGGCCTCCATCTTAGGCGGCACCCCTGCCACCCCACCCGGCACGCGGGTCCGCACGTGGCAGTGCGAGAGCTTGTGGTCAGGTCATACGGATCTCAAGAAGTATCCGGACCTTCTTTTCTGCCGCGGTTGTGTGAATCAACGGCCACGCGGATCCAGTCGAAGTTGGTCAGTTGCCGCAAACGCTCGGGGGTGTCGCTCAGGCG
>JBEEPT010000241.1:0-9799 GCA_041190985.1 Pseudomonadota bacterium
GCCTGATCTGCGGCACCTGGGGCACCAGCCCGATGCACCTGAACTACATCGACCAGGTGATAGGCAGGCGCGAGGGGGCGCACTGCTATGCGGCGATGAACGCGCTGATGCTGCCCGGGCGCCAGGTATTCCTGGTCGATACCCATGTCAACTACGATCCGTCAGCGCAGGAGCTGGCCCGCATCACCATCATGGCCGCGCAGGAGATGGTCCGCTTCGGCCTGAAGCCGAAGGCAGCGCTGCTCAGTCACTCCAACTTCGGCAGCAGCCAGGAGCCGAGTGCCGTCAAGATGCGGCAGACGCTGGCCTTGCTGCGGCAGCAAGCGCCCTGGCTCGAGGTGGACGGGGAGATGCACGGGGATGTGGCCCTGGATGGCGCAGCCCGCAAGGCACTCATGCCCGGCAGCACCCTGGCTGGCGACGCCAACCTGCTGGTGTGCCCGAACATCGATGCGGCCCACATCGCCTACAACCTGCTCAAGACCGCTGCCGGGGGCAATATCGCGATCGGGCCCGTGCTGCTGGGGGCCGCCAAGCCGGTTCACATCCTCACGCCGAGCGCCACGGTGCGCCGCATCGTCAACATGACCGCCTTGACCGTCGCGGACGCCAGCGTGCAGCGGGAAGCACAATGAACGGGAACGGCCGCATCGCCCTGCAGCGATGCGGCCGCGACGGCTGGTCGCGATGAATCAGTCCTGCGCGGCCTGGGCCGGGCGTTCCAGCTGCCAGCTCACCAGCTTGCCGCCCTGGAACTCGCAGGTCACGCTCGAGCCGGATTCGTCGCGCCAGCGGTAGATCTCGGGCTGCGCGCCTTCGGCCGACAGGCGCTCGCCGAGCGAGCGCGTCTGCGCGATCACGTGCAGCAGCGGCCGACCGGCCTGCAGCTTGGCGTTGAGCATGACGGCGCTGGCGACATGGCCGACCGGCCGGTTGGAGGCGCGCCGCATCACGTGCATGAGCCGGTTGAAGTGCAGCAGCAGCCACATCAGCAGGCCGCCGGAGGCGAGCGCCACGCCCTGCCAGCCGAACTGACGGTAGGCGAGCGCGAGCAGGCCGGCCAGGCCGGCCCAGAGTAGGAGTGCCTTGTATCTCATGGGCGGATTGTCGCCGCTCCCGGGAGCAGGGGGCTGACCGCGCCAGCAAATAGGGGCAAAATCTCCCGCATGCCAGGGGCGGGCGCGGGGCCCGTCCGGATCGCCGCCGGAGACCGCCACATGTCAGCCAGAGATCCAGCCGCAGCATCCGTCGCGCCCGCCTATCCCAGGCCGCGCACGCCGGACGAGCTGTGGCAGCTGCTGCAGAAGCCCCATTCCCTCCTGCAGGGCGCGCGCCACCTCGGCGACGCGCTGGTGTGCAGCGGCATGCTGTCGGCCGAGGCGCTGGGCGAGGCGCTGGCCACCCAGGCGGCCGAGCGCCAGCTCGGCATCCACCGTCCCCTGGGCCGGCAGCTGGTCGACAAGGGCACGCTGACCGAGTCCCAGCTGCGCCACGTCATCTCGGGCTGGCTGGGCAACCGGGTGCTGGATCCCGGCGCCTACCTGTTCGACCAGGAGGCGCTCGCGCTCGTGCCGCACGGCTTCGCCGAGCGCGAGGCCGTGCTGCCGCTGCTGCAGCACGAGGACCTCCTCGTGCTGGCCATGGCCGATCCGCTCGACAAGCGCCTGCTCGACGAGCTGCGCTTCATGACCCAGCGCCGCATCGTCGCGGTGCTCGCCGCGCCCGGCACGCTGATGCCGGCGGTGGCGCGCGCCTACGAGCCGCAGGCGGCCCTGAGCGCGCCGTCCTCGCACCACGAGGCCGGGCACGCCTCGGCCAGGGAACTCGTGAACGACCTGCAGTCGGCTTCCGACCTCGGCAGCGAGCCCTCGAGCGACATCGTCAGCGAGTCCGACAACACGCTGGTGCGGCTGATCAATTCGCTCATCGCCGAGGCGATCGCGCAGAACGCGTCCGACATCCACATCGAGACCCAGCCGGCGCCGCGCAAGGTCAGGATACGCTTCCGGCTCGACGGCGAGCTGCAGCGCTACCTCGAGGTCGAGTCGCGCTTTCGCTACGCGCTGGTCGCGCGCATCAAGATCATGGCGGGCATGGACATCGCTGAGCACCGCAAGCCGCAGGACGGCAAGATCGACTTCGCGCGCTTCGGCGGCAGCAAGACCGAGCTGCGCGTCGTGACCATCCCCACCAGCGGCGGCCTGGAGGACGTGGTGCTGCGCCTGCTCGCAGGCTCGAGGCCCCTGCCGCTGGACACCATAGGCATGCGCCGGCAGATCCTGGATGAGCTGCGCCGCATGGTGCAGAAACCCTACGGACTGCTGCTGGTGTGCGGACCGACCGGCAGTGGCAAGACGACGACGCTGCATTCGCTGATCAGCGACATCAACACCGAGAGCCGCAAGATCTGGACCGCCGAGGATCCGATCGAGATCACCCAGGAAGGCCTGCGCCAGGTGCAGATGAATCCGCGCATAGGCTGGACCTTCGCGACCGCGATGCGAGCCTTCCTGCGCGCCGACCCCGACGTGATCATGATCGGCGAGATGCGCGACGAGGAGACCGCGCGCATCGCGATCGAGGCCTCGCTGACCGGGCACCTGGTGCTGTCGACGCTGCACACCAATTCGGCGCCCGAGAGCATCGCGCGCCTGCTCGAGATCGGGCTGGACCCGTTCAACTTCTCGGATTCGCTGCTGGCCATCCTGGCCCAGCGCCTGGTGCGTCGTCTTTGCACGCACTGCGTCGTGGCGCGCCCGGCGCGCGCCGACGAGATCGAGGCGCTGGCGCGCCAGTATTTCGAGGGCGGTGCCAGCGGCGGCGGGCCGGAGGTGGCCGCCCTGATCGAGCGCTGGCAGTCCGAGCATGGCGTGCCCG
Organism: Pseudomonadota bacterium; assembly: GCA_041190985.1. Classification (GTDB taxonomy): domain Bacteria; phylum Pseudomonadota; class Gammaproteobacteria; order Burkholderiales; family Burkholderiaceae_C; genus Malikia. Next base: position 2,878 of record JBEEPT010000241.1, read on the forward strand.
ACGGCAGCGGCGGACGCCAGCTGCGCGTGTTCGCCAGGCACGGCTGCGCGGCCTGCGAGGGCCGCGGCTACAAGGGCCGGCTGGGCCTCTACGAGCTCATGCTCGGCGACAATGCGATCCGGCGCCATGTGCGCCGCCGCGACTCGGCCAGCGAGATCCGCGAGTCCGCGCTCCAGGCCGGCATGCGCACGCTGCGCCAGGACGGCATCGAGAAGGTGGTGGCCGGCTTGACCGACCTGTCCGAGGTGATCGCCGCGACCAATCTGTGAGTGGGGCGGCGGCGCCCCCGGGGCTCGCCTGCGCTTGCCTACAATCGAACGCATGCTGCAATACCTCACGATCCCCGTCACGCCCTTCCAGCAGAACTGCTCGCTCGTCTGGTGCGACCGGACGCTGGACGCGGCCGTGATCGACCCGGGCGGCGACCTCGAGCGCGTGCTGGCCGAGGTCGAGCGCCTGGGACTCAAGCTTGGCCAGATCTGGCTGACGCACGCGCACATCGACCACGCCGGCGGCACCGCCGAGCTGGCAGGCCGCCTCGCGCTGCCCATCGTCGGCCCGCACGAGGGCGACCAGTACTGGATCGACGGCCTGCCGATGCAGAGCATGCAGTTCGGCTTCCCGCCCGCCGGCCTGTTCACGCCGACGCGCTGGCTGCACGACATGGACCGGGTCCAGGTGGGCGAGTGCGAACTGCTGGTGCGCCACTGCCCGGGGCATACGCCCGGCCACGTGGTCTTCTATTCGGCCGACGCCAAGCGTGCCTTCGTCGGCGACGTGCTGTTCGCGGGCAGCATAGGCCGCACCGATTTCCCCGGCGGCGACTACGACCAGCTGGTCGCCAGCATCACGCAGCGGCTCTGGCCGCTGGGCGACGACACGGTCTTCATTCCCGGACACGGCCCCGAGAGCAGCTTCGGGCGCGAGCGCCGCAGCAATCCCTTCGTCGGCGGCACCTGACGCATGCCGGCCGGCGGCGGCTTCAGCCGCCGTGGCGCGCGCGCTCGTACAGGCCCTGCACCTTGGGGATGTTGGCCTGCAGCTCCTGGATCCGGTTCGGGCCGCTGGGGTGGGTGGACAGGAAGCCCGGCCCCCCGCTGCCGTTGGCGGCCATCATCTTGCGCCAGAGCGAGATGCTGGCCTGCGGGTCGTAGCCGGCGCGCGCGCCGAGCTCCAGCCCGACCAGGTCGGCCTCGGTCTCGTCGTCGCGGCTGTACTTGAGGCTCAGCAACTGGGTGCCGAGGTCGGCGGCGACATCGCCGAGCTGGCCCAGCCCGAGCAGGCGCGCGCCCAGAGACAGGCCGATGCTGGTGGCCTGGGTCTTGGCCAGGCGCTCGCGCGCATGCTCGCGCAGCGCGTGCGCCATCTCGTGGCCCATGACCATCGCCACCTCGTCGTCGTCGAGCTTGAGCTTGTCGAGGATGCCGGTGTAGAACGCGATCTTGCCGCCCGGCATGCAGAAGGCGTTGATCTGGCTGCTGCCGATCAGGTTGACCTCCCATTGCCAGCTGCGCGCGCGCTCGTTCCAGGGCGCGGCAAACGGGACCAGGCGGCGCGCGATCGCGCGCAGGCGCTGCAGCTGCGGATGGTCGGCCGGCGCCAGTGCCCGCTTGGCGCGGGCCTGCTCCAGCATCTGGTGGTACTGCTGCTGGGAGGCGCCTTCGAGCTGCTCGGCCGGCACCAGGCCGCGCATCGCCGAGGCGCCGCCGACGTCGACCTGGGCGTGGACACCGGTCGCGACCAGACCGCCTGCGGCCGCGCTCGCGAGCAGGAAGCCGCGCCGTGGCTGCCAGCGGTGCGACGGTGCGTCGTCGTCAGCGGGGGAGGAGAGGGCGGCTTTCGCCGCGCAGAGCCAGCACATATGCGCCAATAATAGACAAAGTCCGCCATTTGCGCGCGATGCCTCCACCTCGTGAACATGTCTTCTTCCTCTTCCCGACCCCTGTCGGCCGACGCCGGCCTGGCCGAGACCCGGTCCGGCGCGGCTGACGCCGAGGCGGCCCCGCGCGCCACCAGCTGGCGCGCGGCGCTGCGGGTCTACCTGGAGCCCGCCAGCCTGCGCATGCTGGCGCTCGGCTTCTCGGCCGGCCTGCCGCTGCTGCTGGTGCTGGGCACGCTGAGCTTTCGCCTGCGCGAGGCCGGACTCGACCGCGCGACCATAGGCTACCTGAGCTGGGTCGGCCTGGCCTACGGCTTCAAGTGGTGCTGGGCGCCGCTGGTCGACCGCCTGCCGCTGCCGCTGCTGGGCCGCGCGCTCGGCCAGCGCCGCGCCTGGCTGCTGCTGTCGCAGCTCGCGATCGCGGCCGGACTGGCCGGCATGGCGCTGACCGACCCGCGCCAGGACCTGTCCGGCATCGTCGGCTTCGCGCTGCTGGTGGCGTTCGCGTCGGCGACGCAGGACATCGCGCTCGACGCCTTCCGCATCGAGTCGGCCGACGCGAGCCGCCAGGGCGCGCTCGCCGCCAGCTACCAGACCGGCTACCGCATCGCCATGATCTGGGCCGGTGCCGGCGTGCTCTGGCTGGCGGCCCGGGCCGAGGTCCTGCCGGCGGCCACGGCCGGCTACCAGCAGGGCGCCTGGCGCAGCGCCTACCTCGTGATGGCGGCCTCGATGGCGGTGGGCGGGCTCACGGTGCTGTGCTCGACCGAGCCGCAGCGCCGCCAGCTGCCGCCGGCGCGCAACCTGGCGGACTGGCTGCGCGGCGCCCTGGTCGAGCCCTTCACCGACTTCCTGCGCCGCTATGGCGCGCACGCCCTGCTGCTGCTGGCGCTGATCGGCGTCTACCGCATCAGCGACGTGGTCATGGGCATCATGGCCAACCCCTTCTACGTCGACATGGGCTACAGCAAGGACGAGGTCGCCGCGGTCACCAAGGTCTACGGCGTGGTCATGACGCTGGCGGGCGCCTTCGTCGGTGGTGTGATGGCGATGCGCTGGGGCGTCATGCGGGTGCTGATGCTCGGCGCACTGCTGGGCGCACTGAGCAATCTGCTGTTCGCCTGGCTGGCCGGGCATGGCCACGACGTGGCGGCGCTGATCGCGGTGGTGTCGGCCGACAACCTGGCCTCGGGCGTGGCGTCGGCCGCCTTCGTCGCCTATCTCTCCAGTCTGACCAACGTGAGCTATTCCGCCACCCAGTATGCGCTGTTCAGCTCCATGATGCTGCTGGCGCCGAAATGGCTGGCGGGCTTCTCCGGCGCCTTCGTCGACGCGCACGGCTATCCGGCCTTCTTTGTCGGCACCGCGCTGCTGGGGGCTCCGGTGCTGCTGCTGGTGTGGCTGGCCGCGCAGGTGCACGCGCGGCACTGAGTCACAGGCTATCGTTTTTCAGCGAATTTCGTCGTCTCCCCCAAACAGGGGATGCGTAAAAGCATGCTGCAGATGCACAATATGCACCAGTGCTGTCACACGATCAAACGAGAGAGTCTCGGCAGGCGGCGTCAGGCGCAACAACAAGCAAGAAGCGCCCGGCCCCCATCGGATTCCCAACGACGTCCTCTAGGACTTCCCGCCACCTCTGGGTGGCGTTTTTTTTTTCGCAACTGCTGCCGAACGCGCTAGCCCGCACAGGTCGTCCGCATTCCTTCGCGGGCGGCGAGCCAGCGCCTAGCAGCAGGATATGGGTCAAATCTCCTGTTGTGGTTAGGTTAAATTAATCAAATATCCTTCTTTACTCCCAGGATGTTTGTTGCTATAGTGATATTCAATAAATCAGAGGGGGGAGTATGGCAGCCAGAAAAGCCGGCAGGCTGGATCTCGTGATGCGCGTGGTGGGGCTCGGAGTCGACGGCTTGGGCATCTCCCTGGCCCTCCTGATCGGCTATCTGCTCGGCGTCTGGCGCTGACGCAGGGCGCCAGACGCCGGCCCGCGCCGCTCAGGCCGGGACTACGGGGCAGGGCTGGCCCTGCTCGTCGAGCGCCACGTAGACCAGCGTCGCCTCGGTGACCTTGTGGTATTCGCCTTTCTGGTGCAGCCGTTCGGCGAAGGCCTCGACGACCACCGTGATCGACGTGGTGCCGATGCGCGTGACGTGCGCGTACAGGCTGACCAGGTCGCCGACCTTGACCGCCTGGCGGAAGACGAACTCCTTGACCGCGACCGTGGCGACGCGGTGCCTGGCGTAGCGCACCGGGATCACCGCACCGGCCAGGTCGACCTGGGACATCACCCAGCCGCCGAAGATGTCGCCGTAGGCGTTGGCGTCGGCGGGCATGGCGTAGACCTTGAGCACGAGCTCGTGCGGAGACGGCGGGGGCGGCGTCATCGGGCTTGCGGGCACAATCGGGCTGTTCATTCCACCATTCTCCCCCATGCGCCACCTCGCCCACCGACATGCCCCTGCCCAGGCCGGGGACGGCGCCAGCCGTGCCGAACGCTCCGACGCCGCCACCCTGCGCCGCCTGCTGCCCTATCTCTGGCAGCACCGCTGGCGTGTTGCGCTGGCGCTGGCCTTCATGGTCGGGGCCAAGCTGGCCAACGTCGGCGTGCCGCTGCTGCTCAAGGCGCTGGTCGACGCGCTGACGCCGCCCAAGGGGCAGTCCATGATCCCGGGGCTGGCGCCGGGCAGCGAGGCGCTGCTGGTGGTGCCGGTCGGCCTGCTGCTGGCCTACGGCCTGCTGCGCTTCAGCACCAGCCTGTTCACCGAGCTGCGCGAGCTGGTCTTCGCCAAGGCGACCGAGGGCGCGACGCGCGCGATCGCGCTGCAGGTCTTCGGCCACCTGCACGGCCTGAGCCTGCGCTTTCACCTCGAGCGCCAGACCGGCGGCATGACGCGCGACATCGAGCGCGGCACCCGCGGCGTGCAGTCGCTGATCTCGTATTCGCTCTACAGCATCTTCCCGACCCTGCTCGAGGTGGTGCTGGTGCTGGCCCTGCTGGGCACGAAGTTCGAGCTCTGGTACGTCTGGACCACGCTGGCGGCGCTGACGGCCTATGTCTTCTTCACGGTCAAGGTGACCGAATGGCGCACCCAGTTCCGGCGCGAGATGAACGAGCTCGAGTCGGCCAGCCAGACGCGCGCGATCGACTCGCTGCTCAACTACGAGACCGTCAAGTACTTCAACAACGAGGCCTTCGAGGCGCGCCGCTACGACGAGAACCTGCAGCGGCTGCGCCGCGCGCGGCTCAAGAGCCAGACCACGCTGTCGCTGCTCAACACCGGCCAGCAGCTGATCATCGCGAGCGCGCTGGTCGCGATGCTGTGGCGTGCCACCGCCGCCGTGACGCGCGGCGACATGACGCTGGGCGACCTGGTCATGATCAACGCCTTCATGATCCAGCTCTACATCCCGCTCAACTTCCTGGGCGTGCTGTACCGCGAGATCAAGCAGAGCCTGACCGACCTCGACAAGATGTTCGCGCTGCTCGACCGCGAGCGCGAGGTGGCCGACGCGCCGGAGGCGCGCGAGCTCGCGCTGTCCGGCCCGCCGGAGCTGCGCTTCGCGCAGGTGCGCTTCGCCTACGAGCCGCAGCGCGAGATCCTGCACGGCATCAGCTTCAGCGTGCCGGCCGGCAAGACGGTGGCCGTGGTGGGGCCGTCGGGCTCGGGCAAGTCGACGCTGGCGCGCCTGCTCTACCGCTTCTACGACATTGGTGCCGGCCGCATCCTGGTCAACGGCCAGGACATCCGGGGCGTCACGCAGGCCAGCCTGCGGCGCGCGATCGGCATCGTGCCGCAGGACACGGTGCTGTTCAACGACACCATAGGCTACAACATCCGCTACGGCCGGCCCGACGCCACGCCGGACGAGCTGGTCGCGGCGGCGCAGGCGGCGCACATCCACGACTTCATCATGAAGCTGCCCAAGGGCTACGACACCGTGGTCGGCGAGCGCGGCCTGAAACTGTCGGGTGGCGAGAAGCAGCGCGTCGCGATCGCGCGCACCCTGCTCAAGAATCCGCCCATCCTGATCTTCGACGAGGCGACCTCGGCGCTCGATTCGGCCAACGAGCGTGCGATCCAGGCCGAGCTGCGCAGCGCGGCGCGCGACAAGACCGCGCTCGTGATCGCGCACCGGCTCTCGACCGTGGTCGACGCGCACGAGATCATCGTGCTGGAGCACGGCAGCATAGCGGAGCGCGGCAGCCATGCCGAGCTGCTGGCGCGTGGCGGGCGCTATGCGCAGATGTGGGCGCTGCAGCAGAGCGGCGCGGAAGAGTCGGCCGTGGCGGGCGGGGAGGGCTGAGATGGACACCAAGTGGCTCGAGGACTTCGTCAGCCTGGCCGAGACGCGCAGCTTCAGCCGCTCGGCCCAGCTGCGCCACGTGACCCAGCCGGCCTTCTCGCGCCGCATCCAGTCGCTCGAGGGCTGGGCCGGCACCGACCTGGTCGACCGCAGCTCCTACCCGACCCGGCTCACGCCGGCGGGGCAGACGCTGTACGAGCAGTCGATCGAGATCCTGCATGCCTTGCAGGCCGCGCGCGCCATGGTGCGGCACCAGAGTCCGACCGGCCAGGACACGATCGAGTTCGCGGTGCCGCACACGCTGGCCTTCACCTTCTTCCCGGCCTGGCTGTCGGGCCTGCGCGATGCGGTGGGGCCGGTCAAGACGCGCCTGATCGCACTGAACGTGCATGACGCGGTGCTGCGCCTGATGGAGGGCAACTGCGACCTGCTGCTCGCCTACCAGCACGCCTCCCATCCGATCCCGCTGGACGCGGCGCGCTACGAGATGCTGCCGCTGGGCCAGGAGGTGCTGGCGCCCTACGTCAAGCCCGACGCGGCGGGCCGCCCGCTCTACCGCCTGCCGGGTTCGGCGGCGCAGCCCTGGCCCTACCTGGCCTACGCGCCCGGTGCCTACCTGGGGCGGGTGGTTGACTGGGTGCTGCAGCAAAGCGGCACCGAACTGCTCCCCGATCGCGTCTACGAGACCGACATGTCCGAGAGCCTCAAGGCAATGGCGATCGCGGGACACGGCAT
>JBEEPT010000242.1:0-8191 GCA_041190985.1 Pseudomonadota bacterium
GCGCGCTCGCATCGATCCACTGCTGCACCGCAAACGCCACCCTCGCCTTCGTCTTCGCGTCCGCGTCCACCGCCTCCGCCATGCTCATCAGCGTGCGCGCGTTCAGCAGGTAGAGCGCGGCGCTGAAGGCAGCCATCGGGTTGCTGCTCCAGGCCGCACCAGCGAAGCGCCGGTCCTTGGGCGGCTGGAACTCCAGCCCCTGGTTCCAGAGCTGGACCAGTTCCTTGAGATAGCCCTGCTGGATTTCAGCCCACCTGGCGGGATCGAGCCGCACCGGCACCTCGGCCTGTCCGGCGATGTTGGCAAACAGTTCCGACAGGTTGCTGGCCGTCGGCAGGTGCGCCATGCCGGGCAGCTTCCCGATCACGGCACCGAATATCGGGGCGACTGCCGCCTGGCTGGCCTGTAGCAGGCTGGCCCACTGGTTCATGGCCGCCTGCTGGAACTGCTGCGGCGTCTGCAGCCAAGGGTTTCCGTCGTTCATTCAAGCATCTCCTCTATGCTGACTGCATCGTTCTGGACTGGATTGTCGCGGCTGCATTTTTTGAATTCTTGTGACAGCCGAGAGACAATTGCAAGCATAACGCATAGTTGTTTACGCAATCATTTCGATTCAAAATCACATGTATATCGTCGCAATCGGCTGGCTCTACGTGAGCCTCATGATGGCCGCAGCGGAGGCCACAAACAGCGATGGCTCCCTGCTGGGAGCCATCATCACATTCATCTGTTACGGATTGATTCCGGTTTCGTTACTGCTTTATTTCATGCAGCGCGCATCCAGACGGCGCAAGGCAGCGAATCCGCCACAGGGAACCTCACTGCCGCCAGATGCAGGCGGCCATGCGGCCAGTGCTTCCCAGCCGGGCAGCGTCGCGCCGGTGCGAGAAGAATCTTGATGGCTGGCTGACGGTGCACCATGGCGGCGTGCCGTCGTTGCCCTCGATGGCGGCAATGCCCAGCCGCCGCAGGCGCTGGCGCGCCAGCCATGGGAGGTCGGCGAGGAACTTGTCGCCACCCGGCGGCCCCGAAGGCCTGAAACCTGCCATGTCGCCTGCGTCCTGTGCCGTGTAGGCCTGCATGACCTCGACGCCGACCTCGAAGGCCTGCGGTCCGATGCAGGGTCCCAGCCAGACCCGCAGGCCAGCGCGCTGCTGCCCGGTGCGGGCGGCCGGCCAGCTTTCGCACAAGGCCTCGAGCACGCCGCGTCCGCCCTCCCCCAGCAAGCCGCGCCAGCCGGCATGGACGGCCGCCACGCTGGAGCCATCGCCCGCGCACAGCAGGATGGGCAGGCAGTCCGCCACCATCACCGTGCAGGCCAGGCCGGACTGGGCGGTCCAGCAGGCATCGGCCTGCAGGCCGTCGGGCATCCCGGCGACGAGCTCCACGACGCCGACGCCATGCACCTGCTGCAGGAACACCGGCCTGGCGCCAAGCCGCTCAGCCAGCAGGTGCCGGTTGGCCGCCACGTCCTGCGGACGGTCGCCGACATGGTCGCCGAGGTTGCATTGTTCGAATGGCGCCCGGGAGTGCCCACCGCGGCGCGTCGTCATGGCCGCGTGCACGCCGGCGGGCCAATGCGCGCCCGCGCCGAGCAGGGCATTCGGGTCGTGAACATCGAAGGCGCCGGACTGGCCGCCGGATCGGGTAGGGCTGTCTGAGCTCATCTGAAAATTCCTGGGGCGGGATTCCCCTAGCACGCAAACGGCCGCAGGCGGCCATGGCTGAAGGGTGATTGTGCGAGAATGAAACGAGTTCTGTATGTCTGAGCGCCGCGTGAACTACGCACACATCATCAACTTCTGTCGCCAATGTGGCGTCACGGTCGAGCACAGGGTTCCCGACGACGGCGACACCCGCGTGCGCGCCGTCTGCCCCGCCTGCGGGACCATCCATTACCAGAACCCGCTCAACGTGGTCGGGACCGTGCCGCACCTGGGCCAGCAGGTCCTGCTGTGCAAGCGCAACATCGAGCCCCGGCGCGGCTTCTGGACCCTGCCGGCCGGCTTCATGGAGCTCGGCGAGTCGACCGCCGAGGGCGCCTTGCGCGAGACGCTGGAAGAAGCCGGCGCCGAGATCGAGCTCGAGGGCCTGTTCACCGTGCTGAACGTGGTCCGCGTCGGCCAGGTCCACCTCTACTACCGGGCGCGGCTGCTGAGCGACAGGTTCGACCCCGGCCACGAGACCATGGAGGCCAGGCTGTTCCACGAACACGAGATCCCGTGGGAAGAGATCGCCTTCCGCACCGTGAAGGAGACGCTGGAGCGCTTCTTCGACGACCGCCGCCGCGGCCAGTTCGCGATCCACGCCGCCGACATCAGCTGAAGAGCCGGCGCGCCAGCAGCGAGCCGGCCGCGAGATCGCGGGCCTCGAGCTGGTCGTACAGGTCCTCGAGGTCTTCGCCAACCTGGTCCAGCGTCTCTGCACTCAGCGCGTAGCCGCGCTCGTCGGTCACACGCCCCTCCATCAGCTGCGCCAGGGCGTGCGCCGCCTCCCGCAGCTTCTGGTAGGGCTGCTCGCTGCGCGCGACCTGCGGCACGTCCAGCAGCAGGTCGAACTCCAGCAGGGCACTCTGCTCCGGGTCGTCGGCCAGGGCCGCCTGGGTTTCGAACTGCAGCGCCAGCACCGGGCCCGCCGCCGGATCGCTCGCCGGCAGCACCAGGCGCCCCGGAATCGCGCCCGGCACGAAGCCGGCCTCTCCGGCATGCTGCACCAGGTAGCCGGCGCTCCAGGCGGCACGGCTGGCCTTGACCTTGAACACGAGCTGCGCATCGTGCTCGCTGGCGAACTGGTCGAGCTCGCGGGCCCGAGCGACCTCGGCCATCATGTCGGGAAAGTCGACCGCGGCCGCCATCTGGTCCGCCAGCGCCTGGGTCTTGGCGATGAATTCGGAGAACTCGATCTCGTTGAGGGCGCCGGTGCGGTTGGCCAGCTGCACGCCGGCCTGCAGGCTCGTGTAGTGCTGGCCCGGCCGGGGCTGCTCCCAGGCATGCGTGGCCGCGCTCAGGCCCTCGACGTAGAAGGGCTTGCTGCCGATGCGACGCGAGCGCGGCATCGCGGCCAGCACCGCCTCGCCCGTCACCGGATGATCCAGCGTCAGCGTGACATGGACGTCGATCAGCGGATCGAGCAGCGCGCGCCGCTCGGTCGCCGACGCGACACGCTCGGCCGCGTGCGCCGGCAGCGGATCGCCGACATCGGCGTGGTGCGGTGCCAGGGCGAAGCCGTCGAGCACTGGCTCGACGCGATCGTCCGCGTCAAAGGCCGGGGCCCCGTCGCCGGGCGCCGCCGCACTGGCACTGTCCGCGGGCGGGTGGGAGCGGCGCGGCTCGCTGCGCCAGGTGGTCCAGCGGTTGTAGGCCAGGACGGCGCCCAGCACGGTCGCTCCTATGGCCATCAGGCCAATCTGCAAGTCTGTCATGAATCAGGCTCTTTCCATCATTCCTGCGGCGGCTTCCATGTCCACCGCCACGATGCGGGAGACCCCCTGCTCCTGCATCGTCACGCCTATCAGTTGCTGCGCCATCTCCATCGCGATCTTGTTGTGGCTGATGAAGAGGAACTGGGTGTCGCCGCTCATCTTGGCAACCAGTCTGGCGTAGCGCTCGGTATTGGCGTCGTCCAGCGGCGCGTCGACCTCGTCGAGCAGGCAGAACGGCGCCGGGTTGAGCTGGAAGATCGCGAACACCAGCGCGATCGCGGTCAGCGCCTTCTCGCCACCCGAGAGCAGGTGGATGGTCTGGTTCTTCTTGCCGGGCGGCTGCGCCATCACCTGCACGCCGGCGTCCAGGATCTCGTCGCCGCTCATGATCAGGCGAGCCTGTCCGCCGCCGAAGAGCTCGGGGAACATGCGCGAGAAGTGCCCGTTGACCGTCTCGAAGGTGCTGCCCAGCAGCTCGCGGGTCTCGCCGTCGATCTTGCGGATCGCGTCCTCCAGCGTCTCGATCGCCTCGTTGAGGTCGGCCGACTGCGAGTCGAGGAAGGTCTTGCGCTCGCGCGCGCTGCTGAGCTCCTCGAGCGCCGCGAGGTTGACGGCGCCCAGCGCCACGATCTCGCGCTGGCCGCGGTCGATCTCGCCCTGCAGGCCGTGCAGCCGCACGCCCTCGCGCTCTATGCCCTCGGCCAGCGCGGCGAGGTCGGCGCCGGCCTCGGCCAGCTGCTGGCTGAACTGCTCCAGGCCCAGGCGCGCGGCCTGCTCCTTGAGCTGGAATTCGGTGATGCGCGCACGCAGCGGCTCGAGCTCGCGCTCGAGCTGGAGGCGGCGTTCATCGCTCGCGCGCAGCTTGGCGGTCAGGTCGTCGTAGAGGCTGCGCTGCGCGGCCAGTTCCTGCTCGCGCTGCAGCCGGGCGTCGAGCGCCCCCTGCAGGCCGCCCTGGGCGGCCGCGGCCGACAGCCGGGCCAGCTCATCGTGCGCGCGACGCAGCTCGTCGGCCAGCGCGACGCTTTGCTGGCCGGCGGTCTCGCTGGCGCGCTGCAGCTCGCTGCGCCGCGCCTGCAGGCTGCGCTCGGAGAAGGTCGCCTCCTGCGCCTGGCGCTCGAGCGCGCGCAGCTGCTCGCGCGCCTGGTTCAGGCGGCGCTCGGCGTCGATCACGGCGTCCTCGAGCTGGGCGTGGCGTTCCTGGCCGTCGGCCAGCTGCATGTCCAGCTCCTCGAAGCGCGCCTCGGCCGTCACGCGCCGCTCCTGCAGCGCCTCGAGCTGATCGTCGACCTCGGCCAGGTCGGCGGCGATCTGCTCGCTGCGCGCGCGTGCCTGCTCGGCCAGCTGGCCCAGCCGCAGGGTCTCGACGCGCAGCTCGTGCAGGCGCGACTGCGCGTCGCCGGCCTCGCGCCGGCTCTGCTGCAGGCGCTGGGCGACGTCGGCGTAGGCGGACTCGGCGCGCGACTGCGCGTTGCGCGCCTCGTCGTGGATCAGGGTCTGGGCGCGCAGCTGGCGGTCGAGGTTCTCGATGTCCTGGGCACGCGCCAGCAGGCCGGACTGCTCGCTGTCAGGGGCGTAGAAGGCGACGTGGTGGGCGCCCACGCTGTGGCCGGACGGCGTCCAAATCGTCTGGCCTGGCACCAGGGCCCCGCGCGCGGCCAGCGCGTCCTCCAAGGTCTCCGCGCCAAAGGCCCCGTGCAGCCAGGACTCCAGCAGCGCCTGCAGCGTCGCGTCGTGCAGCCGCAGCCGGCGCGCCAGCGGCGTCAGCCCCGCCGGAGCCTCCATGTCGGTGGCAGCGGGCGCCTGCGGCGGGCTGAAGAAGGCGAGCCGGGCCGGCGGCTGGTCGGCGGCAAAGGCGCGCACCGTCTCGAGGCGCGACACCTCGAGCGCGCCCATGCGCTCGCGCAGCGCCGACTCCAGCGCGCTCTCCCAGCCGGGCTCGGTCTGCAGCCGGCTCCAGAGCTGCTGCAGGCCGTCGAGTCCGTGGCGGGCCAGCCAGGGCTTGAGCTTGCCGTCGGTCTTGAGCTTGTCCTGCAGGCTTTTCAGCGCGTCCAGCCGCGCCGACAGTTCGGCCAGGGTCTTGCCCTCGCGGTTGAGTCCCGCCTGCGCCTCGCGCCTTTCCTCGTCGAGCTGCGGCAGCAGCTCCTGCAGCTCCTGCAGCCGGGCCTCGGCCTGCGCCTGGCCCTCCTCGGCCTCCTCGAGCTGCTGCTGCAGACCTGTCAGCCGGCTCTCGTCGGGCGCGGCCAGCGCCTTGCGGTCGACGGCCAGGCGCTCGCGCCGCTGCTGCAGCTGGCGGCTCTGCTCCTCGATGCCGCGTTGCTCGGCCGCCAGCACCTGGATCGCCTGCTGCACCTGGGTCACGGCGGCGCGCTGCTGCGTCGCCCGGCCCTGGGCCTGGCGCAGGCCGTCTTCCAGCGCGGGCAGCTGCAGCGCCTGCTCCTCGCACTGGGCAGCCAGGATCTCGGCCTGTTCGGCGGCCGACTCGTTCTGCTCGGCCAGGGTCTCGAGCTCGATGTCCGCGCTCTCCTGGCGCTGCTGCCACTGAGCGATCTGCTCCTGCAGCTGCACCAGGCGCTGCTGCACGCGCGAGCGGCCCTCGACCACGTAGCGGATCTCGGCCTCGAGCCGCGCCACCTCGGCGCCGGCCTCGTAGAGCCGGCCCTGGGACTGGTTGACCTGGTCGCCCGCGTCGTAGTGCGCCTGGCGTATCGCCTCGAGGTCGGCCTCGACCCGGCGCAGGTCGGCCATGCGGGATTCGAGGTCGTTGACCGCCTGCAGCCCCTCGGACTGCACGCGCGCGAGCTCGGCGTCGGCGTCGCGGCGCTTGAGGAACCACAGCTGCTGCTGGCGCAGCGTCACCTGGGACTGCAGCTGGTGGTAGCGCGACGCCACCTCGGCCTGCTTTTCCAGCTTCTCGAGGTTGGCATTGAGCTCGCGCAGGATGTCCTCGACCCGCAGCAGGTTGTCGCGCGTGTCGTTGAGGCGGTTGGCGGTCTCGCGCCGGCGCTCCTTGTACTTGGACACGCCGGCAGCCTCCTCGAGGAACAGCCGCAGCTCCTCGGGGCGGGACTCGATGATGCGGCTGATCGTGCCCTGGCCGATGATGGCGTAGGCGCGCGGACCCAGGCCGGTGCCGAGGAAGACGTCTTGCACGTCGCGCCGGCGCACCGGCTGGTTGTTGATGTAGTAGCTGCTGCCGCCCTCGCGCGTGAGCACGCGCTTGACCGCGATCTCGGCGTACTGCGCCCACTGCCCGCCGGCGCGGTGGTCGGCGTTGTCGAACACCAGCTCGACGCTGGCGCGGCTGGCGGGCTTGCGCTGGGTGGTGCCGTTGAAGATCACGTCCTGCATCGACTCGCCGCGCAGCTCGCTGGCCTTGCTCTCGCCCAGCACCCAGCGCACGGCGTCCATGATGTTGGACTTGCCGCAGCCGTTCGGCCCCACCACGCCGACCAGCTGGCCGGGCAGGTTGAAGGTGGTGGGCTCGGCGAAGGACTTGAAGCCGGAGAGCTTGATGGTGTGGAGACGCACGGGGACCGGGAACTGGAAAACCCTAGATTATCGGGGATGGCTGCTGCAGTACCCGACATCATCAAACTCAGGGAAAAGTGCCTCGAACCTGAACCCCGGACCCGAAGACAGCACGACCCAAATGCAAAAAAGCGAAAGGCCGCATATAGCGGCCCTTCCATTTGGTGCATCTTTCAGCTTGTTAGCGTCCAGAGCGCATATCCCAATCGGTATATGCCTATACTCTACCACACGCCAAAACAAACATGGATTCAAAAATGGGAGGAGTTTGCATGGGCTATCGGCTGGCACTTGACCTGGGCAGCACCTCGCTAGGCTGGGCCATGATCCGGCTCGATGCGAACGGCAATCCCTGCGCCGTCATCAAGGCCGACGTGCGCATCTTCGGTGACGGACGCAACCCCAAGGATGGCAGTTCGCTGGCAGTGACCCGGCGTGAAGCCCGTGCCATGCGCCGACGACGCGACCGCTTGCTCAGGCGCAAGGCGCGCATGATCCGGTGGCTGGTCGAACATGGCTTCTTTGCAGCCGAACCCGAGCAGCGCAAGGCACTGGAAAAACTCGATCCCTACCACTTGCGTGCCGAGGGCTTGGATCGGCCCCTGCAGCCGGGGGAGTTCGCCCGGGCGCTGTTCCACCTCAACCAGCGCCGCGGCTTCAAGAGCAACCGCAAGACCGACAAGAAAGAAAACGACAGCGGCGCCCTGAAGCAGGCCATCAGGCAACTGCGCCACTCCCTGCTGGAAGAAAACAGCCGCACCGTGGGCGAATGGCTGCATCGCCGCCACAGCCAGGGTCAGGGCGTGCGCGCCCGCTATCGCGAGCGCAAGGTGCTGCGTGACGACGGCAAGGCGCGCGAGCAGCTGGCGCTGAACTATGTGCGCCAGCACGGGCAAATCAAGCGGGCGGACGTGATGGAGCTGTGCCGCCAGGGCGATAACCAGACCAAGGCCTTGCTCTCCCGGTTGAAGGGCGATGGGCGGTTGATCCAGCATGGCACGCGTCGAGGCAGCTACTACACCATCGGCCCAGATGCCCTATGACGCAGATGATTTATGGCGTGTTATGGGGGGTCATGGAAGTTATGGGAGTGCGAAATAGATGAGGTGCACCCTACAGCCCATTTCATGACACACATCTTTTCGAACCGCGCTGCGGTACAGTTCCTGTTTTGACGAAATTGGGTTGATGACGGGCATGACGTGGGCAGAGCAGGAGCTGGGGGAGGCATCGCTGGGCGAT